>JBBSWX010000057.1:0-25132 GCA_038046065.1 Microcaldota archaeon | reverse complement strand
AGCTTGATGTCCTGCTCTTCAAGCGTCACGCCGTTGGCGGTGATGGAGAGTTTTCCAGCATCGCATTTCGCGGCAAACTTTCCGGCAGTGTTGTCGTCGCCTTCACTCGCGAGAATTTCTCCCGCCGCGTTTTCTTCCCCTGCGAGCGCCATCCACTCGTCCTCCTCGCTTGGCGCGGCCAACTCGCACGTTGCGGTGAGGCCTTGAGGCAGGCTGTTGCCCTTGCCGAGCCAGTAGTGCACGAATGCGCCTGTTTCTTCGCCGTTTACTTCCTTGAGCTTGACTATCGCTTGCGTGGGGGCGAGGAGCGACGCGACGTGGAGTTTCTTCATTTCATTCGCGCTGCGAAGAGTCACTTCGCCGGTAGCTGCCGCAATGTTCTTGCTGCTCGCGAGGCGCGTGCCTGCGAACGAAAGCGAGCTGTCGGTGGCCAAGGCGGTTGCCGGCGCGGCGCTGGCGAGAGTGAACTCCAAGGAGCCGGGCGCGAGCTTGCGATCCTTCACGATGATTACGCTGCCTAACTCTGCCAAGTTCTCGCGTTCCTCGGAATCCTCCTCGTCGCCGCTCGCTGCCGCTTGCTGCGCGTAGTTGTTCGAGATTTTCTTCCAGAACACCAGCGGGATTGCCGAGGGGGTGAAGGCGTCCCAAACTATTTTGACTGGCACGCGCGCCTTGGCCGGGCCGAGTATGTTGATGCGTACGGTAAGGGTGGAGGAGTCAACTTGATTTCTGGCTGTGGGGGTGAGGCCGCTTTCTTTCGAGTAGTCGAACTTGAGGTCGATGTTGCCGTCAGAGTCGCAAATTTCCCTTTCAACAAGCACGTTGCCGTTGCGGAGTTTCTTCAACTCGCTCGAGTCGCACAAGAACGTTGGTGAATCGCCATTGGGTTCGGCAACCGCCACTTTAAAGTGCGCTTCGCCTTTCTTCGACGCGGGGTTGAGCTTCACGACTATTTCTTTCGGCAGGCCGTAATCGCCGGCGTTCGCCTGGCGGATGTGCACGAGCTGCTCGTTTTGGCTGCGTTGCGACGCGATGCCTTGCGAGCAGTAGAGCACTTGCTGCGAAGATTGCCCGGCGGCGTTCGCTTGGTCGGCGAGCACGATGATTGTGACGGGGATTGTTTTAGTGCGCGTCTTGCCGTTCGCGAGCGTTTCAGTCACGGTAATGCCGTTTTGCTGTACGAACGCGGATTGCGGCGCTGCGCCAAGGTAGTTGGCGGAGATGGTGAGTTGCGTGTTAGTGCAAGCTTCGACGCGCGGGGTGAGGGATGTTTGCAGGCCGCCTTGCGCGATGCCGTAACCGCCGCCGAGCACTTGCGCCTTGCAGTAGTAGAGCGAGCACGCTTGCGGGTTGCCGCAAACTGCGGGGGCGAGGCACGATTGCGGCACGTTCATTCCTATGCCGGAAGGTTGGCCTTGCCAGTATTGGGATTGCGTGCCCATCCCGGAGTAGGGCGAGGCGTAGCCGGAGGGATAGCCGTAAGGCTGGTTGCCGAACTGTGATGCGGGGTAAGGCGATAGGAAGTTGTCGTTGTAAGAGAATGCCGCGGGCGTGTTGAAGCTGCCGCGAGCTTGCGGGAAGCCGTACTGCGGTTGCAGGGCGTTGCCGAACTGGTTGAAGCTCTGCGCGGGGTAGCCTTGGCCGAAGTTCGAGCCTCGGCCGAAGAGGCTTTGCGAGCCTTGCGAGTATTGCTGGCGTTGCGTTGGCACTGCCCAGTCTTGGTCGGGGAAGAAGTCGCGGCAGGAGGCGCACAGCCACGGCGCGTGGAGGACTTGCGGCACTTGGCATTCGTACGGGTAGCCGTTGGGGTAAATGATTTGCGGCGTGTTCTGCAGCCCGCCGCCGGGCCAGTAGGATTGCGGCGAGAGGGCGGTTTGCGCGAACGTTTGCGGCATCCCGAGGCCGGCGCGGCCGTAACCGCCGTAAGCGTCAAGCCCAGCGCCGGCGTACTGCAGCCCTTCCGGTTCGCACGAGGGAGGGTTTTTGAAGTTGATGGCGAACGTCTTGGCGTTCGGCGTGGTTATTCCCAAGCCGCCGTAACCGCCGCCTGCCGTGAAGCCGGTTTGGTACGAGGCGACGACGAGCGAAATGCGCGCGGGCAGCGAGTCTATTCCCGAAGCGGTTCGCGCGTAAGGCGCGCCTGTCACGCCTGCTGCGCTTACTATCACGCGCACGGTCTTGACGGCGGTAGGCTTGTCGGAGGGACGCGCGGTGAACGAGCCGCCTTGCACGAGGCCGCGCCACAACTCTGGGTGGTTGCGGTAGTCTGCAGTGACGTGCGCCACTCCGCCTTCGCAAGTGACTGTCACGAAGTTGGTAATGTCTTCTTCAGGGTAGTCGGTTTCTTTGAAGGGCGAGGTGATGCCGGTGCACTCGACGCTTTTGGCGGAGATGAGGTTAGTGTGGTAGTAGGCTTCTGCGAAGGCGTCTTCGCCTAGCGTGAGTTTTATTTCCGCGGGGAGGGGGAGGTAGAGGTTTTCAATGCATTCTTTCGCGCAGCTGCCGCCGCAGTCGATGCCTAGCTCGCCGCCGTTCTTGAAGCCGTCAGTGCAGGAAGGTGGCACGGGGCACGCCGTGCAAGGGCCGCCGCAGTCAATTGCTTGCTCGCCTTGGTTTTGCGCGCCGTCGCTGCAGGAAGGCGCGTCTGCCGGGAGTGACGCCATGTTTTCTGCGGTTACCGTGATTATGCGCGTGTGTATCGAGCCGTCGGTGCACGTGGCGTACAACGCCGCGCCGCCGCGGTAGTTGCGGTAGAGGTTGGGGTACGCCGAATAGTCGGCAGTGAGGCGCGCGGTGCCAGTCCTGCAGGCGGCGTCGTCAACCGTGACGAAGTTGGAGGCTTGCAGCGCGGGGTCTTGCAACGGCGAGTAGGGGCTTTTCACTTCGCAAAATGATATTTCGCAGTTGTTGCCCACCGCGTTTTTGAGCGAGTACGTTGCAGTGGCGGTTGCTTCGTTGTTGAGCTTCAACACCACCGTTCCGGGAATGTCGGGGTAGCTCGTGCACTTGCGTGCGCAGCTGCCGCCGCAATCAACGCCTTCCTCCAAACCGTTTTGCAGGCCGTCGTTGCACGAGGGTTTCACGCAGTCTTGCGGGCAAGTGTACTCGTCCTCGGCGTTTTGCGTGCAAACTTTATCGCCGCAGCGGGGCGCGTCGAGGGGAATGCCAGGGACGTTGCGCGCCACCACCGTCACGGTCGCGGTTGCAGCTGCTTGTCCTTGCCGCGCGATGCGCAGCGTGCCCGTGTGCGTCAAGCTTTTGTACAAGCCCGGCGGTGTGGGGAAGGCGGTGTAATCGGCAATAATGTGCACGACGCCCGCGGCGCACGCGGATGCGTCAACGGCGGTGAATTGTTTCATGCTCGTTGCAGTGTTGTCGAGCGACGCGATTTCGCAGCCGGTGGGCTTGCCGCCGGAAGGCACGGAGTAGTACGCTTCGGCGAAAGCAGTTTGGTCGAGTTCAAGGCGGATGGAGGACGGCAGCGGCGGTAGGGCGGTTTGGCAGGCGGAGCACTCGGCGCCGCCGCAATCTACGGCATCTTCATCTTCGTCCTTCACGCCGTTCGCGCAGTGGGACAGCGCGCAGTCAAGCGGGCACGTTTCAGCAGTTTCCAGCCCTTCGTTGCACGAGCGGTCGCCGCAGCGGGGCGCGTCGAAGGGCGCGCCCTCCACGCCTTCCGCAGTGATGATTATTTGCCGGTTGGCTGGCGTTTGGCCGTTGCGCGCAATGCGCAGGGTGGCTTTCTGCTTGAGGTTGCGGTATAAGCCTGGCGGGTTGGGGAATGCGGCGTAGTCTGCCGTGATGTGCGCCACTCCGTTCGTGCAGTCGGTGGTGATGAAGTTTGCGGGACTCGCGTCCGACGTGTCGAGCGTGGAGAGTTCGCAGCCAGTCGCTTGGCCGGGGATGTTTGCTAGTGAGTAGTAAGCTTCCGCGAGGCCGGTTTCGTCGAGCTCGAGGCGGATGGAGGAGGGAATGTTGGGGTAGGTTATTGGGCAGGCGGTGCAGTAGGTGCCGCCGCAGTCGGTGGCGTCCTCTGTGTTGTCCCCGTCGAGCATCCCGTTGGTGCAGAGTTGCGTGGGCGTGCAGGCGTTGCACTCGCCGCCGCAGTCCACCGCGCGCTCGCCAGCGTCTTGCCGCGCGTTGCCGCAGTAGGACGCGGGGCTGCAGGCTGCGCAGCTGCCGCCGCAGTCGACGTTCACTTCATCACTGTCGCGCAGGCCGTTAGTGCAGTGGGCGAGGTTGGGGCAGTCGGAAGCGCAAGCGACGCTAGTCTCGCCAGCTTGGCACTGTCCGTCGCCGCAGCTAGGCGCGTCCAGCGGGATTCCGGGAATGTTGCGCGCGGTTATCGCAAGCGGCCTCGTCTCTGCGGCAGCGCCTTGGCGCGTGATGCGGATGGTGGCTGTTTGAAGGAGGTTGCGGTAGAGGCCTGGCGGGTGGGGGAATGCGGCGTAGTCGGCGGTGATTGCGAGCGTGCCTGCGGCGCACGCCGCCGAGTCGATGGAAACGAAGTTGGTGGGGCTTGTTGCGGTTGCGTCGAGGGAAGCTATTTCGCATCCAGTCACTTCGCCGTCAATTGCCGCGAGCGAGTAGTACGCTTCCGCTCGGGCGACTGTGTCCAAATCGAGCCTCACGCTCGCCGGCAGGGGCGCGTTGGCGTCGGGGCACGCGGCGCAACTGCCGCCGCAATCAACGTCTTGCTCGCCGCTGTCCTTCACGTTATTCGTGCAGTGGGACGGCGGGAGTGTGCAGGTGACAACCGCGCAGCCGTTCGCGGCTTGCGACTGTCCGGCGTTGTAACCGGGCGCGCACGTTGCGATTGGCGGGCAGCCGGAAGGAGTGGGGGTGGGCGTTGGGGTGGGCGTTGCGCACGGTTTTGCGGCAACGAGTTCTTGCGTGGGCCTTGCGCTCACGGCGACTACGGCGTCAGGCGCGGGGTAGCCGTTTACTGTGCGCGAGATGGTGAGCCTTCCGGTGAGCGGGTCGTTGGTGAAGCACAATTGCGGGTCTTCCAAGTCGAACGCGGCTTGCAGGCTGGCGAAGCCATTGGCGCACGAGGCGGTGACGCTGCCTTCAGGCAGGGGGTTGAGGCCTGACGGCGTAAAGCGGCAGCCAGTCACGCTGCCGAGGCTGGCGAGGTTGTAGAAGCCTTGGCTGAAGCCCTCCTCGTCAACGGGAAGCACTGCCATGGAAGTTATTGGCGGGTAGGGCGGCGTGGGCGAGGGGATGGGTGCGGGGCTGTGCAAGGAAACGGGTACGCTCACTGTGGAGGAAACTCCCGGCGACGCGACTGCCGTGAAAATTATTTCGCATTCGGCAACTGCCGGTTGGGTGAGCGTGACGGTCACTTGCTGTTGGTCTTGCAGCGTGAACGACGTCTTGCCGAGCTGCAGCATCGCGGCTGGCTGGAGGCCGCAGTAGGCCGCGGTGGAGACGAACGATCTTACGGGAGCCGTGGTGCGCACGAGCAGCACTTGCGAAGCGGGCGTGGTGAACGTGCCTTCAAACGCGAGTTGTTCGGGTTCGATTGCGAGGAACTCGCCGGGCTGCACGTCGATGAGCGGCTCGTCGCCCGTTTCGCACGAGTCGAACTCGCTGAAATCTTTGTGCTCTACGCGCACGCCCAGCACGCCCATTCCCGAGGGTTTTATGCGGAAGGAGTACTCGCCGTTGCGGCCTTTGCCGCGCGAGCCGTCGCCAGCAACGGTTTTCGCCTCGCCCGCAATTGGTTGCCCCGAGCAGGCGGCTAGCGAGACGCTCGCGTCGGTGACGGGCTTGCCTATAGCGTCGCGCAGCGTGATGACGAGCGTCGTTTCAGTGTTGAGCGTGAGTTGCGAGGCGCTTGCAGCCACGCTTTCGAAAGAGTTCGTGCCGGTGATGCGCGCGTACGCCGTTTTCTTGATTGGCGCGTCGCGGCCGGGAATAGTGATAGACAGTTCTACGAGCGCCTTCGTCGCTGGCTTGCGGGCGAGCATCTTCACCGTGCCGTCGGCCTTCTCGTTGCTTTCAGTGCTCACCGGCAGCGCGGTGCCCTCGGCGGCTAGCGAAATCTTTCGCTGCGGAGAGAGGATTACTTCAGTAGTGTTGGACTCGCTTGACACCACGTCGAAAAACTGCGTCGAAACTTCAACGTTGGAAATGCCTTCAGGGTGGTAGAGCGTGTACTGCAAGTCGAGGTGTTTGCCCAGCTCGACGGGAAGCCCGTTGGTGTGCCGCGTGCCCGCGTCGGGGTTCGAGAGCGTGATGCGGCTGCACAAGCCGTCCTGCCCGCAGGAGAGCAGGTTGCGCGCGATTTTGACGCTCGCCTTCTTTTCCGCCGCGGCGCAGAAGTCTGCGGGCGCGAACGATTGCCTGCCGAGGAGTTGGCTCAAGCGGTCGGCATCGGCAGGGCTTGAAAGCGGGAGGTTGCGGGAAACGGCGTAGGCGCGATAGGCAACTTCCACAGTTGCGCCCGGCTCGGCATTATCTGCAATGCGTACGATTGCTTCGAACTCGCGGCTGCCGGAAAGCCCGTTGCTGAAAACCCATTCCACCCACTTGGCGGCAGTTTCGTTCCCGCCGAGCGCGTCTTGGTACAAGCTTGCGTTCACGCCAGACTCACACCCGGCGAAGGCGTGTGCGCCTCCCCAGTAGGCGTAAGGCGCGCCTGCATCGTTGAACGCTTTGATGAATGCATAATCGTCTGCCGCGGTTGTCGCTTTGCCCACGCGCAAGTAGAATCCTGCGAGCGTGCTTGACGGCGCGTCGAGCCTGAAGCGCGCCTTGTACGATTGGGCGTTCTCCAGTTCGGTAAGCCGGTTGCCGAGCGCGTCGTAAAACCCTAGGAACTCGGCGTTGGCGGCTGAAAGCGCGGCGGTGGAGTACAATTCTGCGTTGAGCGTGCGTGTCTCGAGCGGTTGCAGGCGGATGTTGGAGATTGTGAGCTTCAAGTAGCCGGGTGCGGTGAACTCGGCGGTGTACTGCTCGCCCGACTCGACGCTGGCAGTGCAAGAGCCGTTCAATGCCGTAGTGCACGCGGTGGAATTGTCTTGCCGCGAGAGGCGCATCGTCACGCCCGCGAGCCTGCGGCCGTTAGTCTTGTCCGTGGCATTCACAATTGCGATTGCCTTGGGTGCGGTTATGGAAATGTTTAGCGAGAGGCCTTCCTTCGCCAAGCCGCTTTCCACGCCCGTCTTCGCGCCTTTCGAGGCGCGCGCCTCTACGGCGTATTGCTTGCCGTCAATCTTTTGGGGAATGCGCAGTTCTTGCAGCCCGTCCGCGCCCGTGGCCGCGATGGGAGTGCCGAGGAACGCGCCGTCGCGTGCAGTCAAGCCGCGCGTGTACAGCGCCACGCTCGCGCCTGCCGACGGTGCGTTGCCTTCAGTCACGAATATCCTTGCGGCGTAAGAGTTGCGGTCGTTCGCTTCTTGCAGCACGAGTTTTACCGAGTCGCCTGATTTTACGTTGGCGAATGCCGGCAGTAGGCCTGCAGCGTGGGCGGTGGCGTAATAGCTTTTCGAAGGCGCCAGTGCCACTTCAAGCTTGCCTTGATAGTCGGTGGCAGCTTCGCTCTCGACGGGCGTGTTGGTGGCCTTGTCGAACACGCTTACCGTTGCGTCTTCCACCGGTTGGTTGTCGTAATCAAAAACGGTTATCGTTGCGGTTGCAGCGCCGCTGTCTTTGCGCGCGCGTTCAAGCACGACGCTTATCGTTGCGAACTCGCGGTTGGCCGATTGTTCCTCGCTCAAGTACTCGCCGAATGTTTTGGCCGCGGCTTTCACGCGAATGGTGAACTTGCGGCCGAACTCGACTTTCTCGAACACGGCAGTGCCGTACTCGCTTTGCATCTCGTCAATCACGCCGCCCGTCTGGGGGTTGAGGAGCGCTACTGCCACGCCGTCCACCGCAGCGCCGTTTTGTTCAGTCACTTCCACCTGCACGGTCGCATATTTTTTCAAGGGTTGTTGCGTTGGCGTGAGGGTGATTGCGAAAGGCGCGTTTTGCGTTGCGGCCAGCTGGTCGAGCGTGAGCAGCACTGGCGAAATGGTTTCGTACCCTTCTTTCGACGCGGTGACGAGCGCGCCGTTAGGAAGCTTGTTTACAGTTGCTTCAGTCACGCCCACTGCATTAGTAGTGGAGAAGAGCGCGACGCTCTTGCCGTCCGCCGCCGTGAGCGTGACGCTCGCGCCGGGAACCGGCTGGCGCTTGTCATCCAACACCGCGAGCATTATGCGCGAGGCGGGAGGCAGTTCTTTCGCCGCGAGCGTGATGCGCACGTTCCCCCTGCCGGTAACGTAATCTTGCGCGCCTTCAAACCCTTGCGCGGCCACCGAGATTTCCGCGTCTTTAGGAGCGCCTTTGAAGAAAGCCGTGCCGTCGGAGCCGGTGTTCTTATTAGCGAGGGCGTCGCCGTAGGCGCTGGATAGTTTCACCATCGCGCCTTGCAGCGGCACGCCCGACGCGTCGAGCACTTGCACCGTGAGGTCAACGGCGCTGGCTGCCGGGGGTTGCAGCGTTTGCAGGCCGTAAACCGCGGCTAGCGCCAGCAGCAGGAGGAGGACTGCCGGCACTATGATTCGCGGTTGGGGAACGCCTTTCTCTTCAAGGTCATCCATAGCGTTCTCGTAATCGTTTCGCAAGCTTTCAAAGAAACCCATGCTCCCCCCTGCCGGCGCGGTCGGCGCGCCCGCAAGAATTTCGGAGCCATCGTTTATAATAGTCCCGCAGGCAAGGTTGGAGCTGCCGATACGCCGAATTAAAGTGGTGCGGCGCTTCAGGCGTTAGCCCGGCCGCTTGAGCGCTTGGTTTCAAGCACGTAGTGCCTAAACGCGTTGGTGCGGCGCCTAATGCTTCAGGCTTGGTTGTGGCGTTTCATATTCCTGGCGTTACTTCCGGGTTGGCGTGCTGGGGGCTTATCGAGAAGCAGAACGTGTTGTTGGGGAACGTGTCGGGCGTGTTCGTGCCGTCGGTGGAAGTCAAGAACGTCGGGTCGTAATCAAGCAGTTTAACGTCATATGCGAGCGACTGCAGCTTGGCGCAATAAACATCGGGGCCGGTGGGGTCGCACTTGTCGGGGGTGAACGGACTTGTCGACCCGAAGAACAGCGCGCTTAACTTGTTTTCCGTTCCGGCGGGGTCTGCCGCGGAGGGTGCGGGCGAAGGCTCGTCGTAAACGCCGGTTGCGGGTTTGAGGCCGCACAACGGCGCGTAGCCGCTGCCGGGGCTGGAGAGCTGGATTTGCGTTTGGCACAAGTTCGCGTCGGGGTTCTCGTTGCAATAGCCGCCGCCCAGCGCGGGCTTGACGAGCCTGCAGATGCTCGTTTGTTTGACGGGGTTGAAGAACGCGTCGAAGAACGTTTGCTGCGCGATTTGCATTGCGTTCGCCGCAGTCACCGCGTGAGGGTTGTTGCGCTTGAAGCCGTACCAATTGTTGTAAACCGCGGACGTCAGCGCCATGCCAGCTTGCAGGCGGGTTGGGGTGATTTTTCCGCTTCCGGCGGGGCCGAGCGCCCAGCCTTCAATTATGCCTTCATTGTCATTTTGCGTTTGCGCGCCGCCGATTTGCTTGCGCATATTGACGGTGGGCTTGAAGAAGTCGTCTTTCGGGTTGGTGCTGCCGCCTGTGCCGTAAGCCACTGCGGCGTACATCTTGAACGCCGCGTCGTAATACTTGAACAGCGGGTATTTGATGTGCACGTTAAAGTTTTGGCTGCCAATCGCGTTGGCTTCAAGCTGGTTGCCGGACTGGTCGGCGGCGCTCACGCGCGGCAGCGCTTTGTAAAGCTCGTCGTCACTCATCACGTTGAGCTTCAAGTAGAACGTTCCCGACTCGCAGCCGGGAACGACGTACTCGTTCGCGTCCGGTTGCGTGACTCCGTCAGGCGAGCACGCCTTTCTGTCAATGTTACCGAGCGCGGTTATCGTATCCTTGTCGCAACAGTTGCCGGCGTACTTGTAATTTCCGGTGGAATCGAGTTTTTCTTTCTGTACGAACTGGCTGCAGCACCTGAATGGTTGAGCGAGGTTCTCGGCGAAGTTTTTGCAGTCGAAGAGCGACGCGCCCACGAGCCGCTCGCACATATCTTGGCCTTTGCCTTGCTTGAACGTGCCGGTTATGCCGCTGCAGCTTTGTCCGGCGTGCGTCGTGCTGTCTGTGCTGCGGCAGTTGGCATTCGGCCCGTCGATGCACTTGCATTCGTACTCGCTGGACATCGCGTCGTTGCCGTTGCATTCGGGCTTGCCCGCCGGTGTGAAAGTGCCGGTCGCTTTGAAGTAGCGCGAGTTCGTTATCACGTAGTTGCCGAAGTCGCATTCGTAGTTCTCGTTGAATTGTTTCACGAGGTCGTCGTTCGCCACGTCGAAGTTTATTCCCCGAAAGTTGTACCCACCGCGCGTTGCCGACAGCCACGCGGTCACGCCGTGCTTGGGGTCGTTGGGGCACACGGCGCCACGCATTACATTTAGGACTTCGGCGCACTGGTGGTAGCGCAGCTCGTGGTAATCCAGCTGGTTGTTATCTTGCTCTTTCGCGAACGGGCTGGTGCTTGAAAAGTACGTTTGGCCTAGCGCGTTTTGCACTTGCATTTTGTCGTAGTTGAACTCGCGGGAATTATCGTAGTTGCCTTTAGCGTTAACCTGCTGGAAGCCGTTGGGCGCGATGCCGTAAGTCTTGCGTTTTATTTCCAACGCGCCCATGCCGATTCCGGGGTGGTTCGTGATGGTAAATACTGTCCAGCATTGTGAGTTCAAGTATTTTTCTATTGCCTTGCCGACGCTTACTGCGAAGAGGCTTCCCAAGTCGGAGCGGTAGTTCTCGAGCGTGGAGACTATCGTGTTGTGGTACGTGTCGCGCACGATGCTTGCCACCTGCATTTTTTCCATTTGCGTCATGTGCGTGACGAACAGGATTGCCGACACGAAGATTATCGTGCCCAACAGCGGCGCGGCGATGAAGCCCCTCATAACCACGTGACGAAGCGCGGGCTTAAAATATGGGGCGTTGAAACTCAAGTTATGGCATTTACGAAGCGTTGCAGACTGGCTTTGAACCGTTGGCTTAAAATACGGGGCGTTGAAACTCAAGTTATGGCTCGCTCCGGTCAAGTGCACAAACCAGTGTTGACTGTCGAAGAGCACCGGCAGCTTGGCTTGCGCGAGCTTCCGAAAGGAAAGAAGGTGGCAGTGACGAAGCGTTTCGAGTTTACTTTGGCGGAATTTTGCCGCTTTCCTGAAGGCCGCCGGCCTAAGACGCGCGAAGAGCTGTTGATGCACACGAAGGCGCGTTACTTGAACAACTTCCTTCGTTTCATGCCGGGCTGGTACGGCCGCCGGCATCTTGCACTGGCGTTGAGAAAACTGTTTTTGCCGTCGACTGCGCGCGATGAGATTGCCGCGCACAACGCCGTGAACCTCGCGTGCCTAGAGCTGAAGTTCGACCAGCAGGATTGGGTTAGGCGGTTTAGTCAGAATAATGCGATTAGGAACCGCGAGCCTTCGCGCGACCGCGAGATGGAGTTGCGCGCCGAGTTGTGGCCGGTTTTCATCACCGCGTTGAAGAAACCTAGCGTGAAGCACGTGCGTTACTTGACTTGATTGCGTTAACCGCCGTTGCCGTTATGCGATTGCGGCGGGGCTTGCATATACTCGACTACTATCGAGATTATCTCGCGCACTATGCTGTTGCAGTTCTTGAATCGCAGGAAATCCAGGGCCGAGGCGCCCTTCCGGCGCATTGCTTCGCTTATCAGCGCGTGTATGAACGATTGGGTTGCAGAGTTGACCTTGTCGAAGTCGAGTACTACAAGCCGCCCTTCTTCAATCGCAGGGAGTATCGTTCCTTCGCGTATTTCCTTCGCCTTGTTCTTGTCCTCGGCGAACTCGCCTACAAGCTCGAATAGCATTACCGTGACGTATTCGCCAGTCATATGAATGTCGCCCTCCTGAGTTTTGTTTTCATCTTGTCGCGCGCGGAATCGAGGCGGTAAACGTCGCGTATCATAGCGAGCAGCTGTTGGAAGCTTTGCGTCTGGCCAAGTGCGATGTCAATGCCTACGGCCGTTCCTTGCCAATACGGCAGGCCTTGCATCATCGAGTGCGCGTCCCTATCAGGCTCCCCGAACAGGGCTATCCTCTTTCCGGCAGGAGTCTTCTTGAGCTTGTACGCGGCATTTCCGCTGTAGATGAGGAAGAATTCGCGGTTTATCTTTGCTATTGACTTGACGAAGAACAGCCCCGCGCCGGCGTTAGCTTCGGTGCCGCCCGGGCGCGCGGTGGTGCCGGTCACGCCCGGGGTTAGGGCGAGTTTCAAGGCTTCAACGTCGGAAGCTACTTCGTGCGCCTTGCTTATAGTCGTCAGTATTCCCGCGCCCGCGTCAGCCACGCCGATTGAAACGCGGTTAGTCTTGTTGAAGTATTGCGCGCACACCACGCTTCCCGTGCTTGAACTGGCGTGCTCTAAGACATTCCGCACGAGTTCGCTTACCACGTACTTTATCGCGTCGGCTTGTTCAGGGTGCTTGTCAAGGTGCAACAGCGGCGCAAGCTCTTGGATAAACCGGCTTAACTCGCGGTCGTCAGTTATGTTCGTCAAAGGTATGAACCGCCCGGCCGGTTCGCGCGCCGTTACCGTCGCCCCTGGATCTTGCCCTAGAAAGTCGAACAGGCCCATGCGGATAAGGTAGTTGCGTGACGGGGCGACTATGGGTTCGCAAGTTATGCGGGCATTGCGCTGGCGCAGGCTGAGCCCCAAGCTTGCAACCATCGACAGCGTCAGCGGGTGGGCGGATACCCAGCGGTTGTTGAAAGTGATTTCCAAGCAGTCGGGGTTGCTGGCGTCAATTGACTTTAGGAACGGGTCGATGTTGCCTAGGAATGCGCTGTTGGGAAAATGGATTTTCATCTGGCGTTACTATTGGCACGTGCCTTTATAAACCTCGCGTTTTTACCGGGATTCCCGGTAGTTTTGGCGTTACCGGGATTGCCGGTGGAAATCATCGTTTTCGAGCCTTGCGGCTGGCGTTTATCAATGCCGCGCGCCTTCCCGGAGTTGGGGGGGGTTCTACTTGAGCTTGGCTTGCTTCGTCTTGTGCACTGCGGGCGCGGGCGGGAGGGGTTGCGGCATTTTTTTCGCGCCGGGTTTCGCGCCAAACTTTTTGGCCGCGCTTTCCAACGCAACTATTCCCGGCAGGGGCTTGCCTTGCATAAACTCTTCCAGCGCGCCTCCCGAGAGGGATGCGAAAGAGAATTTCGTGAGGGGTATTCCGAGTTTTTCTGACGCCGACCCGCTGTGGCCGCCGCCTATCATCGTGTAGGCGTTGCGGTTGGCTACGGTTGCTTGCAGCACGTGGCGCGTGCCTTGCTGGAAGGGTTCGAGCTCGTACTTGCCGAGCGGGCCTTTGATGTAGATGGTGCGCGCCTTGGCGAGTACGCGGCCGTACTTTTGGTAGGTTTTTATGCCCACGTCGCCTATCGCGCGGTCGGCCGTGTGGCAGGCGGTGAGCATCATTTCGAAGCGCTTGCCTTCGTCGCCTTGGAAGGCGAAGTCGAACGGCGTTTCGATGTTCTCGTGGTACTCGTGAATCAAGTCGCGCAGTTGCAGCAGGAGCTTGTCGTGGCCGGCGGCGCGCAGTTCCTCCAGCGTTGCAGGGGGGAGTTCGTTGCCGCGCGCGATGAGGCACAGTTCGCCAATAACGCCGGCAGTGAGTATCTTGTCGACGATGTGGTTTTTGAGCGAGTATTCCATCAGGCGCATTGCGTCGTTGGGCTTAGCGCCGCCCAGCAAGTACACTACCGGGTGTTTCGCTTGTTCGCGGGCGAGCGTGGCGCTGGAGAGCTCGTGCCACAACACTGGGCCGGCGCAGCTTGCCATCACTTCCGGAAAGCCTACCATAGTCTCGTGGCTGCGGTGGCTGTTGGAGAAGGCGTCGTTCACGTACACGTCGGCTATGGGCGCGAGCGCCGCGACGAGCTTGCCGCGCGCGTGCTCGCTAGGGGTTTTTTCTTCCGCCTCTTCCGCCAGGAAGCGCGCGTTGTCCAGCAGCAGTATCTCGCCAGCCTTGAGTTTGCGCACCGCGTCCAGCGTGGGGGGGGATACGACGCTCGAGTCGGGTTTGAACAAGATTTTTTTATTGCATAGTTTCGAGAGGAATTTGGCGTGTTGTGCGAGGTTCGTGAAGTCACTGCCGCCTTTGCGGCCTTGGTGCGCCAGCACAACTACCTTCGCGCCCTTCCCTGCGATTAGGCTGATTGTTTTGGCGTGCGCTTCGAAGCGCTTGCCGCCAACGATGCTTCTTTTTTCAAGGGGGCTGTTCAAGTCGGCGCGCAGCAGCACTGTCTTGCCGCGCAAGTTGCGGAAGTCGTCGAGCGTGAGTATTTTTTCCAAGCGGTTCACCTTTGTGTTGGTTGTCAAATGCCTCGGTCTATCACGTAGCGCGTGAAGTCGACGAGCCGGTTGGAGTAGCCCCACTCGTTGTCGTACCACGAGAACGTCTTGACGAGCGCGCCCTTCCCCCCTACCGTTGCGGTGAGTTGCGCGTCGAAAATGCTGGATTCGCTGCGGCCAATCACGTCGCTCGAGACTATGGGTTCTTCCGTGTAGGCGAGTATTCCTTTGAGGCGCGGGGTTTGCGCCGCGGCCTTCACGGCGGCGTTCACCTCGTCGCGCGTCACTTCCTTTTCCAGCTCTACCGTGAGGTCGTTGATGCTGCCGCAAGGCACGGGCACGCGCAGCGAGATGCCGTCCAGCTTTCCCTTGAGGGCGGGTATGACGTCGCCTATCGCTGCAGCCGCGCCGGTCGTCGTCGGGATTATCGAGAGCGCAGCGGCGCGCGCCCGCCTCAAGTCGCGGTGCGGCAAGTCAAGTATCTTCTGGTCGTTCGTGTAGGCGTGCGTGGTGGTCATGAAGCCGGTTTTTATCTTGAAGTTGTCGTCCAGCGTTTTCGCGACTGGCGCGAGGCAGTTCGTCGTGCAGGAGGCCATGCTCACCACCGCGTCTGTGGTCGGGTCGTACGCCTCCTCGTTCACGCCCATCACGACCGTGCGCACGCTTCCCTTGCAAGGCGCGCTTACCAGCACTTTCTTCGCGCCAGCTTGCAGGTGCGATATTGCGTCTTCCTTCTTCGTGTAGAGGCCCGTGCTTTCCACTACTATGTCCACGCCGAGTTCTTTCCACGGTAGTGATACGGCGTTCTTTTCGGCGAGCACGCGGATTTCCTTGCTGCGGACGAAAATGAACTTGTCCGAAGCGCCCACTTCCTCTTTGAGGACTCCTTGCACGCTGTCGTACTTCAGCAGGTGGCAGAGCGTCTTCGGGTCGGCCAGGTCGTTCACCGCGACGATTTCGTACTTCTTGCCGAACTGCGCGTCGTTGAGCGCGGCGCGCAAGTAATTGCGTCCTATGCGGCCGAAACCGTTGATTGCAACCTTAACTGGCATTAAAACCACCTTTCCATCAAATGCCTTTCTGCGGGCTTGCAGGCATTAAAACGGCCTTGCGGCCACCTGCACTTGAAAAGACGGTCAAGGCATTTATAATGGTGTGGCGGGCGGGAAGCGTGCGTTTACAGCCATTCCGCCCGCAGGAACCCTTGCGGCGCCTGCCGTCCTGCAGAGCATTCCTCGAACTCTTGCGGAAAGTGCCTCAACGCGGTTGCGAGCATCCGCGCGGCGCCCGGCGCGAGGCCGCAACCACAAGGCCTAACGCTTAAATATGCGAATTAACTTAATTATGTGCGGAGGTGGCGAGAATGTCGCGCAACATAACTTTGTCTGTTTCGGACGAAGTGTTTGATGAAATGAAGGCATTTCCCGAAATCAAGTGGAGCGAAGTCGCCCGGCACGCTATTACCGAACGGATTGAGGCTCTGAAGTTCATTGAAAAGATGGCGTCCAAGAGCAAGCTGACTGACGAGGATGCCTTGGAACTCGGCCGCACGGTCAACCGCGGCATAGCCCGCAGGCTCGGGCTGGTGGTATGAGGCTGGTTGTGGACACCAACGTTGCAGTGTCCGCGATAGTCCGCAATTCAACGTCCCGAGAGTTGTTGTTTCATCCCGCGCTGGAACTTTATTCGCCGGCATTTATGTTCGAGGAACTCCGGGAGCACGAGCCCGAGGTTTCAAGGAAGGCCGGCATTTCGGTTCAAGAGTTTAACGGACTGTTGGCGGCGCTTGGCAAAGTTATCAAGGCATTGCCGTCGGCGGCATTCCTGTCGTTCATTTCCGATGCCAAGACGATTGTTGCCGATCCTGACGACTTGCCTTTCGTTGCCGCAGCCATAGCCTTGATGACTAGGGCTGGCGCGCTGGACGAGCCGGATGTCGTCGGGGCAGTCTTGCGTGATGGTGTTGACCTGGCCGGGGCAGACCTGCAAAACGTGGACGAGTGCGGGATTTGGTCTAACGACACTCACATTACCGGCAGGGCGCCTGAATTGCTCAAGCGTTTCGGAATCAAGGTCTGGACGACTCGAGAGTTATATCGGCTTATGACGCAGTGAAAGCGTGGCTTACAGCCCTTCTGCCCATAGGAACCCTTGCGGCGCGGGCTTTCCCGCAGCGCATTCTTCGAACTCTTGCGGAAAGTGCCTCAACGCGGTTGCGAGCATCCGCGCGGCGCCCGGCGCGAGGCCGCAAATAGTCCCTTCAGTCGCGCTGCAAAGCTCGTCCAGCCGCTTGACGTCCTGCGGGTTGCCGTTGCCTGCGCACAGTTTTTCCAGCGTTGCGACTGCCTCGCCGCCCATCCCGTCGCAGCAGGCGGGGCACTGGCGGCAGCTCCACTTGCCGAAAAACTTTGCCAGCAACAACGCTTGCCGCACGATAGAGCAGTCTTCGGGAAAGAATATCGCGCCGCCGCTGCCCAACCCTACCCCGTAGCGTGCGAAAGCCTCGTGGCAAAGCGGTTCGTTGAACAAGCTTGCAGGCAGGAACCCTCCCGCGGGGCTCATCAAGCACGCCTTGCACCCCCCCGTGATTCCGGCGTCGGCAGCCACCGCCGCGAGGGGCGTGCCGAATTCCACTTCGACAATTTTCTTTTCGGCCATTCCCGCAGTGCAGATTAGCATCGAACCCTTGCTTTCCAGCGTGCCGGTCTTCGCGTACTCCGCCCCGCCGCGGGCGATGATTGAAGGCAGGTTGGCGAGCGTCTCGCAGTTGTTGACGAGCGTCGGCATTCCGTGCACGCCGCTTTGCGCGGGGTAAGGCGGCCGGCGCGAGGGGATGGCGGGCTTGCCGTTGATGAAGTTAACTAGGGAAGTTTCCTCGCCAGTCAAGTAATGCGACGGCCCTGCCTTTATTTCGAGCGTAATGCCTTTCGGCAGCGCGCCCGATTTTTCAAGCTGGCCTACCGCGCCAGTCATCGTGGTTATTATCGCGGTTTTGCTGCGTTTGGTGGCGATGACGCCCGTGCGCGCCCCGACGGCGCGGCAGGCGATGAGCAGGCCTTCCAGTACTGCGAACGGGTGGTTGGATGCGAGCCAATCGTCCTTGCAGTTGCCGGGGTCGCTCGCCGAGGCGTTGCACACCACGAACGTCTCTCCCGCGCTGGCAGCGGCGACGAAACTCATTTTCTTGCCGGTGGGGAAGGCCGCGCCGCCCTTTCCGCGCAGGCCTGAAAGCGAGATTTCGTTGACAACGTCGTTCGGTTTCATTGCCAGCGCGCGGCCCAGGCTGGCGAACGCGCCGTACTCGGCGAGAGTGGTTGCCGGCTTCGTGAAGAGTTTCATTGCAATACCATTGTTCCAAGAAGTTTTCGCGGCCTTGGTTTAAGAAACGGTTGCTTTAGCGTTGGTTCTTCACTCGCAAGTACACTGCCGCCGCGAGGAGGAGGGCGCCTGCAACTGCAAGGCCGGTTTCGAGTGGCGTGAGGCTGAAGGCGGGAGGCGCGCTGGCAGCGGGCGCGTTCGTGGCGGCTTGCACTGCTGCTTGCGCGAGCGCTTGGCCTTGTTCTGCCACCGCCTGCAGTAGGGGTTCGGCAGTTGCGCGAATGATTCTCACGCCGGCTTCAGGCAGGCTTGCCATCGGGAGGGGCGTTGCTTGCGCCGCGTCAATGGCTTTCGCCGCCGCTTGAGGCAGCGCTTCGGCAAGGGGGGCTGCGCCGCCTGCCGTTTGGGTTTGAAGGTTGTACGCCGCTGTCCTCCAAAACGCCGCGGTGAACGATAGTACCGACAAGGCGAGCAGCACGAGAAAGTTTTTGGGCGACGGCTCTACCACGGCGCGACCTTTGCCGGTGAGCTCGTAGTACACCCACTTGCGGCCGTCTTCGGCGCGTTGCACGAGACCCGCGCCTTCCAGTTGCTTCAAGTGTTCGCTCGCCGTCTGTACCGTCACGCCCGCTTCTTTTGCCGCTTCACTCGCCGTCTTGCGGCGTTGCAACAGGCTTTTCAGGAGGGCGACGCGCTTGCCGCTGGCTAGCGCCTTGAACGATTCTTGGTCAAGCACAATCTCGCCAGCCATAACTAAGTTACTGTGCGGATAGTTTTAAACGCTTTCAAACAATTGAGGCAATCTCCTGAACCAACCGCCAATCTCCTTAAACCGTTTCGATT
This sequence comes from Microcaldota archaeon, assembly GCA_038046065.1. Taxonomy (GTDB): domain Archaea; phylum Micrarchaeota; class Micrarchaeia; order Norongarragalinales; family UBA97; genus JBBSWX01. The sequence continues at coordinate 6,615 of JBBSWX010000057.1, read as the reverse complement.
GCCTGAAACGGTTTTATTGCCGCGCGCGCTAGCTTCTATCGTGAAGTTCGTTTCAGGGCAGCCTGCCGCCGTAGTGGCGGACTACCTCGTGGTTGCAGACCTGCACTTGGGTTTCGAGTTCGAGCTGCAGCGCAGGGGCGTGAGGATAGCGCCGTCGCCGGCAGCGCTTGCGGCAGAGTTGCGGGGTTTGATGCGCAAGGCACGCTGCAAGCGGCTAGTCGTGATGGGCGATTTCAAGCACGACGTGCGCGGCTTCGAGGCGCGCGAGAGGCGAGTGGTGCAAGAGTTCGTTGCTGCGTTTGCCGCGCCCGTGCTCGTGGTGAAAGGCAATCACGATTCGAGGCTTGAAGGGGTTGAAGGGTTGCAGGTTGCGCCGGTTGGGGGCGTGGTGTTGCGCGAGGGCAAGGTTTCTTTCGGGTTGCATCACGGCCACGCGTGGCCTTCGCCCGAGTTGTTTCAAGCCGGCACGCTGCTGGCGGGCAACAACCACCCGGCAGTAGAGTTCAGCGACTCGCTGGGTTTCAAGTGGCTGCGCAAGGCGTGGGTGTTGGGCAAGGTGCGCGTGAACCGCGGCAACCGGCGTGTTGCCGCCGAGCGCGGTTGCCGCGACGGCCAGCCGGTAGTGGTGTTCCCGGCGTTCTCGCAGCTTTACTCAGGCACGGCGTTCAACCGCGTTGATTCGCTAGAGTTGTTGGGGCCGTTGTTCCAAAATTCTTTGTTTGACTTGGACGGCGCGGTGGCCGTGGGGTTGGATGGCGTGCGGCTGGGCGTGATTCGTAATCTTCGCAGTATACCTCCAAGAACGCGCGCGCGTTCCGGCCGTTTCTAGCGCGCGTTGGTTGGCAGTTCCGAGCGGTACAGTTCTTGTGCGGTAACGCGCGATTGCGTTGCGTTGAATTCGTGGAATACGTCGAGGAAGCGTTGGTAGGCCGGGTGGTTATCTCGGGGTTTCCGGTCGAGTTGCATTTGTTGTTCGACGCTGTAAGTTCGGTGGATTTGCCGCGGGGAGGCAGCGGGCCGGGCGGCGGGATTGCGGGCGTGCGGCTTTCTGGCGTGGGTGACGCGCTCGTGGCTGCGGATGCGAAGCTCGTTAACTGCCTTAATGCCGTGAATTCTTACAAGCGCAGCAAGGCGTAGCGGCGCCCTTGCGCGAGTGCAATAGTGCGGTTTAAATACTTTCCAGACCCCAATTCTTGCAATACTTTTAAGGCATATTCAAGGGTGTCATTATGGGAAATCGGGGTGCAGAGCGCATGGTGCGGTGCGAGAAGTGTGGCCGCCTCACGCGCCGCGACAAGGCAGTTTTCATTGACAAAGTGATGCTTTCAAACCCGCTTGAGCGCAAGGATGTGTACGACGAGCAGTACACGCGCGTCATTTCGCGCGAGGTTGCTTATTGCCCGAGTTGTGGCAAGCACGGCAGGATTTACGAGAAGAAGAAGCGCATGCTTGAACGCCAGCGCGAGCGCAGCCTCGAGCGGCAGTACAACACCCGCAGGCCGAATTGGGCCGAGCGCGGCGGGCAAAGGCCGGCAGCAAGCGCGCCGGCACCTGCAGCGGCCTCACCCGCACCGGCGGCAGCGCCTGCGCCGTCATCCTCGGCGCCTGCGGCGGCGCAATAGCTTTTTCTACTGCCGACGGTATTGTAGCTTATTGCGTTACCTGTTGCGTGACGAACGGTTTGCTTGCAGGGATTGGCGGGATTTTGCTTTCGCGCAGGCCGCTGGAGCCCAGGTTGCGGAAGTGTATCGCTGGGAACGGCATCAGTCGACCCTTTAAGCTATCGCCGTAGTACTGGAAAGGCAAGCGGCTTGCAGAAGCGTTCAAGGAGCTGCCTAACGTCGTGGTGTTCGGACCTAAAGCCGCGGCTAGAGTATCTGCGCGTCAAGCTCCTTGATTTGCGCAAAGTCGTGGTCGGTCGTCACCAGTTTGGCGCCTAGTTTGATGCAGCTCGCTGCGGTAATGAAGTCAACTGCGCCTATGCCCTTGCCGCAGTATGCACTCCGCAGTTTTGCAGCGAGCAGGCAGGCTTCCTCCGACGGCGGAGAACACCTTGAGTGGTTCTTGACGCCTATCACTGCCGAGTCGGCAAAGTCAGCCCCGCCGCGTACGCACGCCAAATGCCACAATTCGTACAAGTTCAGGAAACCCGAGTGGACTTCCCGGCTCGCCTTGATTGCGGCTAGGACGTTTCCGCCTTTCCTGCTGCCGCCGATTAGTTCCACAAGCGCCGACGTGTCCAGGAAGATTTTATGCGTCATTCGCAGCGTCCTCCGTCCGCATCTTTTTCAAGTCACGCGCGCTAAGGCTTGGCAAGCTGCCGAAGAGTTCATCCCAACTCTTTACCGGGGTAAGCCGCAGTTCCTCGCGTTCGGCGTGCAAGTAGAACTGGCGGGTGTTGAAGGACTCGCGAACTTGCTTCGGGATCAACAGCCGACCCAGTGCGTCAATAGTTACTACCGGCATTGCCAAGATTCACCTTTATTACCATAAGCTTTAATTTATGGCAGTTAATAACCATTTTGGTAAATAGGGTGCTTACGCGTAAGCGCGGATTACTTTCGCGTTGCCTTGCGCGTCGGTGGAAACGTACACCGGCAGGTGCAGCAGCCTTGCGTTGACGAATGCGGGCAGCATCTCGGCGATGGCGAGCACGTCTTTGCGCGGTACGGCTAACGCCGTTTCTGGCTTGAGTTGCTTGTCGGGCGTCGCCGCGTCTTCAATAACTTTTATTCTTTTCAGCCCGAAGGCGGGCGTGAACGCCCTTATCGCGCCAAGGTTGTGGCTGGCCAGCCACCCTTCCTTGCATAGGGATTCGCACGCAGACTCGATTATTTTCTTGTCGAGGCCGAGCTCGCGCGCCACGTTAGCCGACTCGCTGGAAAACACTTCGCCTTTGCGCAGCACTTTCGCCAAGAATTTCAGTTCGGTCGAGTCGAGCTTCTGCAACTCCGCGAGGGGCTTGAAGGTGATTATCTCGTTGAGCTTCTGTTCGCAAAACTTTGCGTACACCGCGTCGAGCAGCAAGTCTCCGTTAGGCGTGGACAGCACCCAAAACGGGTGGTACAACAGCGAGTGGACAGTCACGCCGGCGCGTTCCAACTCTTCTTTGCCAAGCATGAGCTTCGCCACCGTTTCGCCAACCGCCTTCCCGTCAATGAGAAAGCTGGGCGCCTGCGCAGAGGCTTGCGCCTTGCCGCCGTGCTTGCTGCGCCGCGGGCGTATTTCCACCGTCAAGTTCACTTCGGCGGCTTCGCCGCTAGCTATCGCCGTGCCTACCGGCAGGCTCTTGAGCTCTTCGCCCATCAGCGCGTCGAACCTCTCGAGGCTCGCGCCTATGGCGCGCAAGTCGTTGGGGTTGCGCATGCGCAAAACTATTTGCGTGTTGCATTGGGAGAGCACGTTCTTGTCGATGCGCGCGGGGCGTTGCGTCACCACGCAGAGGCCTAGGCCGAACTTGCGGCCTTCCGCGGCTATCGTGCGCATTACTGCCGAGGAGGGGGCTTCGCCGAAGCTGCGTTCGGGCGCGAAGTTGTGTGCCTCTTCAACCACGAGGAAGAAGGGCGGCACGCGGCCGTGCTTGCGCTCGCTGAAAAGCTCGCCTAACAGGCGCGTGACTACTATCTGCTGCACGTCTTCCCCCGCGCCTTTCAGGTTGATTATCGCCGCCTGGCCGGGCTTGACGAGCTCGGGTATGGGTGTGGGGTTTTGCGACAGCACCCCGCCAGTTATCAACTCTTCCAGCGCGGCTACTACCGGCCACTTGACGTTGCCTTCCAGCGACTCGAGCGCGGAAAGCACGTCTGCCAGCGAGTACGCCGCCTTGGCGTCGCGCGCCTTCCTAATCGCTTCGTACAGGCTTCCGAGCTGCGCGTTGTTGAGCTTGCTGCCGAGCATCGCCGCGATTTCCTTGCTTTTCAAGCTAGTGTCGGAAAGCGTGAGCTTGTCCACGCCTGCGCCGATGGTGTACTCGCGAACGCCGAAATAGCCTTTCGGCGTTATGCCGAAGCGCTCCATCATCAGCCGTTCGCGCTCGTCGTCATTCTCGTAACGCAGGCTGGCGTACTCGCCGTGCGGGTCGAGGATTACTACGGGAATGTTTTTTTCAAGCATCTCTTCCAATATCACGCCCACGCAGTAGCTTTTTCCGCTGCCGCTCACTGCCAGCACCGCCAGGTGTTTCGTCAAAAGTTTTTCAACGTCAAGGTGCACTGGCAGGTTGGGGTAGCCGTCCACGCACCCGATGAACAATCCTTTCTCGGCGTTCGCCTGCAGTCCCAGCGTGTGGGAAATGAATTGCGAGTCTGCCTTCCACACCAGCTCGCCGGGCGACAGCGCCGTGCGCGGCGGGCGCAACACCCCCCTGCCGTCGCGGCTGCCGATTACCATCACTTGCGCCGTCGTCTGTATCTTGCCGTCGGCCTTGGAAGCTTCCTTGAACAAGTTGCGCACCACGCCCAGCACCAAACCCGCCTCGGAGTGCTGTATCGCAACGAAATCGCCGCGCCGCAGCTCGTCCCCGTGCGCGCGCACGAAAACGTTGAAGCTGTCTGCCTTGCCTATCACTTCGCCCGCGGCCATGGGTTGAAGCTAGCTTCTAAAAGCTCAAAAGCCTGTTGGCGCGGGGAAAGCTGCTGGAAACGAGCTTCTTAAAACTGTTTCGGGCTAATAATAATCGCACGAATATCTGAAGAGCCTGTAGTCGATTGGTTGAACCTTTCCGCTCAACGCTCGCTGCGGCTCTCGCGTTATCGCGAAAGCTTCACCAAAGAAGCATCTTAAAAACGAATTCCCGTAAAATAATTGTTTAAGGGCCTGTAGTCGATTGGTAAGACGTCAGTCTCACACACTGAAGATACGGAGTCCGATTCTCCGCGGGCCCATACATAACGTCTATTGTTTTGAAAGAAAAACCGCTGGATTCGGTCACTACGTCATCGATTTTCCCGCACAAATTCGGTCACGAGAACAACGAATTCGACGAGCGCATGCTCACGGAATGGGCTTACGCCAAGAACGTTTAAACCGCCCCCCCGGCAAGTAGCTTAAGCTAGGTTAAGCAAAAGCCCTAGATAGTTAACCTTAAGAAGTTGGGCGGGTAAATAACATCATGTATTTCGAGATTGAGCCAAAAGGCAGGAAAGAAGACTTCTTCAACTACGACTACGAGTACGGCCAAGTCAAGAAGGCTCTTGAGCGGAAGGAAAAGATAATCGCAGTAGTGGGCGTGAGGCGGGTTGGAAAAACCAGCCTGTTGAACCTGATTTACAATGAAACAAGCAGCCTCAAGCTGTGGCTGGACGGGCGCATCGTGACCGCCCCAAAAAAGGAAGTTTTTGCGGCGATATATGAAACCATCGAGGCAGGAACGCCGAAAATATTCGGCAAGATAGAGAGCCTCAACTTGTCGGCTTTCGGAGTCGGGTTGGGCATTGAACTCGGTTCTGAAAATCGTGCCGAGATAGAGAAAAAAATCAAGGCAAGCGGGCAGGTGCGAGTGTTCATTGACGAGGCTCAGCGCATGAACTGCAAAGACCTTGCGGATGTGCTGTCCTATTTCTACGACCGGTTCCCGAACGTCTCGTTCCTAATATCGGGAAGCGAAGTCGGTTTGGTGGAAGAGATACTGGGCGAAAACGACGGCGAGCACCCGCTTTACGGAAGGGAAATATCTAAGGTAACAATAAACCGGCTGGATCGCAACCGCGCGATGGACTACTTGAAGGAAGGGTTCAAGCAACTCGGGCTAGAAGTCAGCCCTGAAGAGCTGGAGAAAGCGATAGACGAGCTTGACGGGCTCATAGGGTGGCTCACGCTCTACGGCTACGAAAAAGGCGTGAAGAAGAATAAAGACGCTTTGAACAAGACCGGCCAAACTGCTGCTCGAATAGCCGCATCGGAACTCGTGCACTTCTTAAAGAAAACAAGAAACAAGAAGCTCTACCTCAGCATCCTGCGAAACGCAAGCGGAACCGGTTGGGAACAACTCCGCGCGCTGGCTGGCAAGGACTACGGAAAGAAACTCAACTCAAACCTGTTCACGTACGCACTCAACAAGCTGGCCATCCACTCATTTATTGAAAAAAAGGATCGAGCCTATAACTTGTCAGACCCACTCCTGGCAAAAGCAATCTACTTGGTGTAGGCCCGGTTGAGAATGGCGGAATCAACGTAATCGGTAATAACAAAAGCTTGTTTGCCTAGATGACGCGCCTGTTTTTCGGTAAACCATTAACAATACGTGGAAATAATATTTTGTCGTGAAAGTTCAGCGTGACTTCATGAGCGGCCGGAAACTAAGAAGCAAGTTCGGTGTTGAGGAAACCTCGCCTGACGAACACGAGCAAAACATTACTCCTCTGCAAGCAAATTCTCTAGCAAGTGCCCGTACTCGTGCGGATATGGACCCATGCACCACTAATGTCGGAGTCCGATTCTCCGCGGGTTCATACGTTAAACCTCTTGTTTTGGCGGGAAAACCGTTGGATTCGGGGATTATCTCTCCGATTTCAGGAAACAAAATCGGTCACGAGAACAACGATTTTGATGAGAGAATGCTAACTGTGTTGTCCTGAAATAAGTGCCTCTCTATGTTTTGATAGCAGCTTCATATTT
>JBBSWX010000056.1:0-1198 GCA_038046065.1 Microcaldota archaeon | reverse complement strand
AAATCCCGCTGCTTGGCTTGGGCACATGGAAGTCGTCTGAAGGAAGCGAGGCCGACAACGCGGTAAAGTGGGCGCTCGAAGCAGGGTATAGGCACGTGGACACGGCAGCCATTTACGGCAACGAACGCAGCGTCGGCAAAGCCGTGCGCGAAAGCGGCCTGCCGCGCGAACAAGTGTTCATCACCACAAAGCTTTGGAATGCCGACCAGAAGAACGCCCGCAAGGCGCTCGAGTGGAGCTTGAAACGCCTCGACACGAGCTACGCCGACTTGTACTTGATTCATTGGCCGCAAACCGGCACGAGGAACGCAGCGTGGAAAGAACTCGAAACGCTGCAAAGAGAGGGCTTGTGCCGCGCGATAGGCGTGAGCAACTACACCGTAAGGCACTTGCAGGAACTCGAAACGCAGGGAAGCGCGCCAGCCGTGAACCAAGTCGAGTTCTCGCCATTCCTCAACCAACAAGAACTCCTCGATTACTGCACGCGCAAAAAAATCGTTGTCGAGGCGTACAGCCCCCTCACGCGCGGCGAAAAGCTGAAAGACGCGCGCATAACCCGCATTGCGCAGGCGCACACAAAGACGAACGCGCAAGTGCTAATACGATGGTCGCTGCAGAATGGAATGGTGGTACTGCCGAAATCGTCGCGCAAAGAACGCATTGCGGAAAACGCGGGCGTGTTCGACTTCAAACTGGCGCCTGAAGAAATGAAGGCGTTGGACTGCCTCAACGAAAACTTCAGGACGTGCTGGAACCCCGGCGAAATCGACTAGGCGCGCCCCAGCCGCGAAACGACTCCGTCAAGCGCATCAAGCAACTCCACCAGCTCTGCGCGCGTAGTCTCGCCCATGTGCGCAAGCCGAAAAATCCTTCCCTTCAACCCATCCTGCCCGCCCGCAATGATGAAACCCGCCTCGCGCATTCCCGCAACCACTTCAGAAGCGCGCGTGTGTTCTATAGCGGTGACGACGTTGGAAGGAACCGCGCCGCCCCGCGGAAAAAGCGTCAAGCCCAACTCAGCCACCCGCGAACGCACGAACTCGGCGTTGGAAGCGTGGCGCGCCACGAAAGCATCAACGCCTTCCGCAACTATCTGCTTCGCACGAAACTCAGCCGCAAAAACTATGCTCTCGGCAGGCGTGAACGGCGTCTCTCCCTTCAACGCGGCAGCGCGATACTTCTTGAAATCAAAGTAAAA
>JBBSWX010000055.1:0-18767 GCA_038046065.1 Microcaldota archaeon | reverse complement strand
CATTGTCAACCCGCAAGCATAACGCAACCGCGGTTTTTAAGCTTCACGAATGCGAAAAACCGGGTGCGGAAAGATAGTTTGGTTTATATGCTGGGGGCGCGTAACAAGCTGTTGCGTGGGAGCGGCCTGTTGATTGGTTGGTTCGATTCGAGCAAGAAAGCATTTACGCTTGGGTTTTTGGCGCCGGCAGTTGGCCGCGTTTTTCGAGCTTGCTCACTACCGCTTCGAGGCACAAGCCCCACACTATCGCGGCGACTATGAAGAAGCCCCGCGCGCCGTACGACGATTGCTGCGGGATGTTCGAGAGGAGGTTCCAGGAGAACACCGCTTCGGCGTGGATGTTGAATGGCAGCGTGGTTTGGAAGCCTGCGAACGCAGCGGGTACGATGCCGTCGTATTGCAGGCCGAGGAACCCGTTCGTGCCTATGAATATGAAGAACAGCGGCAGTATCAACACCATCGACTTGAGCGGGAGTATCATCATTTCCGTCATTAGCGGCGTGAGTTCCGCTTCGCGCGCCTGCAGGCGTTTCAACTGCGCGTCGTCGCCGCTGTCGGCGGCTTTCTTCATTTCTTTCTGGTATTCCTGCATTTGCGCCTGGATTTGCTTGAGGCGGTCGCGGCCGCCCCACTTCTTGTTTACGAATAGGGTTACCGCGACGTAAACTAGGGAGATGGCTGCGATGCCCGCGTGTTCAAAGATTCCTGAAGCCATTGCGTTGCCTTGCGAGTTATTGTACGAAGTTCCTCAAGGCGGGGTATATTTCGAACAGTTGTTGTTGCGCGAGGTCTTCGTAAAACCGGTATAGTATTCCTACGGTGAGCAGTATTCCCGTGCCGGTGCCGAGCGCGCCCGTTATGTCTGCGAACCACGCGAGCAGCCCCACGAATATGCTGCCGAGTATGGTAATGATTGGTATGTACCGTGATAAGACTCCTTCTATCACGCGCGGGTCGGCGCGGAAGCCGGGAATTTGCAGCCCGGCTTTCTCTAACTGCCGCGCGACGTCTTTGGCGCCCATTCCCGTGCTTTCGATCCAGAACCATCCGAACACGACGGATAGCAGGACTAGTATGATGCCGTATACTATCACGTGCATTATCTCGAGCGGGTTTGAGATGTACTGCAAATAAACTAGGTAGTTGCCGCCGAAGCTTAGCGGCGAGGCCACTGCTTGCGAGAGGTAGGCGATGCTTGCTTCGGCCACGGGTTGGTTTTGCGTGTAGTGGCCCATTATTGGCACGCCGGCGTTGGCGAACAGCAGGCCGAGTATTTGTATGTTGATTATCACGGCTGACGCGAGTATGACCGGGATGTTGCTTACGTACAAGAATTTTATTGGGTAGCGCGCGCCCAGCCCGCGGGCTCGGCCGTAGGCGAGGGGGAGTTCGATGCGCATTCCCTCGACGTACACCGTCGCTAGGAAGACGATTACGGTGAAGAATATTGGGGGTAGGTACCAGAAGGCGGTTTGAATATCTCCGCTGAATGCGGTTTGCAGGGCTTTGGGCACGAGGCCGAGGAACGCGCCCGTTTCCGTGGTTCCGATGCTGAAGGCGCCGATGAAGACTGCTTGCGAAACGCCGGCGGCGATGAACAGCGAGATGCCGGAGCCTATGCCGTACTTTTGGACGACTTCGTCGAGGTATAGCAGTATTATCGAGCCTATTGCGAGTTGGAATATCACGGCAAGGCGCGCGATGAGCACGCCTCCGAATAGCGGGTTGGCGAGGCTCACCCCCAAGTATCCCGAGTATACGTAGATGCCGGATTCGACGAACGCGAGGGCTATGGCAAGTATTTTTTGCAGGCCTTGAAAACGTTTTTTGCTTTCGGGCTTGCTCGTGTCTATTGAGATGAGGCCTGCGCCGATTGCGAGTTGGAGGAAGATGGATGCGAGGACGATGGGGCCGATGCCGATGGTGATGAGCGTGCCGATGCGGCTGCCGAAAAGTATTTCGAGGCGTTCGAACCGCACGACGTTGGTGGGGTCTATTCCCAAGGGGTACACTTGCCCCATGATGTAGAAAATCAGCAGCACGGCTGCCGTCCACAATAGTTTTTCCTTGAGCGCAGGCTGGCGTTCGGGCCGGGCGACTTCAGGGAGGATTTGGGTTATCGAGTCTATTACCGACATGTTAATGCCCTTGCGGAATAGTTGCCTAACGGTGAGAGTAAGCGCGGCAACGCTTTTATAGCCTACTGCGAAAGTTCGGTGGGCGTCGCGGCGGGGGAGGCTTGCGCTGACCGTTTGGTTTTGCTGCCAGCGTGCATTCAAGCCGCTTTAGGTTCGGCTTTTTGTTTGGCTGGCTTTTCCTTCCTTATCGCGCTGCACGAGCCGCCTGCGGCTTCGATTGCGGCTGCGGCTTTCTTGCTGAAGGCGTAGGCCGTGGCGTTGAGCTTGAACGATACTTTCTCGCCGCCGACTATTTTCGAGCCGGGCGCGTTAAGGACGAGCGCGTCCCCTTGCTTTTCCAGCTTGCCGGCGTTGGCGAGCGTTGCGATGGTTTCGAGCGTGAGCGTTTCGGGTTTGAAGGCAGAGCTGTGGAAGCCGTGCTTGCGTTGCTTGTGCTCGCCGAGTTTTATCGTGCGCAGCCACTTGTGCTTGTGCCACCCGGCGCGCCCTACGCCGCCCTTGTTGCCTTTCCCGCGGCGGTTCTTGGCGTTGCCCCCCCCGTGGGTGCGGCTGCCGAGGTACTTGCGCGATTTTGTCTTGATGCGGCGTGCCATTTTAATCACTCAAACTTTTTCGTTCACAAAACTTTTGGGTTTAAACCATTCTTTCCACGAGCGGGAGGAGGCCTTTCTTGTGCAGGCCGAGGTCGCCTTTAGGCTGCGGCCGTTTGGGCGAGGAGTATCCTTTGCGGGGGGGCGCGAGGCGGAATATTTGGTTGAGGCCGCCCACGTTGAACGCAGTTTTCGGCGTTGTTTTGCCTTCCACGAGCGCCGTTGCGAGTTCGGCAGCGTCCTTCACATTGAGCTTGGCGTAAAAGTTTGCGTCAAGGGGCTTGCCGCCCGCGAGGCGCCCGCGTTTTTCGAGTAGTAGTTGCACGCTTTTCACGTCGGAGGGCGCCCAGGCGATGTAGTCGTGCGCCTGCGTAAGCATTCCTTTGAGGCTGTCGTTCATTTCGGCGATGATGCAGGAGTGCTTGCGGTTGAGCCTCAGGTTTTCGAGGCACTCGCGCGTTTTGCGGCGCACGCCGCCCGTTCCCCTTATCCTGATGATTATTACGGTTGTCATTTAGGCCATCACTTTCTTTTGAGCTTGTTTATCAATTCTAGCGCGTCGGCGGTTGCGAGCGCCATGTTCAATATGTTGCGCGTGCGGCCTTTCGTGAACGTCCACACGTCCTTCACGCCGGCTAGTTCGAGCACTTTCTTGGCAGTGGCGTTGGCGACTATGCCCACGCCGCGCGGGGCGGGCTTGATTGTTATTTCAGTGGACGAGTTTTGTCCCTTCGTTTCCCGGAGTATCGTGTGGGGCGTGCCGCAGTTGCATTCCCAGGACGAGCAGCCGAGCTGCACGTGGATGATTACTCTCTTGGCGGACTTGATGGCTTCCGAAATCGCGTCGCGCGAGTCGGCAGCTTTGCCTACGCCCACGCCGACGAACCCTTTCGAGTCGCCGACGATCACGGTGGCGCGCATTTGTTGTTTGCGGCCGTAGGCGGTCATGCGTTGGGTGCTCGTGACTTCAAGCACTTCTTCGTGCAGTTCGGGGAGCAGCGTGTCGATGATTTCGGGTTCGAGTATCTTTACGCCTTTCTCGTACACCTGTTCGAGGGATGTGATTTCGCCGGACTTGACTTTCCTGCCGAGGTCTGTTTTCGGGACCCACTCGCGTTTTTCAAAGTCTTTTTCACTGCGCATTTGTAATCACTCATTTGCCCCAGTTATGTTCTTGCGGGCTTGTTCGAACTTTTCTTTCGCGCCTTGCTTGAGATGCGTGCCTTGCACGCGCTCGTCGCTGGGCGTTATCTCGCCGCCCAAGCTGATTTTCACGCCCGAGTCGGCAATGCCTTTCACGGCTGCGAACAGGAGGCCTCCTTTCGTTGCGGTCTGGCGACCGATGTCTGCCACTGCCGTCTTCACGCCTTTAGCGAGGGCTTTCTTTCCGGCGAGCAGGCCGGTGAGGTACGCCGAGGGGGTGTTGCACTTGCCTTCAAAACCGTGTTTGGAGAGTTCCTTGCTGCTGGCTTGGCAGACTGTACAGTCGCCTTCGGGCGCGTAGGAAGTTATTTGGACTAGTATGAGGCGGTTGCTCTTGCGTACCACCGCGCGGGGGAGTTGCGACTTGAGCAGCGCGAGTCTCGTCGCGTAGTCGGTTATGCCTTCGCGCCTGCGGCGGAAGTGCACGTCGAACAGCGGGCCTTTTGCTTTCGTCATTTGTTTTCGACCTTGGGCTTGTTTTCTTCAACTTGCAACTCCAGTTGCCGCTTGCTGCGGTACAAGCCGCCTTTTATCCTGCGGTAGAGCGTCTGGTACGCGCCGGGGGCGAGGCTGTGCTTGAGTTTGGCCAGCAGCTTGCGTTGCCCGCGCACGCGGCGCACCCAGCGTTTCTTGCGGGTGAGCACGGCGTTGGGCGTGCCTTTGCGGCGGCCCATTCCTGCGCGGCGGCCTTTGAGTTTTTGGGCTTGGCGCTTGCGGGCCTTGCCGCGGCCCACCGATTTTACGGGGATTACCGTTATCACGCCTTGCTTGGCGAGGTTGCGCACGTCGTCGGCAGTAAGCGCTTCGGCGGCCTTCTTGGCATCAATTATTCTCACGCGGCTTTCGCCCGCCTTGAACACGCGGCTTGCAATCCTGCGTACCATTTCTAGCGACATTTTTTGCGGGCACCTAGTTTACCTTGATTTTCTTCGCGCGGCAGGCTGCTTTTATCGCCTCGCGCTTCTTCGCGCCGACTGTGGAAGCCACCATCACCACGGCGCCTTGCGGCAGCGCTTCCAGGGCTTTCACGTTGCGCACGATTATCACGAGCTTGCCGCTGGGGTGGAGGCCGCGCAGCTTGCGGGGCTGGCGGTAGCCGATGCGGGGCATTGCGCCGCAGCCTGACTTGCTGATGCGTTGCTTGTTGTCTATGCCGCGGGGCTTGCGCCAAGGTTTGCCGATGCGGCCTTTCTTCCAATTTTGGCGCCTGAAGCGCGGTATCTTGCGTTTGCCTTCCGTCATTTTTCACACCGTTGTCATTCAACGAGGTATATCCCGTCTTGAAACACGCGCCTGTCGCGGTTTGATATGCGCGTTGCGAGTATTATGTTCGCTGCAGTCTGGCCTACCGTTTCATTGTCGGAGCCGGTTACGGTTATCTCTTGCTTTTCCACCCTTACCTTCACGCCGTCCGCTATTGAGGCGGTGCGGAGGCTTTTCTCGCCGAGGAAGTTCTTTATCGTCACGACCTTGTCTTTCGCTTCGACGGTGATGGGAAAGTGGGCGTACACGACGGTGAGTTTCTTTTCGTACCCTTCCGTAACGCCTTGCACGAGCCTCTTGACGTGCGCTTCTATTGCGCGCGCGGCTGCGTTGGCTTTGCGCGTGAGTTTCTTGGCCATGTGCGTCACTTGAACCTCGCCGCCGGTTATCGTTACGCCTACGATGTCGGGGTTGAACTTGCGTTCGGCGCTGCCCTTCGGGCCCGTGGCGGTTATGCGCGGCCCTTCCACGCTCATCGTGACGCCTTGGGGTATCTTGATGCCGTTCATTGCTTTTTTTCAGCCCGGTATTTTTTTCAGTATGCGAAGCACAAGAGGCGGCCGCCTATCTTGCGTTCCTTCGCCGCCTTGTGCGTCATTACCCCGTTTGATGTGGAAACTACGAGTATGCCTACGCCGCGGGCGGGAAGGAAGCGTTCCTCGTAATCTTCCCACTCGCCTGCCTTGACGGAGAAGCGCGGGCGTATGATGCCGCAGTTGTTTATCCTGCCTGCGAGCTTGATTTTGAACGAGCCGCTCTTGCCGTCGTCAACGCGCTCGAACTCGCCGATGTACCCTTCGGCCTGCAGTATTGTCAGGGTTTCCTTCACCAGGTTTGATGCGGGTTTTATGGCCACATTGTTCTTGCCGCGGGTTTCCGCCATCTTGATTGAGGTGAGCGCTTGTGCGAGCGTATCCATATTATCACACTTGTCTTTACGAGTATTTCTTGAACCCGAAGTCCACCGCGCGTTCGCGGAAGCACTTGCGGCAGACGTACAAGCCGTACTTGCGGATGAGCCCCCTCACGTTGCCGCACAGCTTGCACTTTCGCTTGCCGCGGTGTTTGAACTTCAAGTCTAGCGTTTGCATTTTATCACTGTCTCTCGGCCTTTTCCAGAACCGCGTTGAATTCGCTAACCAAGTATTCGCGCGCTTCCTGCGCTGACACGCGTTGCCGGCGGTGGGCTTTCGAGCGCCTTACCTTGCGGAGGCCCACGCGCTTTCCGGCTTTCGTGAGCGTTAAGCACACGTCGAAGCCCATCATGCCGAGCTTCGGGTCGTACTTTGCGCCGGGGAAGTCTATGTACTCGCGAATGCCGAAGGACACGTTGCCATACTCGTCGAACGACTTTGACGGCACGTAACCATCGCGGCTCTCAAGGGCGCGCTTGAGCATTGCTTTTGCAGCAGCGCCGCGCAGCGTGACTTTCACGCCTATGGGGTCGCCTTGCTTGACTTTGAATGCGGGCTCGCGGCGGTGCGCCTTCGTTATGATTGCCTTCGTGCCGCTGATGCGCTCGAGGAGCGTCTTGGCGTTCTGCAGCTTGTCGCCGCCTTCGCCAGCGCCTATGTTGAGCGTTATCTTCTCGAGCTTTACTTGCGTCATCGGGTTTTTTTCCAATTTGAACTACCTTGCATGCTCAAAGCGTTTTCACGCGTCGAAGTTGTCGTCCACCACGAATACGTAATCCTTGCGCGTTGCAAACTCGCCGCCTGCGCCGGAGAGGCGTGCGTCCGTGGCGGTGCTTCCGGCGCGTTCCAGCGTTTCTTGCAGTTCGGCCATCTCGCCGGCGTGCTTGCCTTTGAAGACGTAGCAGCGGCTGCCTTTCTGCATTTTCATGAAGCTGGTTATCTTTTGGGCGGGCACCGCGAGCCTCACGGTGTCGCCGAGCTTGAAGCGGTCTTCCTCGCGTTCTATCATGCAGCTGCGGCCGTCGTGGAACTCGAGTTGCATGCGCCCGCCTTTCACGAGCTTCTTGCCGGTTATCCTGCAGAGCTTGCCGGCGGCTTCAGTTTCAGTTATTTCTTTGGGTTTCAGCCGCCCGTTCGTCAGCACGATGCGGTAGTGCTTGCCCAGCAGCGGCAGGGATACGACGTCCATCAGGCCCATTGCGAAGCCTTCGTCCGTAACCTTCTTGCCGTCGACGAGGACGCGGCCTTTCGAGAGAATCGCTTTGGCTTCGCGCCGGTCTGCCGCGAGTTTCAGCTCGTCGCGCAGCAGCACGAGGAGGGGCACGGATTCGGTGAGCTTGTGGCGGCCTGCCGATGGCTTCTTCAGGTAGCGCGCGCCCTTGCGCATTATCGACATTGCTTTTGGTGCGGCGAGCCTCTTCAAGTGCCGTCGTTTGCCGTGTGTTGCCATGGTAGCTATATCACTTTGTTTGCGGTTGCTTCGCCTTTTCAGGCAGCGGTGCTTTTCTTTCTGCGGCTCTCGCGCTGAGCTCGATTATCACCACGTTGCTTGCCGGTATCTTCACGGGCTTCTCGCGGCCGTTTGCCTTGCGCGCGACTGCGTTCTCGACGTTGATGCTGCCGGTCTTTGCGTTGCAGTCCGTTACCCTGCCGGTCACGCCCCTGAAGCTTCCGGTGAGTATCTTTACTTTGCAGTCTTTCGAGGCGATTGCCGAGCGTGTCTTGAGGGACTTGCGCAACTCTTTCGAGAGGGGCGCCGTGAGCAGCTTGCGCGAGGCGTGCAGCGGGAGTTGCGCGGCTTGCCTGCGGTTTGTGCGGCGTTTCGACGATATTTTCTTGTTGAACTTCATCGGGCATTCCTTTCTTTTCTGGCTATCCTTGTTTTTATGCCTTCAGACTACTGAAGAGGCTATTGCGACGACTTTCGGGAAGCGGTCGGCGATCTCGCGCGCTACGCAGCCCTTTATTTCCGTGCCTTTCGGCAGGTTGGTGTCGTCGATTATCACGCAGGCGTTGTCTTCGAACCTCACGCGTTCCTTGCCGCGGCCGAACTCTTTGCGCTGGCGGATTATCACTGCCTTTTCTTTCTTCTTCACCATTTCGGGCTTGCCTTTCTTTACTGAGACGATTACCACATCGCCCACGCCTGCGGTGGGGAGGCGCCTTAACCGACCGTGGCCGCCCAACACGTTGATTATTTCCACTATCTTGGCGCCGCTGTTGTCGTCGCACAACAGTCGCGTTCCCGGTATGAGGGGTCGCGTCATCCTTGCGGCGAGTCCGAGCATTTTCTAAGCACCAGCCCTGATTATCTTGGTTACTACGTGTGCCTTGGTTTTGGATATCTTGCGGCATTCCTCGACGCGCACGACGTCCCCCAGGCTGACGGCGAGCCCGTCGGGCACGTGGGCGTGCACTTTGCTCTTGCGTTTTTCGAACCGCTCGAACTTGGGCACTTTGCGCACGTAGTCGCGCGCTATGACTGCGGTCTTCCGGGCTTTCACACTCACTACCTTGCCTTGAAACGTGGCGCCGCGCGTGGTAATTGCAGTTGCAGGGTTTTTCTTGGCCATTTCTTTTTTTCCTTCAAAGTTTTTTTAGCGGGGGCTTTCAGATTTTCTTGGCGAGCTTCTTCGTTCTCTCTTCCGGTTTGCACGCGAGCGTGCTGCCGTCAACGCGGCAGTGTGCTGAAGGGAAGTAGAAGACGTTCCCTGCCTTAGGGATTCGTTTCTCCCCGGTGCGCGTGAGTACGACGAATGCGTTTTGCGTCTCGTCGACTACCGTGCCGTCAAGCGCCTGCGGCCCTCTGCCGCTCCAAGCGAGCTGCACTCTCTCCCCAATCAACTCTCCGAGGAGGAAGCGCTTGCGCGATGGTGTTGCGTCTCCGCAATCTTCGCGCGTGCCCGGCAGCTTTCGGTGCGGGGGCTTGACGGTATTATCGTGCATAGAATACCTATATAAACGACCTTGTTAAAGCGGCTTCCGGCAGGGCTATTCCACCGCCCAATAACCATCCTTCCCGTGCTTGTAGTGGCTGACTACGCTATGGTTGCCGTTTTCGTCCATTATCACGAGCGCCTGCCGGTGGTTGCCGTGGTTTAATTCAAACTGCCGGTTGAACCGGCCGACGTCCTGCCTGCGCCACGCTTTGCCGTCGTACGCCCACGCGCACCTTATGCTGCGGTCGTCCCACGCCCTCACAACAAGGTTCTTGCCAACGCGCCATAACTGTACTTTCGGCGCTTGCGTTGCTTTCCGCGCGAATATGCGCCTTATTTCCATATGGTCTTTCCGGGAGCCTATGCGGCCAAGCCGCCACACCTTGTTTTCGTGCGCGTACAACGCGGTTATCCTGCCGCTTTTAGGGCTGTAGGCGAGCACGATTTCAGGGTGTCGATTTTCTTGCAAGTCTGCCTCCGAGTGATCCGTGCCGTTGTCGTGCGCGTGCACGCCGCACTCCAGCCGGTCGCCTTCGCGCCACATGCGGATGCCTTCGGAACTCGCGTCAAGGACGGCGCGGCCGTACAGCCTCGTAAAGTCCCCGGCCGTTTTCGGGTTGTCCTTGAGGTTCGAGGACGCGAGCGTCTTGAGCAGGCGGTCGATTTGCGGGCGGAAGTTCTTGATTTCTCCGGCATATTTCATCAGCTCTTTTACCGCCTTGGCGTCGCCCGCCGTGGCTTTCTTCAACAATTCGGCGTAGCTTCCCAGTGTGCTCTTGCGGTATTCAAACCGCGTTTTGCCGTCAGGTTCGCGCCACACGTCCGCCGAGACTTCCCCCGTAGTTGAAGCGGCGTCTTTCTTGACTAGCTCTACGAACTCGCGTTCGTACATCTTGTGCAGCTTGAACGTCGGGTGGACTGGCAACCGGTTGTGGCGCCTCAAGTTTGCTTCGGCGTTATCGCTTTTAGAAAAGGAGCGCGAAGACCCGCAGCCTACGGCGCTCGCGGCCAGCGCAACTGCGCTCGACCCTGCAAGAAAGCGCCTGCGGTTCATTTGAACATCGCGGGCCATTCTTCAGTGGCAAGGTTGTAGCCGTAAGGCTTGTCCAGATAGTTGCCAAGCGATTTCAAGTGCGCTGTCTTCAGCCTCGCATCTCGTAATCGTTTTCGCATATCCGCGTACATTCCACCATTGTAATCATCCATACTTCGCACGCGTTCGAGGGCTTTGCGCCCCGCTGCGTCAGTCGCAGTCGCCTTGTCGCCGTCCGCGTACGCGTGCAACACCGTGAGGGGGTGCACATCAAGTTCTTTTGCGAGCCTTTCAACGTCCTTGAGCGTTTCCACGGGGAGTTCAGTTTGTTTGAGCGCTTGCCTAATGAATCCCAGCGCGGCCCAAGTGTGAAAATGGCCGAGGTTGTCTTTCGAGCGGTAACGTTCCGCTTGCATCAGAGCGCGCGGCACCGTTGTGGCGGTTTTGAGGGTAGCGCGTTTAGGCAGTTTGATGGTCGCAAGTCCTGCCAGCAGCGTTGCGAGCGCCGCAATTGCCGCCACGCCGGTTACCGAAGTCTTGCGTTTCGCCCGCGTTTGCGGCTTGCCGGGTTGCACTAGCGTGAACCTGTCCGGGGCTTTCTCCCGCAAGTATCTTGCAGCACCGCCTGGCGCGACTACTAGCTGTGGGTTGGCACCGGCTCTACCCGCGTCTAGGAGCAGGCGCAGTCCCGGCCGCCTGAACCAGTAGTTTTTACTAAATCCTCGCGCTCTCAGTATGCGCCCCCACTCGCCGCTCAGCGCTTCAATTCCGGGCGTGTGCTTTAATTCCACGACGTGCACGGCAGTTGTTTTTGGCATAAGGTCTCCTATGAGCCGTCGGCCAATGGTTGGGATCCAGCGTTTTTTGGGTGGTTTAAGCAAGTGGTCTGCGCGCACCGTTAAGACTTTGACAACAGCAGGTGACTCGAGTAAAATCCTGCTTCCTAACCGCTTGGCTAAATGCGCGCCTCCAGCATACAATTTCGGCATTTCAAGCACCTCAACTAGTTGCTGTGCTGGTTGTTCTTAAAAGTTTGTTTTCGCGATGGCATTGCAGTTCACGAAAAACAGGCGACACGCTTGCCATAATGCATTTGGGGCGGTGAAAGTGGTCGATTGGGTGTGTTTTGCAAGAAGCGGTTTTCCGCGAGGAATGTGGAGGCAGAGTCTATGGCTTTGCTCTGCCGGATGTTGCTCGTCGGGCGCAAGACGGGTTGTCGTTGGCTCGCACGTTTTCAAGCGAGGGCTTTGGAATGCCATGGCTCGCGGTGGTTAAAAGCGTTGCGCGGTTCGGGCTATATTACCGTGATGATTTCTGCGGGGTAGCCTACGGTGATGAGGTATTTGCGGACTTTCTCTTTGTGTTCGCCTTGCAGGATGATGAAGCCTTCCTTGCAGCTTCCGCCGCAGGCGAACTTGTGCTTCAGCTCTTTCGTGGTTTTCTCGAGCTCCTCGCCGGTGAGGCCTTCGATTATCGTGACTAGCTTGCGGAATTTCTTGGCGGTCGTGTACACCTTCAGGCGCTGCGTCGTTTCCTTCTCGATAGTTTGGCACGCGCAGATTTCTTGGGGCAGGCCGCATACGTTGCAGATTTGGGACATTGTTTAAGGGATTCCTCGCTTCGTGAATAATTGCACTCGTGGTTTTTAACCCTTCTTTTTGGCGAGCAGCGTGTTTATGCGGGCTATCGTGCGGCGCATTTCCTTGTACCGCCCGGCGTTGTTGGGCTTGCCGTGAGTGGCTATTGCGCCGCGTTCGGAGTGCACTTCAGTTTCGAGTTGTTCCTTGCGTTTGCGCAGCTCGTCGGGGTTCATTCCCGCGAGTTCCTTCTTGCGTATTATTGCCATAATGTTGTAATCACTTTATTGCGTTGTTTCGGGGGGTGTTGCTTCAGCCGCGGCTTCGGCGGCAGGTGCTTCGGCGGAAGGCGTTTCAACCGCAGGCGTTGCGTCAACAGCTTCCTTCTCGGCTTTCTTGCGCGGCTTGCGCTTGGGCTTCTCCCCGTCGGCGTCTGCAGGCGCCGTTTCGGTAGCTTCAGTTTCTTTCCCGTCGGCATCTTCAGGCGTTGCTCCCCCGACCGGCGTTTCGGCCACTTCCGCAAGCGTTGCTTTCGACACGTCGATCTTGTCGGGGAGCACCACGCCGGGCGGTAGTATCTTGACGGTGATGCCAACTGCGCCGGCGCGCGGGTATGCCGTGTACTTGGCTTCGCGCACGAGCTTCATGGGGTCGCCCGACTTTTTCAGGAATCCTTGGCGCATCGTGACGGTCTTGGCTTTGCCGCCTTTGCCGACGAGCTTGCCTGCCACGCGGATTTCCGCGCCTACTGCGCCTGCGCTCATTATTTCGCGCAGCGTCATGCGCACGGCTTGCTTGACGTTGCCGCGCATTTCAATTTGGCGGGCTATCTTTTCGCACATCAGCTTCGAGTCGAGTGACGGGACGGCCACTTCGACGACTTCTATCTTGGGGTTTTCTATGCCGAAGCGCATGAGCGAGTGGGCGAGCTCGTCTATCGCCGTGCCTTTCTTGCCGACGACTATGCCGGGGCGTTGTACGTAGAGCGTTATGCGGGTTGCGACCGGCGTTTTTTGGACTTGGACGCTCGAGATGCCTGCGCGTTCAAGCTGTTTTTCGAGGAACTTGCGTACCTCGTAGTCGTTCATTGCCTTTTGCAGGAATTTCTTTTCGCTCGCCATCCAGTCGACCTCAATCCTTTCCAGTTTCCTTTACTTTATCGTCATTCTTCGGCAGTTCCTTCGGGGCTTCCGGCTTTTCTTCCTTCCCTTCAGGTTTCTTGCGGCGCGCTTCGCGGTCGGCTTTAAGCCCGGCGGTCACTTGCCGCGCGGTCTTGCGGGCGATGCGTTTCGCGCCTTTCTCGCCGACGGTGATTTCCACGCGCGCGGTGACGTACCGTGAGAGTATGGCTTGCTTGCCGTAGCCGAGCGTGTGGCTGCTGGCGAAAGTGCGGCGGTAGCGCGGGTAGCTGTTTTGCTTGTAGGCCTGCGCGTGCAGCACCATCAGCCCTTTTGCGTCAATGCCCTTGTCGGCTGCCGCGGCAATGGCGTTCTTCAGCAGGCTGAGTGCGAGCTTGCATTCTTTCTTCGGGAACTTGCCTTGCTTGCCGCCCAGTTGCGAGCGGTGGCCGAGGCCTTTCGCGTGGCTGTAGAAGCGTATGGGCTTCTCGAGGTTTATTGCCGCTTGCAGGGTTTCCGCTGCGGCATCCGCGCTTTTTCCGCGCATTGCCGCGCATACTTGCGTCATGTCTTTGTAAGACGCGTCGAGGTCGTACACCTGCGCCCTTGCAGTCTTAGTGGCGTCGTAATCTATTGCGTAGCCGAATCGTGACATGGTGTTTGCCTTTACTTTAGTTCGACGCTCTTGCTTCCGCGGGTTGCGCCGATGCCGGGACCCGAGTGTTTGACGAGCTTGGTTGTTATCGCGAACTCGCCGAGCCTGTGGCCGAGCATTTGCGGCGTGATGAGCAGGTCGACGTAAGAGTTGCCTTTGTGCACTAGGATGTGCGAGTCCAGCATTTCCGGCAGCACCACCATTTGGCGGTGGTGCGTTTTCGTTGGCTTGCCGTTCTTTTTGTCTTCGCGAAACTTTTCGAGGAATTGGCGTATTTGCATGCCCATGCGCTTGAGAGTGCGGCGGGCTTTGGAGGGTGCCAGTTTGATGAACTCGTCTAGTGGCAGTGCCTTGATTTCTTCCATTGTTCTTCCGCGGTAAGCTATTTTCTTTGCCATTTGATCACTTCTGTACTCCTAGGCTTTTAGACTTGCGCCTGCCGGTCGAGCGCGCGGATATCTGGCCGACTTTGCGGCCGCGGGGCGCGTGGCGGCTGACGGTAGTCGGCTTGCCGAAGCTGCGGCCTCCGTGCGGGTGGTTGTAGGCGTTCATCGCGGTTCCGCGCACGGTCGGGTAGTACTTGTTGCGCGCCGCCATTGCCGCGCGTTTGGCACCGGCCTTCTTGAACGGCTTTTCAGTGCGGCCGCCTGCGCTTGGCACGCCTATCGTGGCGAGGCAGGTTGGCCGTAGCGTTACTACGCGTTTCGAGGAGAGTTGGAGGCTGACGAGGCCGGTTTCCTCGTCGTGCGCGACTAGGAGGGCTGCAGCGCCGCTCGTGCGGGAGAGTTTGCCGCCGTCGCCGGGGCGCAGTTCCACGTTGAAGATGCGCGTGCCTTCCGGAATGCTGGCCAGCGGGGCTATCGAGCCTTTCGGCACGGCGGGGCTTTGAGAGTTTATGTCTATCTTGTCCCCGACTGCCAGGCCTTCCGCCGCGAGGTTGTAGAAGCGTTTGCCGTCTTGCAATAGTATGTCTGCGAGCAGCGTGGTGCGGGCGGGGTCGTCAAGCACGTCTATCACTTGGCCGAGCGTGGTGGTTGCGTGCACGAAGTGCGGGTAGTAGGCGCGCGCTACGTACCTGTGCCCGGGCGATAGGTAGGCGGGGCTGCCTTTCCCGCGGCGTTGTTGCGTAAGTCTCTTTCCCATTCAGCGCACCTAGATTATCTTGAGTTTCGAGGCGATGTCGGCGGCCTCGCCGGGTTTCGTGAACTTGATTATCGCTTTCTTCCTGCCGTCGTGGCAGTTCACCACGTTCACTCCCTTGATTTTCGTGCCGAACCGCTTTTCAGCCTCTTGCTTCACTTGCCCTTTCGTCGCTTTCTTGTCGATTACGAGCACTATCGAGTTCTCGCGTTCTATCGCGGCAACCGCCTTTTCCGTCGTCAGAGGGTATAATATTGCGGGCATTTCAATTCACTTCAGCAGTACAACTTTTTCGCGGCGAGTTCTTCAATAGCGCCTTTCGTCCACACTGCGAGCCTTCCCGGCACGCCGCCGGGGGCGAGCAGCTCCACGTCAAGCTTGTCCACCCGCACGGCGTTAACGCCCGGGAGGTTGCGCGTGGCGCGCCATATGCCTTGGTCTTTAGCGTATATTATCAGCACGCTCTTGGGGGTGCGGTAGCCGCCTTTGCGCATGCGGGCGCGACCCGAGCGCATGCGCCTGCCTTCGCGGGCGCGCTGCAAATCCTGGCCTGCACCGAGCGTTTCGAGGGTTTTCTGCGCGTCTTTCGACCGCTTGATTTCTTCGAACGATTCGGTCACGACGAGGGGTAGGCTTCCGGCGTACTTGTGGCCGCGTTCTTGCACGAGTTGTTGCGATGCGGTGGCGGCTATTGCGCTCCTTATCGCCTTGTTTTTTTCTTTGAAGTTGATTTTTTCGATGAGCTTTTTCTGGGGCTTGGGCGGGTGGCAGCGGCGGCCTTTCACGGCGTGTGGCACTTGCCTCACTTGGCCGAGCTTGCCGCCGGGCAGCTTTTCGCGCGGCAGCCTCGAACGGCCGGTGTTTATCGTTTGGCGCGTCTGGTGGCGGCGGCCGAAGTAGCCCGCGCTCGTTTGCATTCCCGCGAGGGGGAAGGCGCCTTTCGGCTGGAGGCGCAGCGTGAACTGCGCGTGGAACGCGCGCCTTATCAAGTCGGGGCGCAGGGGCTCGAAGAACTGTTCGGGCAGGTTGACTTCGCCCGAGTTCTTGCCGTTCGCGTCCACTACGTTGGCCAACATAATCAACCTTGAATCTTCACTTGCGGTTCTCCCGCAACCTTTTCTTCGCTCGCTTCGTCGCGCCTTCGGGCGCTCCTGCACTCGCTTGATGTAACAAACGCCGCTGCGTTTGTGACACGCGCAAAGCTGCGGCTTTGCTTGCGAAAGCTTGACCAAAATCGGTCGGGCGTTACATTTCTTACGAGGGATTGTTTCAAGGGTATATCAATTGGTTGCATGTGGTTTCAGCCTTGAATCTTCACTTGCGGTTCTCCCGAAGTGCTGTTCTTGCGCAGGCGTATGAGCCTGTTGCGGGGGCCGGGCACGCTGCCTTTCAAGAACAGCACGTCTGTCTTCGCGCGGCCGTAACCCCCGAACTCTTTCGCGAGGGCTTTGCCTTCTGTTATCGCGAGTATGCGCTTGTGCCTGTCAGTCCTGCGGTGGAAGCCGTGCTGGCCTGCGCGGGGTATTGTGTACATGACTTTCGCTTGGCGTTCACCGCCGATGCTGCCCCCGTGGCGGCGAACGCCGGTGGCCTTCCTGTTGTTGAGCGAGACTCCCATTCTCTTGACGACGCCTTGCCACCCGCGGCCGGTAGTCACGGCGATGGCGTCAACGAAGTCGCCGGCCTTGAACACGTCGCGCGCGGAAACTTCCTTGCCGAGCGTCGCCTTGGCGAATTCCGATTGTTCCTGCAGCGTGCCGCACAACGCGATTTCCATTGGTTCCGGCGTTTTCTTGCCGAGGCCGGTGCGCCACGGTTGGGGGAATGCTATTGCGCGCAGGCTTGCAATGCCTTGTTTTTGCAAGAGTTGTTCGAGCGTTACCTTCGGTTTCTTGCCGGCCGTCACTGCGCGAGACAATTGCTTGGGGCCTCCCGTAGCGACGGCTTCACCCACTGCTTTCAAGCCGTAAGGCGTGTTGGCGTAGGCGACTATCGAGTAAACGTACATGGGCGGGACTTCAAGCACGGTGGCGGGCGCAATGATTTCTTGTCCCTTGAATGGCGTGTCTGCGTCTTCCACCATCGACACGCTCGTCATTCCGGCTTTGTAGCCTGCGAAGCCCGCGAGGCCCTTGCCTTCAGTGGGCCACGCGCGAATGCGGGGTGCGAGCTTGGGCGCGCGCTTGCGGTGCCAGTAAGCCCGCGAGCCGTGTTTAGGTCCTTTCTTTCCCATCGATAACCACTATAACATTTCTTCCGTTTGCGAGCAGGTTTCGCTTATTTATTCCGCGCTTACTTTCTTCAGCACGGGGGGCGTTTCCTTGAACATGACCTTGCCGCCGCAGTAGGCGCAGCGAATCGTGTGCATGTTCAGGTCTTCCGACTTGAACTTTTTTTTGCACTTCCAACACACGTAAGTGGCCATATTCTTCAACAACTCGCGCTAGGATAACTCAAAAATCGCGTATCTATTTACGCGCGCCTTCTTAATAAACGTGGACTTTCAATCACGAAGCCCTTTCAATCCTCCTCAGAAAACTCCGCGCAGCAGCACTGTACCCACGACCCAGGCGATGGCGACTATGCCCGCGCCTTGCGCGAAGCTTACGCGGTAGAGGTACTGCATTGCGATTACTACCAGCGCGAATACTGCGAGCCCCACTATGACGTCTTGCGCGAGCAAGAGCGGCAGGTCGGTTGCGAACATTGCAAGCAGCAGCGCGCCCACCGCGATGCCTACGGCGCCTACCTTTCCGCCGAGGTATTTCATTGCAGCCCAAATGCCGGCTCCGAAGAACACTAGAGTCCACACGAGCTGGTCGCCGAACAAGTACATTTTAACCCCGACAACTTATTCGGCCTGCAGAAAGAATAAAAACGTTTCCTCCCGCACCCCGCGCGTCCCAAAAAACGGCCGGGGACAACGCATTCTCCGCAAAAGAAGCTCGCCACGGGCTTTTCTTGGCGTTTGCACAGTTCGGGCGACTGGTTTCTTGTTGTTGCTCGTTTTCGTTTCCTCACGCACCCGACGCGAAGCCTCAGCCTTCAGGCCGGGGTAATTCACCATCCATATTATCATCTTGCGATTATAATAAGCCGAAAATTCATGTTCTTGTTGATGGTTATGGATCGTTCCAGTTCGGGCGGCGAGGCGTGTTTCGTCGTCCCGCGCGTAGAGTCCCTGGCAGGCGGTTTTCCCGAGCTGCGCAAGGCGAGGGCGTCGCGTAGTGAACTGTGGAAGGATGATTTGCGGTGAAGCGCTTTCGTTGCCTTCACACGTACTTTTCCTTACGCGTATTCTTTCTTTATGTCTTCCAGCAGTTTCAGCGCGCGGGCGTGCAGCTCGAGTGCTTGCGTGTTCAAGTCTTCCAGCGTTTTCTTGAATGTTTCCACTTGCTTGGCGTCGAGCTTGACTGGCTTGCGGCAGGTGGCTTGCAGTTCTGCTTGCGAGTAGAACTCTTCGGCAACCATTCGGCAGCTTTCGGCCTTCAGCGCGAGTATGTCGGCATCCAGCCCCAGCAGGGCGATGCGTTTGTTGAGCGTGTCGGAGTAGTACTTGTTGTTGCCGATGTACTGCGTGAACTTGTGCACGAGCTTGACGAACGCCACCAGCTCTTTCGCGCGCCCGGGCAGGTAGCCGTACTTTACTGCGAGTTCCTTGCAAACTTTTTCTTGGACGTCCATAAAAACCACCGTGCGACCCGGCTTTCCTGCAGCCGGCATTCGCTAATATTAACGCGGGTATAATATTAAGCTAGGGTGATGGTCGGTTATTGCCGCGCGCGGCAGGCGCGCAGCCTGAAGGCGAAAGCGTTTGCGGAAAGCTAATAGGCCGGCTTAACCAAGGTTTTTGGTCGAGCTTTTCGAGCGAGCGCAGGAGCGCCCGTAGGCGCGACGGAGCGAGCGAAGAAAAGGTCGGAGGCGGTTTTGGTCAAGCTTTTCGAGAACGCGAGCCGAAAGCGAGCGTTCGAAGAAAAGGTTGGGGGATTGGGGTAGCTTGGCATCCTGCCAGCTTTGGGAGCTGGCGACCTGAGTTCGAATCTCAGATCCCCCACTTTAACCGCAACTTTTGGTGAAGCTTTTCAAGCGAGCGGAGGAGCGTTCGTAGGCGTGACGAAGCGAGTGCAGAAAAGGTTCTTCGCAATCTCAGATCCCCCACTTTAACCGCAACTTTTGGTGAAGCTTTTCAAGCGAGCG
>JBBSWX010000054.1:0-7254 GCA_038046065.1 Microcaldota archaeon | reverse complement strand
GCCGCTGCAATTCCGGCTAGACTCATTACTAGCAGTAAAGCATATGCTGCCGTCCTTTGGATACTGTAACTCCCCACCAGCGATCCCACTCATTACTCGCTGGTGGTTTTTAAGCGCGCCGTTAGCATTCCGCAGTTCGTATTGCTTGAGTTGGTAAAAGTTGTTTTGCCACTAGGCGCATTGGCTTTATGCCTTGAAGTTTGCGCCCAGTTTGCTTTCCAGCGCAGCCAACACTTGTTTCGCCACCGTTTCGGCGGGCTGCAAGGCGTCCACGACAATCCACTCCCCGCGTTCTGCCATCTCCAAGTACTTCTGCCGCAAGAGCTTTTGCTTTTCGAGCACTTCAAACCTCGCGAGCCGCCTTTCCGCGCCGCCTGCAGTTCTCTCCGCGGCTTTCTCCGCGTCCAAGTCTAGCAGCACTATCGCGTCGGGCCGGGGGGCGAATCGGTTGACTTCCCCAATCCACTTTTCGTCAAGCTTTCCGAAAACGCTTTGGTATGCCACGCTTGACGGGTAGTAGCGGTCGGTTATGACTATCTTTCCGGCTTCCAGTGCGGGTTTGATTACTTTGTGCACGTGCTCGGCGCGGTCGGCCGCGAATAGGAACACGTCCGTCTCGGGCGCCAGCTTGTAACCGCCGATTTCGTCGAGCGTGTCCGCGTCCTTGTGCGTCTTTACGCTTCCCGCGCCTGCAATGATTCCCGCGAAGGTTGGCAGTTCGAGGAACGGCTCTTTCGTAAGCACCACCGCCCTCCCCTTCGCGCGCAGCGCTTCCGCGAGCAGTTTCGCTTGCGTGCTTTTGCCGCTCGCGTCAATCCCTTCGAAAGCAATCAGTATTCCCGGCACGGTAATTCCTCCTATCGTCGTTGCTTTCGCTTATTCTTTGCGAAAACGCTTAAAACCCTACCATCGCGGCCACGCCGGTAATTGAGGCTAGGGCGTTGAGCGCGAGCGCCGCAACGGGAATAAGGAGGTTGTCGTCAACGTCAAGCGGCAAGGTTTCCACGAGCGCGAGGGCGAGCGAATAAGCAAAGGCGGCAGCCCCCAAGAATGGGATTGCGGTAACTCCCCCTGCAATGAAGAAGGCTACCGCGCCCTTCCACGTCTTGCGTTCGTTCCAATGCACTTTCGTCTTGCCCCACAGTTTTCCTGCGATGGTGGAGGCCGCGTCGCCGAAAGCCAGCATCGCCACTATCGCCAGGCCGAACTCGAGCGTGGGGGCGAGCGTCACCGCCAACAAGCTTCCCGCCGCGTAGTTGACCGCGCCTTTGAACGGCGGGGCATCATTGCGCTCGAACTTTTCTACGAGCTGGTGGACGAGGGGGAGGCGCGTGCCGATGGTTTCAAAGTGTGCCGCAGTTATTCCCACTGCCGCGCACGCGAGGAGGAACGCGATTGCCGCGGCCTTCCCTAAAACAACGGCTATAACTATTACTGCGAGGCCGAAGGCGGCGTGCGCGAGTTGCCTGTTGAGTTCGAACTGCCGTTGGTTTGGTTCGAATCTTGCGGAGTGTGCCGGAGCTTTTCCACCCGCCGCTGGCGTTTCCCTTCTGCGTTTCAGTTTTCCGCGCAGCCACAACGCGAGCGAGTACGCCGCGAGGCCGACGGCAAATCCTGCAGCCACTTGTTCGAACGAATGCACTCCGGCGTAGGCGCGCGAGTAGCCCGCGAGCGCGGATAGGGGTAGTATTATGAAGAACGCGGGCGAGCCTACCGCAGCGGCGGCGAACACTCCCGCGGCGGCAGCGTGGCTTGAAGGCATTCCGAAATCTTCAGGGCAGGGGAACAAGCCTCCGCCTGCAACGCAAGGCCGTTCTTCAAGGTAGTAAAGTTTCAGCGCCGGCACGAGCGCCAGCACGACCAGCAGGCCGAGCAGGAGCGCGAGCCTCTTTTTGAAGAACAACAGGCCTATTGCGAGCGCCGCGGCGGTGCACCATGCGTAAGCGTACTCCATCAGCACGGCGAACTGGGCTAGCAGATCCACGCACCCATCACGCAAGCGGCGTTATTAAACGCCGTTGGAAAGGCGGGGAGCGGGAGTTGAGGCGGGCTTGCTTGAGGCACTAGCTATACTCGCGCCAGCAGCACGGTGTAGTTCTTTCCGTAGTGCTTGGCGCACGCGGGGCACGTCGTGTAGTAGAAGTACAGCTTCTTGATTGTCTTGCCGCGCTTGCGGGCGAGTTCGTTCATTTGCGTGATCCATTTGCCGGTTTCGCTGTAATTCCCTTCAAAGACCTTGGAGAGGAAGTTTCCGGAGATCTTTTCCATCCGCGCGCCCGGCACGGGCTTGCGCGTGGCGATGTGGACGTCCGCGCTGAAGAGCCCTGTGGGGTTGTAGAGCATCAGCTGGTCGCCGAGCGCGCCTGCTTTCTCGATGAGTTTCAAGTCGCGCACTATCACTTTGCCGAGGTTGAGGGGGATGTTGAATGCGCAAAGCACTTTGTCCTTCAGGAACAGCTTGTCTTTGAAGCGCACGAGCTTGCCGTCCCACGGTGCGGGGTTGAAGCGCTTGCAGCAGCCGGTTTCCGTGCCTTCACCAAACTTTTTCAGGTTTATCGCCCTTCGGGTTTTTAGGTGCTTTACGCAATGGCCTTTATTTAACGTGCGGCATTACCGGTAAGCGGCCTCCCCGTGCGTGGCTTCATCTAGTCCTGTCTCTTCAGCTTCGGCGTTCACGCGCAGTGGCTTGAACAGCGAGACTGCTTTCAACAGTGCAAGCGAGCCTGCGAACGAGAATGCCGCCACGGCTACTACTGCGATTATTTGCACCATCAACTGGCCGGGGTTGCCGTAAAGAAGGCCGTTCGCGCCGGCTGGGTTGATTGCAGTGCTGGCGAAGATGCCTGTAGCCAGCGCGCCCCACACGCCGCCCACGCCGTGGCACGCGAACACGTCGAGCGAGTCGTCGAACGCCAGGCGGCTCGCCCGCCAGTTTGCCACGGCGTTGCATAGCACTCCCGCCACGCCGCCGATGATTATTGCCGCGAGGGGGCTGACGAACCCTGCTGCGGGGGTTATCGCCACTAGGCCGCACACGGCGCCTATCGCGATTCCAGTTGCGCTCGGCTTGCCTCGGGCTAGCCAGTCGGTGGCCATCCACGTTATTGCGGCCGCCGCGGCTGCGAGGTTCGTCGTTACGAGCGCGATGACTGCCACTCCGTTCGCCGCGAGCGCGCTGCCGCCGTTAAACCCAAACCACCCGAACCACAGT
Organism: Microcaldota archaeon; assembly: GCA_038046065.1. Taxonomy (GTDB): domain Archaea; phylum Micrarchaeota; class Micrarchaeia; order Norongarragalinales; family UBA97; genus JBBSWX01. The sequence continues at coordinate 4,043 of JBBSWX010000054.1, read as the reverse complement.
AACGCCGCGCCCAGTATCACGAACGGCACGTTGTTGGGATGGAAAGGTTTCCCGAAGTCCTTGCGCTTGCCTATTATGATTGCCGCAGCGAGAGCCGAGAAGCCAGCCGCAATATGCACGACCGTGCCGCCCGCGAAGTCGAGCGCGCCCATCTCGCGCAGCCACCCGCCTTGGCCCCACACCCAGTGTGCGACTGGCGAGTACACTAGCGTAACCCACAGCAGCGTGAAGAGCAGGAGTGTCGAGAAGCGTATCCTCTCGGCGAACGCGCCGATGATGAGCGCCGGCGTTATTGCCGCGAACTTGAGTTGGAAGAAGAAGAACAGCAGCAGCGGTATCGTCGCTGCGTAAGCGGCGTAAGACGCCGTCCCCACCCCGTTCAGACCAAGCCAGTCAAGCGAGCCGAAAAACCCGCCGTTAGGCCCGAATGCTATTGAAAACCCCCACAACGCCCACGCGACGCTTGCCACCGCGAATATTGCGAGGCTTTGCGCCAATACCGACAGCAGGTTCTTCCGCCGCACTAGGCCGCCGTAGAAGAACCCCAAGGCGGGCGTCATCAGCATCACTAACGCCGCGCTGGCCGCCACCCACGCCACGTCCCCCGAGTTTATCGCGCTCCCGTCTAAAGCCGCCGCGCTCCCCGCCATCAACAGCCCGCCGAACAGCATTCCCAGTTTACCCATGCGATAACCACCCCGCGCACCGGAAGGCGCGCGACTTAAGCAGAACGGTTTCCGTCGAATATATCGTTTAGCCCAATAAACTTAAACGAAAAAACATTGGCGGAGACTACAACTAAACATTCGTGAAATAACTTGGCGGGAAGGCGCGCTTTTCTGCACGCCCGTCGCGGCGTTTCATTTGCCGGTTGGCGTTTGTGCGCTTGGAATGCCGTCGAGCACCGCGAGTCTTTTCTGTTGCAGAAGAAGGAGTGTTTTAAACTATTGGCCGTCAAATACTTTTAGTTGCCGAGGTGGCTCAGCCTGGTTAGAGCGCCAGTCTAACTGCTTGTGGCTTGATTGCTGCAAGCGGTGTTGGCGAGACTCATAGGAAGGACTCAAGAAACTCTCAAGGTCTCTTGGCCAAGCTGGGAAATCTGGATGTCGCGGGTTCAAATCCCGCTCTCGGCACTCAACTTTTTTTTCATAATCATGGAGCAGGAAGATGACTGCGCTGAACAAGTTTGAGCAGTGAGCGAAAGCAAGAGCTACGCGAGAGCCATGAGCCCTTCGACTTGGAAGATGCCCTGGTGCGTTAAAGTGAGTTTCTCGTCGTTCTCATCAATTAGTTCAAGCCGCTTTAGGTTCTCGAGACCCTTTAAGGCGTCCTTGCCGAACTTCTCTTTCAAGTCCCTTCTGGTGACTTGAGGGTTGTATTTCGCCAAGTAGAGCAATACGCCTATGTTGTTGTTCTCTAGAAGAACGGACTTCAGGCGGCTGGCTTCGTGATACAATTTAGTTAGACTTTCGCTCATTGTTACCAACCTCCTTTCCGCACGACTCTATTCTATAGAGCCTAAGCCGGGAGTACGTTAATACCGTTTCGTTTAGCTCGCCTGCCTCAACTTTCACAATCGTGGGGAAGATGCGGAAGTATTCGCGTGGATTGTCTTTCAAGCCATCAAACTTGGCGGCGTCAATGAAAAAGAGCACCTTTCCTTGGAAGACATAGTTGCGGCGGAGGAACTCCACTTCCGTGACGGTTCCCTTGCCCTCTCCGTCTATGAAGACGATGAGCTGGTGGTTGATGCAGCAGTATTCAAGTATATTCTGCGCCAGGAGCCCTCCAGGCTTGTTGACGTCACAGTATGCGTCTATGGTTTGAGCGTAGTACCCTGCCGTTAGAAGAGTGTCTCGGACTCCCTGCAGGACTTTGCGTTTTGCCTCCGTATTCCAGTCGCCAAGAAGCAGTATCTTGAAGCTCCTAAGAAGCAGGTCAAACGACCGCTCTTCCTTCGAAAGCTCCTTGCGGATGTGGTCTTGCATCTTCTGGAAGCCGTCGGTTCCATAGTCTGGAATGCGCGATTCGAGTCCTTCCTTAGTTTCCTTAAAGTAGTCTGAGGGCAATTTCGCCACCGAAGCGGATTTGCGGGCGTAGGGTATTTAACGCCTTTTGGGACCAGCTTGCCGGTGGCTTCCCGATGCATCCGTTCAGGAGGATTATCTTCAATGCCGTGCGTTTCTCGCGTTTCCTTCCCGCCCGCTCTCGGCACTTTTATATCACTTGACGCAAGTGTTTTATATATGTCTTAGCATAAATGAGGTATGGATTTCGGTCTGGGCAAGCGCGAGATTCTGCTGCTAAGCGCGCTTTTTGCCAACGGTGACGGCGAAACAGGGTATTCAGTCAAGGATGCCGCCTTGAAAATGGGCGTTTCAAGCGCGGTGGTTTCGCGAGTTGCCGCGGGTCTTATGCGCAAGGGTTTCATAGAATCAAGGCGCGACGGCAAATGCAGGCGCATTACTTTGTCAAAAGCCCTTCACGCACAGGCTTTAAGGGAGCTGGCGGCAGCCAATCCGCACGTGCGCCTCGAGGAAATACTCGCGAATTCGGCTATTCGCGTGCTTGCCGGGCTGATTCCGGACAATCCTCGTTCTGCAACTGAAATCGCGGGGTCTACCAGCACGCCAATGGTCACCGTCCGTCGCGTGCTAGCCCGGCTGGCGGCTCGCGGCATTATTTCAAGGAAAGATGCCGAGTATAGCCTTGTTCTTCCGCGGCTTAGGGAGTTCGAGCAAGACTACGCGGCGTATGCCGTTGATTCAAAACGAAAAGGCTTGCTTGGTTCGCTCATAGTTGCGGGCCAGCACGGTCTCTTGCGCACTGCGATGCTCCCGCGCGAGGGCATGGTGTTAACGGGCATCAGCGTGCTGCACAAGTACGGCGTCAAGCTTATCGAAATTGACGCGCGCGACTACTATTTCAATGCTTTCGACGATTCACCCGAGGCTCCCGCGCTTGAAGAAGCAATAGTGCACTGCCTCCTGCGCGCTGCTATGCTCGCGAGCGGGCGAGAGGCTGCCTATGCCATGCTGGCCGTGTACAAGAACTGGAAGAAGCTCGACCGGGAGAGATTCGCGGAGTTGGCTGCAGACTTCAGCGTGTCAAGCGCGGCAGGGCAATGCCTCAAGCTTGTCGATATGTTCGTCAAAGGCGAACGATGGCCGGAACCGATGACTAACGGCTATAGAATATCCGAAGGGCCATTGTGGCCGAGTTGGGAGGGCTTCGGCGGGCTGGTGACGCAATATGAATAAGCTTCAATATTCGCGCAAAGACATTGATGCCGCGTTGCAGGCGGCAGGCAAGGCATTGTCAAAGCCGGTGGATGCATACTTGATTGGCGGCTGCGCCATGACGTTCCGCAACCTCAAGCCGTCCACAAAAGACGCCGACTTGCTTTTCGAGGAAGAACTTGAAGAACAGCGCTTTTTCACGGCCTTGAGAGAGGCGGGATTCCGGGAGTTGTTTCCCGGCTCGTACGACGTGCCGCTCAAGGCCAAGGATATACTCATCAACGATTCCGGGCTGCAGTTCGACTTGTTTGCCAAGCAAGTGATGGGAGGCCTGCGCCTCACGGCTGCGATGAAAAAGCGTGCCGAGAAACATGCCGAGTACGGTAAACTCGCGGTTTTTCTGGCGGCCAAGGAAGACGTCTACTTGTTCAAGGCAATTACTGACCGGCCGTTCCCGCGCGATTACGAAGACCTGCTGACGTTGCAACAGAGCGGCCTTGACTGGAACGCCATAACCGCCGAGTACGAGGCGCAAATCAAAGGAAGGCCGATTGAAGCTAACCTCGTCAAGAAACTTGCCAAGCTCAAGGAACAGGGCATCACCACCCCGCTGATGAAGAGACTTTCTTAGCTCGGCGGGTTTTGTCGCCAGCGGTTCGCTTCCCGCCTTCGGCACTAAACTTTTTTTCATGGTGGCGGGGGCGTCTGCCTTGTTGCGGCGCCGGGTCTTGGCGCTTCGCAGGTTTGCTGTCGGGGGCGGGGGGTTCGGCGGTTTTTTATATTTTTCCCCGGTACATCCCGTTC
>JBBSWX010000053.1:0-1924 GCA_038046065.1 Microcaldota archaeon | reverse complement strand
TTAACGGCATCGCGCGTTTTAAAAAGGTTTGTGGCCATTATTTGGCTTGCGCAAACAGGCTTTTCAGCCCGCGGAAATTACGTTTGGAGGATGAGGTTGCAATGAGGCGTTTAAGCGAATTACCCGGCATAGACATTTACACCGACCAAGCCAAGTTTATGGGCAAGACCCACGACTTCATAATCGACCTGCAGAAGGGCGAGGTGGCGCGCGTCACGCTCCAGCCGATAGAATCCTTGATGGGCATGAGCCCCCAGTGGATAAAACAAAACACGGTCTCGTACCACAACATTGTTTCGGTCGGGGACATCATCGTAGTGTCAAGCAAGCCCCGCGAGGAACCGGAAGAAGAGGCGCCAGCCGCGCCCCAAAAACCAAAGTATTCGTTCGTTCCCGGAAGGTACCGGTAAGGTGATTTCATGGGCATTCTCGACAAGATTTTCGGAAGTTCCGCCGCAGGCAACCACGGCAGCCTAGAAGAGGCGATGAACGCCCTCGAGGACGAGGACTTGGACGTGCTGCACGCGCCCGCAGATTACTATGTAAAGCCCATGGCGCTTGAAGGCGACGGCGACCTCGCCACCATTGAAGGGGAGTTGAAGGCACGCAACGTCGTGCTGCTCAACATAGCTCCCATGGCACGCAACCCGCCCAAACTCAAGGAAAGCCTCTCCAAACTCAGCAGCATAACCCAATCCGTAGGCGGGGACATTGCACGCATAAGCGAAGACAAGATACTCCTGACTCCGGCGCGCATGCAGATAAAGAAGAGTTCCAAACGCTGAACGGGGCGGAGACGCAAGCAAGGGGCAAATATCGCTTAAAGTGGAGGTTGTAAAAAATGGAAGATATTGTCAAGAGCGCGCTCGTTTCAAGCAAACCCGCTGCAAGGCCTGCGGCAGACGACGGCGAACAGATAAAAATCGTGGTCATAGGCGTGGGCGGCGGCGGAAACAACACCATCAACCGCATCAAACGCCTCGGGGTGAAGGGCGCAACGCTCGTTGCATTGAATGCCGACCGCCAGCACCTCAACACGGTTGACGAAGGCGTGATGAAGATACTGATTGGCAAGAGCGTCACCAAAGGCCTGGGCTGCGGAGGCTTCCCCGAAATGGGCGCCAAGTGCGCGGAAGTCGACCGGCAGGCAATAGAAAACGCGTTGAACGGCAGCCACCTCGTGTTCGTATGCGCAGGCATGGGCGGCGGAACTGGTACTGGCGCAGCACCAATCGTGGCGCAAATCGCCAAGGAACTGGGCGCGATAGTCATCGCCATGGTAACTTATCCCTTCGCGCTCGAGCGCGCCCGCACGACAAAAGCCGAGGCGGGCATAGCCGCGCTGCACGAAATCGCGGACTCGGTAATCATACTCGACAACAACCGGCTCGTGCAACTCGTACCCAACCTGCCGATGAACCAGGCGTTCATCGTTGCCGACGAGATACTCGCCAAAGCCATCGACGGGCTCGTGTTCACGATAACGCAACCTTCCCTAGTCAACATAGACTTCGCCGACGTCAAGGCGGTGATGGGGCAAGGTGAAGTCGGCATGATTGCAGTAGGCACCGGCAAGGGCACCAACAAGGTCGAGGATGCGGTCAACAGCGTGAAGACCAACCGCCTGCTGGACATGGACTTCAACGGCGCGAAAGGCGCGCTCATCCACATCGCAGGCGGCACCGACCTGACGCTGGGCGACGCGATTCGCGCAGGCGAAATGCTCACTGAAGAGATGGACCCGCGCGCAAGCGTCAAGTGGGGCGCAAGGCTCGTCCCGCAGCTCGACGGCCAGTTGGAAATCACGGCGATAGTTGTGGGCTTGTCAAGCCCCCACATAACCGGCCGAGGCATAGCCAGCAAGACCGCGGCGGCGCACTCCAAGGCCAAGAACGACTACTCGGACATCGAAGTCATAGGCTAA
>JBBSWX010000052.1:0-36774 GCA_038046065.1 Microcaldota archaeon | reverse complement strand
AAGGCCGTCGGTATCGGCGCGGGCGATGAGGTCATTCTTCCGTCGCACACTTACATCGCCTCTGCGGCGTCGGTCCATTTGGTGGGCGCTACACCGGTGCTGGCCGAATGCGGCGCGGATCACATGCTGGATGCAGCTGACGTTGAAAAGCGCATTACCCCCCAAACCAAAGCCATCATGCCGGTGCAAATCAATGGGCGCCCCTGCGACATGGATGCATTGCGGGCGATCGCTGAAAAGCACGGCGTGGCGGCAAGCATAGTTTTTAGGCTCGCGTCCATAGCGCTCGTCATCTCGGCGAACGCCTCGACGGAAGTGACTGGCGCGCTCGCCATGCTCGCACTCGCCTTGTCGCTAGCAACGCTGGAAAAACCGCGCGCCAAGGCGCTGGAAACGCTCGGCCTCAAGAAAATCAGCGTTACCGAAGTGAAGGCCGGCCTCGTGCTCTTCTTCAAGCTTCTCGCCGTGCTCATCGCGCTCGGCATCGCGGCGCGCGCCGTAGGGATGGATGACACGCAAGCAGTAGCCGACGTGCTGCGCAAGCAGGAAACCGCAGGAATCTTCGCCATCATCGCGCTCGCGCCAATCGCCGAGGAACTTCTCTTCCGAGGGTATTTGCAACGCAAGTTCGGAATAATACTGCCGAGCATCGCCTTCGCCCTGCTGCACGCGCCGTACGGCAGCATCGTGGAAGTGGCAGGCGCGCTTGCCGCAGGCCTGCTTTTCGCAAGGGAAACGAAACTGCGCGGAACGGTAGTGCCGGCCATCGTGGCGCACTTCTTGCTGAACGCGTGGGCGTTGGTGACAGTGCTGGTTTTGAAAGCAACAGGATGAAGCGCGGCTTGGGCGCGATGACAAACACATCTTCTGGCACACGACCTTGAACGCAACCGTATCACGCACCAGCACACACCCGCCAGCATCGCGCAAGCCAAGGGCAAGCAATAAAACCACCGCGCGCAAGAAACTCTTGATGATGATACTCGGCATCGAGAGCACTGCGCACTCGCTCGGCATCGGCGTGGTAAGGCACGACAGCGGCAAGGTGAACGCGCGCAACACGAAAGTGCTTTCCAACGCGATAGCTAAAGTCCCCTCCGGCCGCACGGGATTCATTCCCCGCAAGCTCGCCGAACACCACGCGCGAAAATTCAAGAAAACCTTGGGGGAAGCGCTCGCGCAAGCCGGCGTGAATGCTGCCGAGCTCGACGCGATAGCTTACGCGCAAGGCCCCGGCTTGGGCCACTGCCTGCACGTGGGTTTCGCAGCCGCCAACTCGCTGAGCCTCCTGCTGGAAAAACCGCTCGTGCCGGTAAACCATACGGTGGCGCACGTGGAAGTGGGCAAGTGGGCGTGCGGAATGAACGACCCGCTCGCAGTGTACGTGTCAGGCGGAAACACTCAAATTACAGCGCTGGAAGGCCAGCTGCCATCGCGGCATTACCGCGTGTACGGTGAGACGCTCGACGTTGGGATAGGCAACTTTCTCGACAACGCCGGACGGCTGCTGGGCGTAACGCCTCCCGACGCGGTGGGAATAATGAAGAACGCCGCGCAATGGAAAGGTAGCATCATCGAACTGCCTTACTCGGTGAAAGGCGTTGACCTCGCCTTCAGCGGCATGCTCAACGCCGTGCGCAAAGCCGCGGAACGCGGGGGTGACAAGCGCCAGTTGTGCTACTCAGTGCAGGAAACATCGTTCGCAATGCTAGTGGAGGCGACGGAGCGTTGCTTGTGCCACACGCGCAAGAAGCAAGTGCTTGCCGTCGGTGGAGTTGCGCAAAACGCGCGCCTCGCAGAAATGCTGGGGTTGATGTGTGAAGACCAACGCGTCAGTTTCGCCGTAGTGCCCCCGCAGTACGCCGGGGATAACGGCGCGATGATAGCCTTGACGGGACTGCAGGAAATCGTTTCGAACGGCGTGCCGCAAGACTGCCGCCCCGACCAGAACTTGAGGATAGACAAGACGACGGTGACTTGGTGAACATGCCTGCAAAGGGGTTAATTAGAAACTTGACGGAGTTTGCACCTACGCGAGACCTTGGTATAGAACCAACTTTCGGCTGTCCAGTTGCGTGCAAGCGATGCATTATTGGGGCTACCGACGCGCCGCGTAAGTTTATGCTGCCTGAAATGCTGGCGGAAAGGCTGAACGCCATTAAAAACGCGGGAATCATCAACCCAAACCGCACCCGGCACGTTATAGACCCGCGACCGCCAGGGGTATACGTACACTATTCCATGCGCGGCGACCCGCTGCACAACCCACAGTTGGCGGAATTGACTGCAGTCGTCCGTAAAGCGTTTCCTACTGCGAGAATCCAGTCATTTTGGACCCTGACGGGCTTGAATACCCAACAAGAGCTCGAAAAAAGAACGGTAGGCCTAGACGAACTGATCTTATCGATTGACGCGCCGCACTTTGCAGGCATACGAAGACTTTACGGGGTTAACAAAGCGGATTTTGAAGCATACATAACCGAACGGTTGCGGTGGGTGAAGGCAGCCGCAGCAAAAAACGAGTTCAGAGTCATAACTTCAACCGCAGGTAGAAAAAAGGAACAAGCGATCTTCACGGCGGGTATAACCCGCGCGGCAGAAAAAGCAGGGTTTAAAGCCAAGCTGGACTATAAACCCTTCTCGAATAATAATGGGGCGAAAAGAAACCCGGCTGAATTAGTAATCGATACTGCAATCCTAAGCGCTCCTGGCAGGCTTAAGGGCTTGGATGCGAAAGCGATACTTATACTGCACGATTGCACTATAACCGACCGCTACCCTGAATAAGTGATTCGAATGGCTAACTCACAAATACGGACGCAAAAACGCGTTGCGACTGCGAAAGAACTGCGTGAAAGGCTCTCGCAAACCAACGTGGTTGGCGTGGAGCCCGTGCACGGCTGCGGATTCCAATGCAGCAAATGCATGTTCGCACCAATGCCCGAAGAACGAAGTTTAATGGACGTAAACAGATTTGAACGAGCGCTGATAGAACTCAAACATTCCGGAATCGTCAAGGCTAACACGGTTATGCACGAACTCGCAAGCCCCGGCTTGATTTTCGCATATTCGTTGGGTGGAAACCCGCCCGAACACCCCCGGCTGCACGAAATAACTAATGTGATTAAACGCCACTTCCCTGAAGCCAAAGTGCACGCATTCTGGAACCTCGGCGGCGTAAATACCCCGCAGGCATTAGTTAAGCGCACTCAAAACCTCGACGCGCTATGCCTTTCACTCGACGCGCAGCACTACGCCGGCCTGCGCAAGGAACTGATGCCACGCATAAAAGAGCTGCCGGCGGCCGAACGCAAGCAAGCAGTCAACAACGAACTCGTGCGCCGCATAGGCTGGGTCGCGCGCGCCGCGACGGAAAACTGTTTTACCCTAGCGTATCGGCTAACGGGGAAAGAAACCGAAGCGAAGGTATTTCGCGAAATCATTCGCGCGGCAGAAGCGAAGCACGGCAGTGGAATACTGTATGGCGAAGACGAACCAACCCCCAGACTTGCGCGCGGGAGCATGCGCGGACGAAAAAGTACCCAACCGCTAATACTGCACGATTGCACTATAACCGACCACTACCCTGAATGAAGCGGCTTGATGAACTTCGACCTGCCGCCTAGTGAATTACCCCCGCTTTCGAGCCAGGGCTTCAGGTTGATTCGGCGCACCAATTGTTCCCGTGCACGGGACGCGAAGCCCGACTCAAGCGTAAACGCATTGGCTTCGCGTCGGGTGCCGTTAAAAACCTTGCCACGCCATATGCTCTCGTGATGCTTATGAAAACAAAAGTGCTTACGGTAAACTTGCGCGAGCGCGAAAAAGCCGCGCGCAGCATAGAGCAAGCGGCGAAGGCAATAAGCGCGGGCGAGGTAATAGTGTTCCCCACCGAAACGTCTTACGGGCTGGGTGCGGACGCGACCAACCCGCAAGCCGTCGCGAAGGTTTACGAACTGAAAGGCCGGCCGGAAGGCAAGCCCCTGCCAATAATCGTCTCAGACTTGGGAATGGCGAAAGAATACGCGGAAATAAACCCCGTGGCTGAAGAGCTGGCCAGGGCGTTTATGCCAGGGCCGCTCACACTCATCGTTGACAAGAAGCCCTCGCTGCCTGACGCGCTCAGTAAGCAAGGCGTCGCATTCCGCATTCCCAGCAACCACTTCGCGCGCGCCATAACGTCCGAGAGCGGCAAGCCCGTCACGTCAACCAGCGCGAACGAGTCGGATAAACCACCCATTTACCGCGAGTCGGAAGTCCGGCAAGCGTTTGAAGGCAAAGTCCCGCTGATATTGAGTTCTGGAGACTTGACGGAAACCCTGTCGTCAACAATCATCGACACGCGGTGCTACCCGCCCAAACTCGTGCGTGAAGGCCCCGTGCCGTTCACAGAGATAATGAAAGTGCTCGACAGCATCGCCAAGAAAGCCGAGGAAAGCATGCCCAGCGTGTGCCCCCCTGCTGTCGAAGTGCAAGAGTGAGAAAATGGCTTGGAAAGGCGCCGAGGCGACCGTAACGAAAGAAGGCGCCACCGTGCGCAAGAAACGCCTGAAGAAAAAATACCGCGACGCACAGCTTGACGCGCTCCTCCGCTCGCGACGCACGCGGCGCGAAGCGCGAATACTCCGCAAAGCCAAGGCCGCCGGCGCGCCCGTGCCGGAACTGCTTAAGGAAGACGAAAGAAAGTGCGAGCTCCAGCTCTCGCTCGTGAAAGGCACGCTGATGGCACGGCTCGTGGAAGAGGATGCGAGAGAGTTGCAGGCGCTCTCGGCCGCAAGCGGCACTGCGCTCGCCAAGCTGCACGCGGCTGGCATCGTGCACGGCGACTATTCGACGAGCAACATCATTGCCAGCAGGACGCCCGCGGTTACGGTGATAGACTTCGGCCTCTCGGAATTTTCTGACAGCCTCGAGGAACGCGCGGAAGACGTGCTGCTCTACCGCAAGTCCCTGCGCGAGAAACAAGCGTTGTTCAAGCCTTTCTGCAAAGCTTACGAACGGCAGTTCCCCGTTGGCACGTCCGTGGTGCGCCGCGCTGAAGAAATCCTAAAGCGCGCGCGGTACGCAGAACGGTAGCGCCTTCAGCAAGTGCTGCGCATTCAGTAAGTATGGCTGAAGCTAACGCTGAATCCAACAGGCGCGCCTTAGAGCTTTCCAGTCCGGCGCTTGGTCTTACGCTGGAGCCTACGGCGGCGCTTCTTAATCCACTTCCAGCGCATGTGGCCTTTTTTCTTCCACTTGCGGGGGCGTGCACCCATAATGTTATCTCCTTAAACAAAAAGCCAATCGCCGCAACCGGCGGCTAAGGCCTTGAACGTTAAATTCATCTTCCGAAAACCTTAATACCCCACAACCCGACGGTAGGCCTGTGCCAAAAGCGGTGGCATGCGCCGCCTGAAACCCCGGAACGGCGCAAGATTACAATTATTAACCCGGCAAGGAGTGACTCTACAGTGGCACTCAAACCCGGCGAAAAAACGCGGTTGCTGCTTGTTCACGACGACCCGGAAGTACGCGAACGCATAAAACTAAGTGCAAGCGCGCTTGGCTTAGAAGTGCACGCTACGGAAAGCACGAGCCAAGCGCTTAAGCTCGCAAGAAGCTCTTGACGCAATATTATGCAAGGCGCGGAAAACGGTTCCAACGGAAGCGCAGAAATTATTCAAACTTGCTGTCGCGGGGGTACGGCGCGCCAACGGCGTCATAGTAATGCGCGAACTGCTTGAAAAACACCCGAAAATGCGCGTGGTGGCCACAAGCCCCAACTTGAAAAACATCCTCGCCAAACGCGACTTCCAAACCTTAAAGCGAAAGTACGGCGACCGGCTTGAAGCGCGGCAACTAAGCGAAGCGTGCCGCCCCGAGTTTCTTGAAGAAATGACTGCGAGCCTCAAAGGAAAACTCGGGAACCGACCCCGCCGCGATTAGCTGCCGCCCGGTTTCCAGCCCGTCAAGCCGAATGGACGGTTTAAATACTTTGCCGGAACGAAAATGGTTCGGTAATTACGATGGATAATGCAGGGAATGAAAAACGGTTTTGGGCAGATAGCTTGGCGAACGGGCTGGACGCCGGAAAGCGGCAAGTTGTAAGCGATGCTAAGACGCCCAGCGGACCTATCCACGTGGGCGCGCTGCGCGGCGTGGTAATACACGACCTAGTCTTCAAGGCGCTTGTGGACGCCGGGCGTGAAGCCGAGTTCACCTACCGGTTCGACGACTTTGACCCCATGGACGGCTTCCCGAAAGGGCTTGACGAATCGTTCATGAAACACATGGGCAAACCATTGTGCAGCATTCCCTCGCCTGAAAAAGGGTTCGACAGCTACGCGCGTTGCTACGCCGAACAATTCATCGCCGCGTTCGAACGCATAGGCTGCAAGCCGAAAGTGTTCTGGTCGAGCGAAAACTACCGCAAAGGCGGCATGGACGCCGCGATAAGGACGGCGCTGGAAAAAGCGGCCGAGATAAACGAGATAAACGAGCGCGTGAGCGGAACGAAAAAGCAAGGCGACTGGCTGCCCATAAACGTTGTTTGCGAAAAGTGCGGCCAGATAGGCGGCACGGTGGCAAGCGGCTTCGACGGCGAAACCGTCGGGTACGAGTGCCGCGACACTAAATACTCTAAAGGCTGCAGCTACAAAGGCAATACGCCGCCCTTCGGCGGCAAGGCCAAGCTCACGTGGAAAGCCGATTGGGCCGCCACGTTCAAAGTGCTCGGCGTTACCCTCGAAGGAGCGGGGAAAGACCACTACGCGGCAGGCGGGTCTCGCGCCGTAGCGAACGAGTTGTGCGAGAAAGTCTTCAACTACCCGCACCCGTACGACTTGCCGTACGAACACTTCCTCCTCGCAGGCAAGAAAATGAGTTCTTCGAAAGGCATTGGCGTGGGCATCAAAGAAATCTCCGAGCTCCTGCCGCCCGAAATCCTGCGGTTCCTCATGACGCGCTTCAAACCCCGCACGGCCATAGACTTCAACCCGGCCGGCGAGTCCGTGCCCCGCCTGTTCGACGATTACGACGCCTTCGCCGAAAGCCACGCTGGCCACAGGCAACCGCGCGACCCCGACGAGCCGATGATTTACGCCATCTCGCAAACGACGGGAGAGGCGCGCAAAAACCCGCCGAGTTATTACCACGCCAACTTCTCGCTCGTCGCGCAACTCGTGCAAGTGCCGCACATCAACGTCAAGGAAACCATTGAGAAACGCAAAGGCTCGGCACTCACGCCCCTCGAAGAAAGCGAGCTGGACGTGAGGGCAGCTGCAGCCAAGAAGTGGCTTGAAAACTACGCGGGCGAAGATGACAAACTCACCATACTAGGCCACGCCGAGGCGGTTAAAAACTTTTCAGCCCTGCCGCCCAAGTACCAGGAGGCGCTGCACGAGTTCGGCGAGCACTTTGAAACCGCGGCAAGCGAAGACGAACAGGCGGCGAAAATAAAGGAAATCGCGTTGAAGCACGGAATGACTGTGAAAGAGTTCTTCGAATCTTCCTACACGATACTAACCGGCCGCAAGACGGGGCCAAAGCTGCTGGCGTTCCTCAACGCCCTCGAGAAACAGTTCGTCGCCGGACGGTTCAAAGGCCTGCATTAAAAACGAGGGCGCGATAAAAACAGTGTGCAGAAACCCGACGAAAAGAACTTGAAACCCAACGAGACTGACTTGAAGCTCGCGCAACTATTCGAAAAGCTCGCGGCAAAAGTAAGGCGGATAGAAAGATTGGTCGAGAAAGCGAGTGAAAACGCCACGTACCAACAAGTTGGCCAGTACGACCGGGCCTTTGACAAGCACTATGCACAAATCAATCGATTGCGCAAAGCCATTTGCAATAACACGCCACAAATAGACGCGTACAAGGCAGCGTGGCACCCTGCAGCTTTCGCCAGTCACGTGCTCCCTTACGCTTTCCAAAAAGCCATTGATATGTATACTAGAAAAAAGTTGCAGCGGCTCGGCGAAGAAACTCGCATAAAGCCGGTTGAAGAATACAAACGCGCCGCCCTGCCCGAAGTACGGGCGGCCAAGTACAACTGCAAGGCGTTCGCCAAATATTATGCGCGCAATATGGCCGCGCGGAAGCTTGACGTCAAAAAGCTGCTTGAAGAAGTCTCGGCCGGAAGCCCTCACACGCTGTTTGAAGCAACCCAAAAGCTTACGGTCAACGGCGACTGGCACCTGCTCTTCAAAGTAGTGCGCGACTTGCACGGGAACGCCGAGAAAGCCACTGAACCGCTTGACGACGCCGGGCGAATAAGGATTACGGCAAGACCGGCAGGCGGCCACGTAATCATCCGCGTTGAAGACAACGGCCCGGGGGTTCCTGAAAAATTGCTTGCGCAAGGGGCGATGCGCTTTGGTAAAACCGCGCGCATGGATCCCGGCATTACGACCGGGACGGGCACGGGTCTGAAGACCGGCCGCGAGATTGCCGAGCGCCACGGCGGCACGCTCGAATACGCTGGCGCGGGCATCGGCGGGAAGGGCGCGGCGTTCGAACTCCGGCTGCCGCAAGCGAAACCAAGGCGCAAGCGGTGAGCGCACAACCGCAAGCTGAAGGCAGTCTGCGGCAGTAACGCCCCCTCGTTGCGCGGGTTTTTATGCCTTGCACAGCTAAAAGCTTCTCAGAATTACATGCCCCAGTCTGAACTTAACATAATGACGTGCGGCCACGTTGACCATGGAAAAACGACTATTGTCCATGCCATGACCGGCAAGTTCACCGACACGCACTCGGAAGAGATAAAGCGCGGCATCACGATAAAACTCGGTTACGCAGACTTGGCGGTAAGAAAGTGTGACAAGTGCGGCAGCTACACGCAACGCGAAAAGTGCGAACGCTGCATCCTCCCCACGCGCGAGGCGCGCCGCATTTCGCTCGTCGACGCGCCCGGCCACGAGACGCTTATGGCGACGGTGGTGGCGGCCAGCAGTATAGTGGACGGCGCGCTGTTCATAATTGCGGCGAACGAAAAGTGCCCCCAGCCCCAGACGCTCGAGCACCTCCTCGTGCTGGACGCGATAGGCATCAAGAAAGCCATCATCGTGCAGACGAAAGTCGACCTAGTCACGCGCGAGCAGGCGCTGCAGAACTACAAGGAAATAAAAGAACTCGTGAATGGCACGCGGCTGCAAGACTCGCCAATCATTCCCGTAAGCGCAGTCACCGGAACGAACGTGGACAAGCTCACGGCATTCATGCAAGAGTACTTCACCGCGCCCCAGCGCGACGAGAACGCCGCACCCATGATGTACATAGCGCGCAGCTTCGACGTCAACGTGCCCGGCACGAAAGTGGAAAAGATAACCGGCGGCGTCTTGGGCGGCTCGATAGCTAGAGGCGTGCTTAACGAAGGCGACGAAGTGGAGATACGCCCAGGATACTTAACCGTAAAGAAAGAGCGCGAGAGCTACACGCCAATACGCACGACCATCGCCAGCCTGAATGCAGGCGGCGCAACCAAGCACGCCAAGCCCGGCGGCCTCGTCGGCGTGGCAACGCTCCTCGACCCCGCACTCACCCGGTCGGACGCGCTCGTCGGCAACATTATAGGCAAGCCAGGCAGCATGCCGGAAGTGCTTAACGAAGCCGACTTGAAAATAAAGCCCATCAAACGCACTTCAGTGGCATTCGCCGACACGTTCGTCGAGAACGAGCCGCTCGTGATAGGCATAGGCACCGCAACGACGGTGGGCTTCGTGAAAGGCAAGAGCAAACAGAACAAGAAAGCCTACCAAGTGGTGTTGAAGAAGCCCATTTGCGGCGAGAAAGGCAGCATCGTCGCGCTCCTCCGCCGCAGCACCAACCGGTGGCACTTTTACGGCACGGCGGAAATCGTGTAACCGCCACTGCAACGTCAGCCTTTTATCTTGCCCAACGCCATCATCAGCTTCGCGTAACTCTTCTCGGCGTCGTCGCCAGTCGTGTCTATTAGTTTCAGCAGCCCCTTGCGCGAGTAGTAGTCTATCATCGGCGCAGTCTGCTTCTCGTACACGCCCAGCCGCACTTTCACGGCATCAGCCGCGTCATCCTCGCGCTGGTACAGCCCCCCGCCGCACTTGTCACACACGCCCTCCTGCCGGGTAGGGTAGGTGATAGTGTTGAAAACTGCGGCGCACGAACGGCACACGCGGCGCGAGCTCAACCGCCTCACGAGCTCGTCACGCTCGGCCTTAAGAAAAACTATTCCGTCAAGCGTCCAGGAATGCGCGTGCAGCAATTCATCCAAGTCGCGCGCCTGCTCAAGCGTACGGGGAAACCCGTCGAGCACGAAACCCTTGTGGAAATCTGTGCTTTCAAAAAGCCCGCGCACCACGCTTATCACTATGGCGTCCGGCACGAGCCTGCCTTCGGTAATCAAACTCCCTACCTCGCGCCCGAGTTCGGTGCCGCGCGCTATCTCGCTGCGAAAGAGGTTTCCGGTAGAAATATGGTTGATGCCAAGCCGATGGCTGAGCATTGCAGAAAGCGTGCCTTTGCCCGAACCGGGTTCGCCGAACAAGATTAAGCGCATTACGCCGTTACCTCCTTGGAAGCCGGCCGGAAGGCCGCGCCTGCGCAGGCATAGTGCCTAACAACGCTTTTATTACCTCGCGCAACAAAAGCCGTTTAAAAACGCGAAGATAAATAAATATCGCGCGGTGATTGCAATGATGGAAAGAACTTTTGTGATGATGAAGCCCGACTGCCTGCAACGGGGTCTAGTGGGCGAGGTGTTCTCGCGGCTCGAGCGCAAGAACTTGAAGCTCGTCGCGGCCAAGATGCTGACGCTGGACGAGAGGCTCATCGAAGAGCATTACGCACATTTGAAGGACAAGCCGTTCTTCCCGCGCATCCGCAAGTTCATGACGAGCGCGCCCCTCGTCGCCACCGTGTGGGAAGGGATGGACGCCGTGCGCGTCGTGCGCGATTTGACTGGCGTGACGAAAGCGCGCGATGCAGTTCCGGGCACGATTCGCGGGGATTTGGCGATGAGCATCCAGTGCAACATCATCCACGCTTCCGACAGCCCGGAAACCGCGGCGAAAGAAATCGCGCGCTTCTTCAAGAAGAACGAGCTCTTCGAGTGGAAGCCAGTCTTGCTTGAAAACCAGTACAGCAGCGAAGAGCTCGGCGGCTAGGCGGTGCGGCTCGAAAAGTTCGCCAAAAACGCCGAAGGAAAAGCTATTCAAGAAGAGCCTCAACTAATAGTTTGGTCAAGCTTTTGCTTGCGCAGTCGAGGAGGCGCGCACGCCGACGAGCGAAGCAAGCAAAAGGTTGGGCCCGTAGCTCAGCTTGGCTAGAGCGGCTGGCTTTTAACCAGTAGGTCAGGGGTTCAAATCCCCTCGGGCCCGCTTAACGAAAGCGATAATCATGAAAATCGTCTTGGACACGAGCGTGCTGATGGATTTGTTCGAGCGCAAGCGCGACGTGTTCGAGGACTGCGAAGATGCTTTGGAAGAGCCGTGCAGTTTTTACGCCACGCAAAGCACCGTTGCGGAGTTGAAGAGCATTGCTGCCGGCCACGGGGCTGTGGCGCGCGCCGCCAAGGCGTGCGTAGCCTTGGAGGGAAGCAAGTTTTCCGTGATTCATTCGAGCGGCAAGGCGGACGACGCGTTCTTGCAACTGCCAAAGAGCTACGGCGTTGCCACTAACGACAAGCAGCTCGCCGCGCGCCTGAAGGAAGCGGGCTTCACCGTCTTGACGCAAAAGCAAGTCGGGATGCGCATCGCCTGACGCGGCAGTCTCGCGCACTCCCTCGCACTCACGCTTTTATGCAGGAATGCAATACCTTCTTATCGTGAAGAAGGCTTTGGGAATGCTGGAAAAGCTGCGTCAAGCCGCGCGCGAGATGCGCGTCGCAGTAGTGAAAATGACTACGGCGGCAGGCAGCGGCCACCCCGGCGGGAGCTTGGGAATAGCAGACGTGTTCGCGGCACTGTATTTGGGAGGGGTGTTGAAGTTCAAGCCCGGCGACGCGCGGTGGAAAGGCAGGGATTATTTCGTTCTTAGCAACGGCCACTTGAACCCTGCGTGGTACGCTGCGCTCGCGCAAGCGAAGTGCATTCCTGAGAGAGAGCTGACGACGCTAAGGCAGTTGGGGAGTAGGCTTCAAGGCCACCCGGTGCGCGGTACGCTGCCTCAAGTGGAAGTTTCCACGGGTTCGCTGGGGCAAGGGATAGGCGTCGCGGTGGGAATCGCATTGGGAATGAAAATGGAACGCCTGCCGAACCGCGTGTACTGCTCGATGGGAGACGGAGAGCTTGAAGAGGGAAGCTGCTGGGAGGCGTTCGCGGCAGCAAGCCACTACAAGCTCGACAACCTCACGATATTCATCGACCGCAATGGGCTGCAACAGAACGGCAGGACTGAAGGAATAATGACGCTAGAACCACTCGCCGAGAGGCTCTCTTCGTTCGGGTTGAACGTGATAAACGCAGATGGGCACGACTTCACGCAAATACTCGCGGCGTTCAAGAAAGCGCGCGCAACGAAAGGAAAGCCTTCCGCAATAATATTCAAGACAACTATGGGCAAGGGCGTGTCGTTCATGCAAGCAAAGCACGAGTGGCACGGCAAAGCCTTGTCGCAAACGCAGGCTGCAGAAGCGTTAAAGGAATTGGCGCAGTAAGGGAGTTGAAAAAAAATGCTTGAAGAATCTACGCGCGAAGGCTTCGGCCGAGGCCTCGCCGAAGCTGGAGAGGCGGATGCGCGCGTCGTGGCGTTGACGGGAGATTTGAACGACAGCACTAAAGTCGAGGCGTTCGCGAAAAAGTTTCCAGGCCGGTTCGTGCAGGCAGGAATTGCCGAGCAAAACATGGTAGCGATGGCCGCCGGCCTTGCCATTGCCGGAAAGGTGCCTTTCGCAGCGAGCTTCGGCGCTTTCCTCCCCGCACGGTGCTTCGACCAAATTCGCGTGAGCGTGGCGTTAAGCAACCTGAACGTGAAACTGGCGGCGACGCATTGCGGCGTGACAACTGGGGAGGATGGGGCGAACGCGCAAATGCTGGAAGACATTGCGTTGATGCGCAGCCTCCCGAACTTCACGGTAATCGCGCCGTGCGACGGGGAGGAAGCGCGCAAGGCAACGGTGGCAGCGGCCAGTATTGCTGGGCCAATGTACCTGAGGCTGGGGAGAGAAAGGGTGCCGCACGTATCCGGAAACGGCGCGTTCACTATCGGCAAGGCAGTGACACTGCACGAAGGGAGTGACGTGGCGATAATCGCGAACGGCGTCGAGGTTGCCCAGGCGCTTGAAGCGGCGAAAGCCCTGGCTGCCAAGGGGGTTTCCGCGCGCGTAATCAACTTGCACACGATAAAGCCACTCGATGAAAATACGCTAGTGAAGGCCGCCGCGCAATGCGGCTGCGTCGTGACGGCGGAAGAACACCAGTTGCAAGGCGGCGTGGGAAGCGCGGTTGCAGAGCTGCTTGCGGAAAGGCGGCCCACGCCGATAGAAATGGTGGCGGTGCGCAGCAAGTTTGGCGAGAGCGGCAAACCGGCCGAGCTTTTGAAAAAGTTCGGGCTGGACGCGAAAGGCATCGAACGCGCGGCCTTGCGCGCGTTGGCGAGGAGGAAGTGAAATGAAAATACTGTTCGTGGGAAGCGCGCTCGTCGACGTAGTCGCGAGGATGCACGACCCTGAAGAAATTTCCATAAGGCACGGCAGCCGGGAAGGCAACTTGTTCGAAAAGCTCGTGTGCGTCAACCTCGGGTCGAAAAGCGAGCTGGACTCGATAGACTTGAGGTTCGGCGGCAGCGCGGCCAACGCCGCGGTGGCAGCCCGCTGCGCAGGCGCGCAAGCGCGAATACTCACGGCAGTAGGCAAAGACGAGTTCGGCCGGCTGGTAAAAAAAGATTTGAAGGCTCACGGCATCGGCGGCAAGGTGGTGGAAGACGGCAGGCTCCCAACTGCAGCCAGCATCGTGCTGCTCGCGAAAGGCGAGAAGTCGTCCCTCACGTTCAAAGGCGCGCTCGCCAACCTCTCGCAAAACCACGTCACGCCGCAACTCGTAGAGTGGAGCGACGCGGTTTTCATAACGTCCCTCACGTCTGAAGGGAACATGCGCGCGGTGAAGAAGCTCATTACGCTCGTAAAACGCTGCGGCAAGCCCGTCGTGTTCGCGCCCAGCATGACGATGCTGAACGCGCAGCTTGACGCGGTGCGGGCGATGCGCGGCGGGTTTGACGTCGTGATAATGAACGATGAGGAAGCCGTGAAGCTCACGTGCAGGAACAACTTGCGGGAAATGCTGGAAAACCTTCCGGGCAATGTAAAAGTTGTCACGCGGGGCGCGCGGGGGGCAGTTGGCACGGACGGAAACAAAGTTGTTTCAATTCACTCCGCGGCTGGCCGCGTTGTTGACGCTACGGGCGCGGGGGACGCGTTCGCAGGAGTGTTCGCGCAAAGCCACTTGGCGGGAGAAACGCTCGAGACGGCGCTAAAGATGGCAACTGCCGCGGCGGCCATAAAGATGACTCGCGTTGGCGCGCACTTGAAGTGCACGCGCAGCGAAATAACCGCGGCGGCGCGCAAACTCAAAACTAAGGGAGGTGCGGCAAGTTGACGCTCTTCATACTCGCTTTCGACCAACGCGTGTCATTCCGCGAGAAACTATTCGCCGTGAAGGGGACGCCCACGCCCGCCCAAAAGCGAAGGATTGAAGCGGCGAAAGAAACGGTTTTCGACGCGGTGATGCAGGCAATCCGCAGTGGGAAAGTTGTTAGGCGCGAGGCAGCGGTCTTGTGCGACGAGGAGTACGGTGCGGCCGTGCTGAGGCGCGCTAGAAAGGAAAAAGTGGCGTTCGCGCTGCCCGTGGAGAAGAGCGGGTGTGAAGAGTTTCAATTCGAGTACGGAAAAAACTTTGCGAGCCACGTGCGCAAGTTCAAGCCAGACTTCGTGAAAGTGCTCGTGCGCTACAACCCGGCCAACAAGGCGTTGAACAAACGGCAGTTGGTTAGGCTGCGGCAGCTGCAGCAGTGGCTTGACGCTAACGGCGGGAAGCTGTTGTTCGAGATGCTCGTGCCACCGACGAAAAGCCAATTGAAGGCGTACGGAAAAAACTTTGACTGCAGGGCGCGGCCGGCGTTGATGGTGAAGGCGTTGCGCGAGATAACCACTGCAGGCGTGCGCCCCGCAGTGTGGAAGCTTGAAGGCGTGGAGTCGAAGCAAACGGCCGGCGAGGTTTTCGGTGCGGCGTTGGCGTTCGCGCCGGGCTCGCGCGTGATAGTGCTCGGCCGCGGCGAGTCGCTCGACCACGTTAAAAAGTGGGTTGCAACCGCGGCCGCCGTGCCGGGGGTGGAAGGCTTCGCAGTAGGCCGCACGATATTCCGCGCCCCGCTGGCCAAGATGATTGCGGGAAAAGCAACGCGCGCGCAAACAGTAAATGAAATTGCTGGCACTTACGCAGAGATAGTCGCCTGCTTCAGGAAGGCACGCAAAAACTAGAGTATCGCGTGGTGGGCGCGCTTGAGTTCCATGCACTCGTTCGACTCGAGCAGGCGCGCGATGTTGATTGCCTTGTCTTCAGGAAAGCCTAGTGATAACAAAAGCGTTTTGGCGTGCTCGGCGCAGAAGGCGCAGCGCTGCAGCACCGCGGTCCTGCCGGGGTAGAGCACGGTGACGTCGCCTTTCGGCCGCGCGATCTCGTGCACATAAGCAAGCGGTACTAGTATGTCACGCTTTCCTCCTTCCACCGACACGAGCCGCTTCATGTTCTGCACGACGGCCAGCGTGTGCATCCAATCGGATTGCCGGCCGCGCAGCTCGCGCTGAACAGAATCTTTTAGTACTAATTCAAAATCGTCGAAATCCTTGAAGCGTGCTTGAACCTGGCGGGAGAAGGAAGTTTGTAAAAGTTGTCCCGCAGAATTCAAGAAACAATCGCCTCGCACGTATTAGGCACTGGCAGGCATAAATAGGTATCATTACCGCGGCCTGAAGGAATGCGGGCACGCGTGAACTGCGTTAGGCGGAAAGAACGCGAAATCATGCTGCGAAAGAAACGCATTCGCGCGGCTTGCGGGCTTTTCAACCGGCGAGCTTGGCGTCGAACTTGCCTTCCTTTATCGCAGCGACGATTTCCTTCGGACCCTTGCCTTCGATAGTCACGCCCATGCTGAGGCACGTGCCGGCCACCTCGCAAGCAAGCGCCTTGAGGGACTTGGCTAGCGCGCCTTCCTGCTTCATCTTGCAGATGGAAACGAGCTGGTCGAACGAAAGGTTGCCAATCGTCTTCTTGCCCTTCACGCCCGCCTCTTCCTTCACGGGTGCGGAAATGCCGAGCTTGCTTTTCACCAGGCCGCTCACGGGCGGCGTGCCAACCTCAATCTCGAAAGTGCGCGAAGCCTTGTCCACAATAACTTTCACGGGCACTTGCATGCCGGCGAACGCTTCGGTCTTCTTGTTTATCGCCGCGATTATCTCGCCGAGGTTCAAGCCGGACGGTCCGAGCGCCGGGCCTAGCGGCGGCGCAGCGCTGGCCTTGCCGCCTTCCACTAGTGCCGAAATAACTATTTTAGCCATATATCATCAACTCTCCTTAGAAGAAGCTCCCGAAGAAGTTAGGCCTCCGAGAAGTTAATAAGCATTACCCAGCAGGCACCCCCCCGGCCGGTTTTTATTCAGACGCGCAGTAATACCCGCATGGCCGCGGCGAAGGAAAGCGATGCGCACAGGAAGCGCGCCTTGGTGATTGCGTTCGGGCTCCTCGTGCTGCTCGCGCTCATCCTGCAAGGAGTGAAGCACCCTGAGTGGTTCCAGCCCGCGGCAGGCGCGGCGTTCAACATAACTACGTACTCGCACTCCCCCGCCCCCGGAGTAACCGTGCTGCACGCAGTGACCTCCTCGCGCGAAGGAGAGACGACGCGCGTCACAGTATCCAATTCTAACAAAGAGACTACGCGCCTTGGCGCGATAGCCACGCTGCCTGAAGGCGCGGGCGGCGGCGAGTCGTCGAGCGTCACGGTAGAATACGGCGATTATGCGAGCAACGCCGCAGCCATTCCCGGCGCTAGCATCGCGCAACTCGAGATACCCGCAGGCGGCAGCACGACGATAACGGCTTCAACGAAGAAAACCGCGTGGGAAAACGAAGCGAACGAAGTGGAAGTAAATGGTGGAAACGGTTCGGTTTCGCCTCCTATGCCTGAAGGAATTGAAACGACCGCCGCGGGAGGCGCGCAAACAACCGGCAGCTTTGCACCAAACGCCCTCCAGCCGCTGCTAGTGATATTTTCAACGCAAGACTTCGCAAGCACGCTCCTCGCGAATGCGAGTGCATTGCAACAAGGCGAATTGCCGCAAAATGAAGTTGCGCTTGACGCCATCCGGCGAGTTTCGCGAATGCGGCTGTCCAGCCCCGCCGCAGCGGCGTTCAACGCGATGGCAAGCGCCGCGCTCACTGCGCAAGAAGCGACTGCGGGAACGGTTGCAAGCAAGGTTGCCGCGCTAAACGTGCTGGCAGCCGCTTACGAAGCAGGCGGCAGCGCGACAGGCATCCCGCAGGCAGGCGCGCAACTATTCAAAATAGCTTCCGGCAGCAGCACTCCCGCACAACGCGTTCAGGAAACCATGGCGTACGCGCTGCTGTTGGCAAGGCTCGACAGCGCGTGGAGGAAGAACGGCGCGAGCGAAAGTGAGAAGGCGCGCCTCATTCAGTTGCTGAACGCGGAAATCGACGCCGCGAGAACGGACTCGCTGCAAGGAAGCGTCCTTGAAAAATTCAAGGCGGCCGAAGCGGTTGTTGCAAATTACGAAAAGAACTCGCGCGCGCAAGGGCAAGCGACTCCTGCGCCGGGCGCGTCGCCCACGCCTGAAACAACCGCCACGCCCAAGGCAGGCGGCACTGGCGGCGAGGACGCTTACGCGTTCTTCCCGAAGCTGCCGGAAGAAATCACGCTCACGGTAACCGAACTAGAACCACGAACGACGTTGAAAATACCGCTCATTACGCCCCTCGAGATAAACTCGCCGCTCACTGCGTTTGAAGGCGACGTGGCGAATTACGCAAGCCAACAACACGGCTTTGAAGGCGGAGTGACTACGCTCAACATAATCGCCGACGTGACTGACATCGAGCTGGGCGATGACGGCAGCATTCCGTTCGACGAAGTGAAAGGCACCATGAGTTTCGGCCTGTTGGACTTGCCCGAACGCGTCGATAAAGTGCCAGTAACTCTCAAAGTCGAGCACATACAACTCAAACCGGAAGATTGCGGGGAAGAGTACGACGCGACGAGCTACCTGGAAACGCGTGTGAAGCAAAGCGCCGCGGCAACTGCAACAGGCGCTTGCGGCGCCGACGGCCTCGCGGTAGTGCAGGAAGCGGCGAAGCACGTGGGCAAGCTGCCTTACGTCAAAGGGGGAACGTCCCTCTCCACGGGAGCCGACTGCTCGGGGTTCGTGCAAAGCGTAATGCGAAAGTTAGGCGTGACGCTGCCGCGCATGGCAAGGCAGCAGTACACGGTCGGCACGCGCGTGGAAGAACTCGTTCCCGGCGACTTGGTTTTCTTCAAGAACACCGACAAACGGGGAGGCATAACGCACGTGGGAATGTACGCAGGCAACGCGGTTGAAAGCAAGTACGGCAAGTGCGCGTTCATAAACGAACCCAGCCCCGGCCGCACGGCGTCAATCTCCAGCTTGTGCAACAGCTATAACCAAGCCCACTACGCTGGCGCTGTGCGCGTGATTCCATCGTGCCGCGCAACCCTCGCTTCAAGCACTTCAAGCATCTCGATGGCGCCTGAAGAAACAACTGCCACGGGGTTGGAAGGCAAAGTAATTGCGATAGACGTTGCGCACGCAGGCTCGTGCACCCCTCCCCTAGCGGGAGAGTTGGATGCGACGATGACGATTGCAGGAAGGCTCTCGCAACTGTTGCAGCAAACTGGCGCAACCGCAGTCACAGTAACCGAGGAAGAATGCAACGGCGAGGCGCAAGCCAACGTGCAGGCGCGCGCCGACACCGCGGCAAGCGCGAAAGCAGATTTGATGCTAGAACTCTCATTCGCGAGCGAGAGCGCCCCGGCAGCGCAATTCAAGGACGAAAAGTCCCGCCGCCTCGCGGCAATAATGCTCAGCCAGCTGCAAGCAGCCACTTCCAAAGGCGCGCCCTTGAGCAAGGCAGGTGTGGAGTCGAGCGCCGCTCTCGCAAGCATACCTGCTGTTTCGCTGGCAATAGCCTCGCCAAGCTCGCCGTTCAACGAGCCTGAAGACTTGGAGCGCATCGCGCAATCGCTGTTCGGCGGGCTGCAAATATACTTCGGCGACGAGCCTTCAGTGAGAATGGCGTGCAAGGAAAGCGAACTGGTTGCCGTAGGCGGCGTTCCCGCAATCGCCTCGACCACGCCCGCGAGAGTTGCCGCGTGCAACAAGTACGACGCGCTGCTGCAGAAAGAACTGGGCACGGCGGGACTGCTGGCGGCAGGCGTGAGCGTAGATTTCGTCAAGGCGCTGATAATGCAGGAAAGCGGCTGCCGCGAAAACCCACCAAACCGCCAGGGGCCGATGCAAGTTGTTTCCTGCGCCAAGAGCGGCTGCAGCCTAGAAGAAAACATTCGCAACGGCGTGCGGGGGCACTTGCTTCCCGCATTCAACGCAGGCGTCAAGGCAGGGTTGCGGGGCGAGAAGCTCCTGCAGTTCATGGGGCTGTACTACAACCGCGGCAGCGGAACTGCGGCAACCGCCAAGAAACTGTGGGAGGGGGGAATGCCCTTCAAACAGGCGCTTAACGAAGCGTGCCTCAAGCACTTTGCTGCAAGCAAATGCAACCGCAAGGGCTACGGCGCTTATTACTACGACGCTGTGCAGCAGCGCTGCAGCGAGCTTTACGGCCACGCGTGCGCAGTGCCCGGCGCGGCGGTGACAATCCCCCAGAAAACGGAAGTTGCTGGCTCTAACGGCAAGGTGGTAGTGCTTGACGCGGGGCACGGCATCGGCCACCCGAAAGAGGGCGCTACTAGCATCGTGGACAAGAATGTGCTCGAGCGCGACGTCAACCTCGCAGTTGCGCTCGAAGCGGGAAGGCTACTGCAGCAGAAAGGCTATACCGTAAGGCAAACGCGCGCCACCGACTATGCCCCCGCGGCTGGCGACGCTTCATTCACGGCGCGCAATGCGTTGAAGAAAGGCGCCGACGCGTTCATCAGCATACACGCGAACGGCGGCGCACCGGCGGCAAGCGGGACTGAAACGTACTATTGGGACGCGCGGGCTGAAACCACGTTGACTGCCAAGTGCAAGCTCCTTGCGCAAGCAATTCACACGCGGTTAGTAGGCGCGCTGGGAACGAACGACCGCGGATTGCGCCAACACCCTTCAACGCTGTACGCGTGGGGCGCGCCCGAAGCGACAACCGTGCTCGTTGAACTTGCATACCTGTCGAACGCGGGTGACGCGCGCAAGCTCGCCTCGCCGGAATACCGCAAGGCCGCGGCGCAGGCGATTGCTGAAGGCGTTGACGCATACTTGAAAAGCGCTTGACTTGGCGGAATAAATACTGCCAGGAACTAAATAGCGAGCATGTGGGTTGCCGAACTGAAAGTGTGGCACGAAGGAAGCGCGCACCTCGAGCTTTCCAAGCGCTACGACGTTGAAGTGTACGCCCATTACCTCAATGCATTCACGCGCGGCAAGAACGTTTTCCTCAGCCGCGTGCTTTACGTCACCGGGCGCGACGCGCGCGAGTTCATAAACCAGCTCGGCAAGGAAAAACGCATTGCGATAGAAGGCGTTTCAGGCAACCAAGTTTTCTACACTATAAAAGTGCAGAGCCAGTACCACTCGCTCTTGTGCGGCAACCGCGTGTTCTTCCTCAAACCCAACCGCGTGCGCAAAGGGTTCGAATACTGGATTGTTGGCGCATGGCGCAAACGAGACGTTAACGAACTCGTCCGCAAGATAAACTCCGGCAAGCCGCGCGCCACCGCCGAGCTTATGAGCATCAAGAGCGAGGAAGTCAACCTCTTCGCCCCGCAGGCCTTGGCAGGCCTCACCGGCCGGCAGGCCTACTGCCTCGCGAAAGCCTTCGAGAACGGCTATTACGAGTACCCACATCGCAATAGCGTCAAGCGCCTCGCCGCTCTCGCAGGCATGCCGCGCACCACCTTCCAGGAACACTTGCAGAAAGCCGAAACAAAATTGTTGTCGAAACTCGCGAGCCAGGCGGCAGGCCACCCTAAGAATTAATAAAAACCGGCCATGGACGGCAAATAGTTAAACGACTGAAGGGACGAAAAGCATATTGTAAAGGCAAAATCTCATGAACTTTTTCGTAGCGATTGAAGAGGACGGCGTTAGCATATACTCGTGGTACGGCCACCTGCCGGTGTTCGCACGCATCTCGCGCGAGTCGGGCACGAACTTCAGCACGCTCACCGAATTATCTGCAGGCCACGGAAGGTGGTGCACCGACGGCGAGCCCTACCTCAAGTACGCCCAGAAAACCCTGCAAGAGTTTTTGGAAAACCCTGCGTTTCTCGACAGCAACTTTCGCGATGCCAACCGCGTGCTGGACGGGCTGAACGAGTGGAGCGAAGGCGCACTGCGCAAAGACTACCGCACGATGACTGGCGAACAACTCGTTCAAACGGTGCTTGAACACCATGCGAAGCTTGGTGAGGCGTACTACCCGTGCATGCCTTCCACGTTCGTCGAAGCGCCGCACGCCCTCGCCACGAAGGCGATTGAAGAATTCCTCGCCAAAAACGCGGAAAAGCTCGGAATACCTACAGCGCGCGCCTTCGAGATACTTACGCACGCGCCGGTTGAGAGTGCGGGCGAACGGGAGAGCAGGACGCTTGAAGAAATTGCTAGGAAGATGGATGCGCGCCTGGCCAAGAGGATTGCGGCTGCGCCAAAGACGGCGTGGGCAATCATCCGCAGCGAGGACGATGCGCTGGCAGGCGCGCTCGAGAAGCACGCTGCCGAGTTCGCTTGGGCGTACTTCAACTACGACGGCCCCGCGTGGGGCGCGGAAGAGTTTGCGAAAGAGCTGGCAGCCATAACACACGAAGGACTGAAACGCAAGCGGCGCGAAGACTTGCCGCAACTGCGAACCGAGTTGGAAGAAAAACTCGCACTGGCGGGGCGAGAAGCGCGGTTGTTCGAACTCGCGCGCAAGACGATAATGTTGAAAGCAAAGCGCAAGGACGTGATGTTCAAGTCTTTCTACGCCGCCGAGCGGCCGCTGGCGGAAATCGCCGCGAGGACGGGCTTGACGTTAAAACAAGTGCGGTTCCTCCTGCCGGAAGAACTGCCGCAAGCGTTCACCTACGGAAGCAAGCTCGCGCAAAAGCTCGACGGCCGAGCCGAGTACTGCCTAATACTGCAAACGCCGCAAGACCTCAAGCTTATGGAAGGCTTGGAGGCGCGCGAGTTCTCGAAGCGCATCAAGACTCACGAAGCGACGGGCAACGAGACCGAGCTGCACGGTCAGTGTGCCTGCACTGGTGAAGCAACTGGCGCCGTATGCATAGTGAACGTACCGGGAGACATGATTAAAATGCGTGCGGGCGACGTGCTCGTCAGCGTGGCGACCACGCCTGACATCGTCACAGCCATGCGCAAGGCCTCGGCAATCGTTTCAGACATGGGCGGCATGACGTGCCACGCCGCAATCGTTTCGCGCGAGTTGGGCGTGCCGTGCGTTGTCGGCTGCCGCATCGCCACGAAAGCGCTGAAGGACGGTGACACGGTGCACGTGGACGCGACTAACGGGATGGTTAAGATATTGGAGCGCTGCCAAGCCCCCGACGGGAATTGAACCCGCGACCTCCTGCTTTAAGGCCTTTGGAAAAGGATACCATGCAGGCGCTCTACCGCTGAGCTACAGGGGCGCAAATACATTCTGCCGGCGGCAGCCTCTTAACCTTTTTTGTGACGCCTGCCAGACGAACTGCTCCTGCCGAGATGGGAGACGCCGCCGGAAGCGCGTGCGGAAAGGGTTATTAAAATGCCGGGGGCACAAACAGTATATCGCGCGGGTAGAAGCCACGCTCCAAGGTGAATAATCATGGGAAAATTCCCGATTGCTGACAAAGCGCTTTTCAACATACTCATATGCAAAAAGTGCAAGGCTCGCAACGCCAAGGGCGCGGATCGCTGCCGCAAATGCAACTACCCGAACTTACGACCCAAACGGGCGCGCAAGAAGGAAACCAAGTAGACACGTCCTTCGCGCGCGCTTTTATTCAAGCGCTACCGCAAGGTATGAACCCGTTCTTCGAACGCCTCGCAGGAAGCTCGGCGTTCTCGAAAGCGTTCACGGAAAGCTAATAGGCAAGACCTTACCAAGATTTTGGTAAAGCTTTTGCTTGCGCAGTCGAGGAGGCGCGCACGCCGACGACCGGGAAGTTCCGCAGAACGACCGGCGTTTTCACCCGCGGGTGAATCATCGGCGGAGCAAGCAAAAGGTTGCGTAAAGTTTTGGTCAAGCTTTTCAAGCGCCGAGCGCGGTAGGCGAGGCGCGCAGAAAAGGTTGCGGGGGTGGCAGAGCCTGGCCAAATGCGGGAGACTTAAGATCTCCTCCCTTAGGGGTTCGGGGGTTCAAATCCCTCCCCCCGCACGTCCCAATTCAGCCCTGCAGATTTTTGGTCAAGTTTTTCAAGCGAGCGAAGAAAAGGTTGCGGCGGGTTCAAATCCGGCTCCCCGCATACTTTATTTCGGTCAAGCCGCGAATTGCTTGTGCCCTTCAAGCCGGTATCCAAGGCGGTCTGGATGTTCCAGGTCGTGCGCGAATGTAGCCTATCGGCAAGTCTGGCAGTATCTCCCTATAACTTGGACTGTTGTAAGTGAGGAATACGTGGCCCGAAAACTCGTTAGTAACGTGAGGTTTTTCCAAGCTCCGCATTGCATAGTAAACCAAATGCCCTGCCGGCGATCCGCCCCTATAGAAACGCGCTCCTCGAAGCAATTCCAATTCAAGTCTCGGATTAGTCAACCTTACCTTCTCAGCGTGCGCAAGCACTTTAGTTCGGTTAAGACCCCATTTCTTCCAGTACGAGCTTAAGTTGGCGACTTCAAACCCGTCACGCTCCAGCTTTTGGCGCACGGTTTCCAGATAGCCCGAAGCGGGCACGCCATTTATTTGTGCGTGGGAATCTGCAAGAATGACCCTGAAAACATTACGCCGCCCAGTTTCTGAATGAATTCTAGCCCTTAGCAACTTAAGGAACTCAATAGTCTGCTCATCCACTAAATCAGCGCGTTCTTTACCCAAATGCCCCCAAAGCATCACGAAACTAGAGTCGACACTTGTTTCTTGCGGAGCGTTGACTTTATACCGTCCAAAACGCCGGCACTGTAATGCCCGTACGATTCCCTCGTGCACAGGTGAAATAAATGAATGCCGGTATATTACGGTTAGCCGTATATGGCCTCAAAAAACCAGTTTACCTTTTTGCGGCGATGTTGCATCCTGAAAGTCTTCGCCTAAGCTAGGTCTAAACGCCCGAAAACATAATTAGCCCTAATAGACATAGTTATATACCTATTCGATACGTAGTTAATTATGAAAACTCCTCAAGCTCAACCAATGCGGGTAATGCACTCTCCTCGACTTGCAACTGTGCTTATGGTTGAAGAGACGCTGCGGCAAGCCAAGGAAGTGCTTAAGATTGCCGAGCTGAAGCGCCAGCTTCCTAAGCAGGTGATGCATAATACGCTTTTGCAGATTATTGACTACCTGCAAGAGAGCGGAAAGATTCTAATTACTACGAAGGGCGTGCTTTGGGTTTACCGGCCATCTGCCGAACTTGAAATACTAAAGAAAGGCGGGCTAGAACTATGACCGATAGCCGACCTGTAAAAGTCATCTTGAAAGGACAAGCGAAAGACGAGTTCGAACGGCTCAACCGGCTTGCCAGAGAACAACAAGCAAAAGGAATAACCAACTCCGAAGAAATGCAGCGGGTAGCAGCCATACTGCAGAAAGCCGAATTGATAAAAAAGAACCCGACGTACGGAAACAACATCCCGAAGAAACTAATCCCAAAGAGCTTGAATGTCTCTAACCTCTTCCGAATTGAGCTGACCGGCCGCTGGAGAATGCTATACGCGCTTGAAGGAAACCGGATAGAAATAGTTGCGTTCGTCCTTTGCGTGTTTAACCATCCCGCCTACGACAAACTCTTTGGCTACAAACGAAAATAACGTCAAGCTAATTACTTAAACCGGCGCGCCAGCCATATGCGCTTGAAGAACGGCAGCGTGAGCGTCGAGATTACGAAGGCCAGCGCCGGAACTACGGCGTTGACGAACGGCTGGGGAAGCCCCGCGGCGTGAAAATATATGGCGATGGCCGCGTAAGTCAACAGGAACAATGTTGCCCTGCGCGCCCAGCTGGTTTCCCACGCCTTGTCCCGCTCGACGCACGCATTCCGCTCTTTAATGCTGCGAACTTCTTTTTCCAACTGCTCGAGAGCGGCCATTAAAACAATGATCCCACAACGAGAATAAAATGGTTGCGCGCTAAGTCAAGGCTTGAAGCCAACTGCCAGTATGCTGTTAATCGGCTGGAAGAGCGGCTGGGGAAGATCCTGCCACGAAAACCACTGCCACGCGCTGAACTTGTCAGGCTCGAGCACGCACGCCTCCCCCTCCGCGGAAAGGGCGCGCTGGAAGGCCGTCACCCAATGGCCTGAAAGAATTACGTCCGTAGTGATGCCTGCGAACGACGTGCGGCCTATGCGAAGGCCCGTCTCTTCCGCTACTTCGCGGCGGGCGCATTCCTCAATAGTCTCGCCGAACTCCACGCGACCGCCGGGAAATTGCCAGCAACGCAAGTCAAGCCTATAACCTAAAAGCACGAGGCCGGCGCGCTCGATGATGACGCCAACGCCAATACGAGGTTCTTTGTTCACGCCAACCGCCAACTTCTCAAACGCGCTTGAGCCTCCCCTTCACGCCGTCCACCGACGAATAGCCTTTCCGCTGGAGAATCAACTCGAGTTCCGAAGCAATCCTGCCGAAACACGCAGGCCCCTCGTTCTCGAAGGCGGTTGCCACTTGCACCGCGTCAGCGCCAGCTAGGAGGAACTCGAACGCGTCACTCCCCGACTTCACGCCGCCAACGCCGAAGATGGAAACCTTGCCGGCCAACCGCTCGAAAAACGCCCTGACGTTAGCCAACGCGACGGGCTTTATGTAATCGCCGCACAACCCGCCGAAACCGCCTTTCGGCCGAATGACCGGCGCTTCCGTCTCGGGGTTTATCGCCAACGCGTTGCCTATCGAGTTTATGCAAGTTACGAACCCCACGCGGTGGCTCGCGATAAGCCCGCAAGCCGCATCGTGATGCACGAAATCGTAGTACGGCGGCAGTTTGAGCCCCACGGGCTTGCTGCCCAAACCGCACACTGCATCCAACACTTCCGCGGTACGACTGAAATCGTAAGCAACCGGCGGTTTTCCCGCGAGGTTCGGGCAACTCAAGTTAACTTCTATCAAGTCAACCGCGCTGTCCTGAAAGGCCCCGACCATCAACACAAAATCTTCTAACGACAATCCCGCCACGCTCGCCACGACGGGCTTGCCGCGGCCAGCAAGCTGCGACGCGAAACCAACGTACGCCTTGAAACCCAAGTTCGGCAAGCCCATCGACTGAATCGCGCCGAACGCAAGCCGCGAATACCGCGGCTCTTCGTTGCCCTCGCGGGGCTCGCGCGTGCAAGACTTCATGACGATTGCGGAAGAACCCGAGTTTGCTATTACCTCTAGCTCCTCTAACGTAGCGTCGCGCGGGCCGGAAGCGTTGCAAACGTACCCCCCAAGCGCAACTCCCGCCACCGAGGTGTTCAAAGCCATCAAAAAGAAAATTGATGCGGCCAGATATATATTGCTACTCACACGGCCGTGCCCAGCCACTCGAAATAACCGAGCTTCAGCAGCAAGAGCGCGCCCGCAACGAGCTCAAGCGCGAAAAACGGAATGGGCGAGATGGCGACGATTTGCCACAACAAACCCAACCCGCCTTGCAACACGAGAATGAAGCCGACGTAGAGCGCCAACCCTCGGCGTAACGCGCGGTTGAAATGCATGCACAAACCTTGATGAACGGAGTTAAAGAAAACTCGCCCGAAGAAAACGCAAACAAAAAATTATTGAAGGGTTTTATTGGAAATAGAAAATTATGCGGCGAAAATTCCGCAAGAAATGCGGGAATCAATTTTTACGTGCGTGGTGGAAGTAAAACTTTGCGGCAAGCCCCCGCTCGCGGCAGAAGGCACGCACGGCGCGCGCCTCCCCCCGCCAATAACGACTGCATTTCGCATAGGCGGCATCGAAAACAACAGCCGCGTCGGGCGCCCGGCGCTTCACGAAGGCGCGCATCACGCCCGCAATGGAAGGGTAGAGGTTGAGGTTCTCGAACCAAAACTCGTCCGCAACGCCCTCCCCTGCGCGCACGCCGGCGCGCTTAAGCGCGGCCAACGCGCGAAGCCTGCGTGCGGGGGGAGGCGCGAGGGGCTCCAACTCGTGCGCCAGCGCGGGGTCGAGCGTGGAAATTGATAAGGCTACCGTGCAATCGCCGAACTGCGAGAGCACGTCGGCATCGCGCACCACCAAGTCAGACTTCGTCAACACGCACAGCTTTGGCTGCAATGGAATAAGCTTCTTGAGAACGCGTGCCGTGACGCGAAAACGCGCCTCCAAAAGCTGGTAAGGGTCGGTGACGGAACCGACGACAACGCTCTTGCCGCGCAACGAAGTGGCGTCTTGCGGCACGAGGTCGGGGGCGTTAGCTTTCACGTCCACGAAACAACCCCAAGGCTCGGCGTGGTGCGTAAAGCGTTTCATAAAACGCGCGTAGCAATACTTGCAGCCGTGCATGCAACCAACGTAAGGATTGATGACTAAATCCGCGCCGGGCAAGCCCGACTTGGAGATTATCGACTTGGCGCGCACCTCGCGCAGCGCAAAAGCCAATGCCTACACCCGGCGCGCGCCTGCATAGTGCTCGCGGTAGTACGGGCTGCAAAAGTTGCCGTAAGAAACTTTCTTACCCGTACCGGGGGCGTGAATAAAGTTACAGCCGCTCAAGAAAATGCCTACGTGCGTAATGCCTTTGCGGCTGCCAGTGTTTTTGAAAAATACGAGGTCGCCCGATTGAAGTTGGTTCTTGTTCACGAGAATGCCACGCTTGTCGTTAAATTGGCTTGCGGCAGTGCGGCTAAGGCGGCTTCCGCGCGACTGCAAGTAAAGCTGCTGCACGAAACCAGAGCAATCAACTCCGCGCTCAAGATCAGTCCCACCGTAATAATACCGTAATTTTCCAACGTATTTAACTGCAAGCTGTGCTAGGTCGTCGGAAGGCGCTTCGGAAAGAACGCACACGCCCGAATAACTGGAGTCAAGACAGTCAACCGCGGCAAGGCTGGCGGCTATGAATGCCAACGCGAATACTACCAACGCCACCTTCATAAGTAACTGAGGAAGCCGCGGCTTAAAACGATTGCGCATTGCGAAAGAATTGCGCGTTGCAGGAAATTGCGCATTGCAGAAAACTGCGCGTTGCCAGAGAACTGGCAGGGGGGAGACGCGCTACTTCTTGCGCAAGAACGACACGAATGTAGTGTGCATCAAGCCCGTAGTCTGGGGGCGGCAGCCACGGTCGCGCACGAGCCACTCGCGCACCAGCACGTCGGCAGTACGCTCGTGCGTGAAGCCAAGCTTCTCGCCTTGCAGCACGAACTCCTTCACCTGCTCGATGTTAGGCAGGAAGCCCACGCACAAGCCCCCCATCCGCAGCGCCGCTTGCGCGTGCGGCAACACCTTCTCCGAATCAGCCATGTCAAGGCAAACGGCATCAACGCCCTCGACGCCAAAGCCGTCGAACGCGCTCTTCTGCACTATTTCTACAACGCCCTCCAAACCGGCTTTGCGCACGTTGCCCTCGGCAAGCTTGGCGAAATCCTCGCGCCACTCGAAAGAATAAACCTTGCCTTGCGGCCCTACGGTACGGCCCAGCTGCACGGCGAGCCAACCGCTGCCCGAACCCGCGTCTATCACCTTATCGCCGTTCTCAATACCGCCGTAAGCAATGAGCACGCCAAACTCTTTCGGCAGCACTACTTGCGGCCCGCGCTTGAGCTTGCTGAAGAAATGATCGTCACGCATTTGAAAACACCTTCACACTCGCCAAAACTTTCACGCCCGTTCAATCGAAAAGCCTGCGCGTGGCAGGGTCTACCCAAAGAAAGTAAAGCTCGACAACCGCCATCAGCGAACCCAACGGAGGGCTAAAAAGCGAAAGCACCGCCAACGTTGACTCAAGCAAACGCGCCCAGGCGGCCAGCCTCCACAAGCCCCACGCGGCAAACAACCGCACGAGGCCAAGCAGCAGAAAAATTGTGCCAAGCGCGAACAACGCCGCGCCAACGACGCCCACAACCGCTACTGCCAAGTCACCGCCGATGGAGCCGAACACGCCGGAAACCGACGAGCCGGCTATTGCCAAAAGCAGCACAAGCACGCCGGCCAGCACTGAAAGCACGCCTTGCACGCCGGAAAGCACCACTACGACCTTAAGACCCGTGGGGCGGCGGGAAGAAATTGTCACGCGTACCTGTTAGTTGCGGGCTCTTAAAAACCCCTTTTGAAAAAACGTGGCAGTGCCTGCAATCGCTTTAGCGCCCTTCAACTGTGATTCTTCAGCTGCGGTAATAGTAAAGGTAATAGGACGGCTTGGTGGAATAGCCGGAGTACGAGTAGTACGCGTACGAGTAAGGCGCAAGCGAGTAGTAGGAATTGCCACAGCCGTAATAACCGCAGTTGCTGTACCCGCAGTTGCCGTAACCGCAATTTCCATAGCCGTAGTTGCCATAGCCATCGTTGTAGTCGTAAGAGTAAGTATTGGTGTTGAACGAATCCTCATTGAACGAGTTGACGTAAGAGTACGAGTTGAAGTTGTTACTTATGCCGCCAGTAAAGTCAGTGCGGGCGTAACCCGAAGCGCTGGAACTGCCTGAACCGCTTTGGAAGTAATCGAAGCTCGAGTCGGAAGCGCGAGGCGAGGAATAAGTGCCGGAACTGTAGCGGCTCGAATCGTAGTTGCCCGAATCGTAGCTGCCCGAAGTTGACGGGTAGGCGTACACGCCGCCAGTGCAGCGGTAGTCGTTGTGAGATACCTTCGCGCTGCAATAGCCGTTCTGCGACCACGAGCCGTAATCATAATAATCGCTGCCCACGCAACCCGAGCGGTACTTGCTCTGGCCACCGTCGCACCAGATGCTCTTGCCAGCCTGCCAAGGGTTGCTGGCGAACTTCATGTCACTGAAAGAGGGAGAGTAATAGCCGTTAGCGCCACGCACGTTGGAGATTTGAGAAGCGCTAGCATGCGAGAACGCTGCAGGCGTGTACGCACCGGCAGTGGGGGTGAACGCAGCCAAAAGCAAAAGAACGGACACGGCAACGCCGGCAAGCCCGGCAATCTTGGAAAGCGACATTGGAATCCCCCCGGCCACACGGCCGCCAAACAACTATTTAATGTTACTACTATGCAGTTACTTATTTAAAAAGGAGAGGGTTGATGCAAAAGGCTACCCGCAGGTGACGATTAGCCGCAATGGAATGCCGCCAGTTGCGTTCACGGCGAGCGCGGTGGAGTTCTTGAAGAGCGTTACTGCGCGCGACTCGTTCACCACTGAAAACTTGCGGGCGTTCGACGAGTTGGCCGTAACGGTGTAGTTGAATGAAAAGCTGAAGGTGGAATTGCAGCTTCCCAGCCCCACTGATGGAAGCCCCAAGAGCGAGGCGTTCACCGTGACGGCGCGCGTAGATAGGGCGCGGGATGAGTTCTGGAAGTAAATTGGCAAGAGCGCCGCCAAGGAATTGTTGAAGTTGGATGGCGCGTTCACGCCGCAGCCGCACGCGTAGTAAGCCGAGTCGACAACCACGTCCGTGACGGCAGCGGAATAGAAGGCGCGCGCGTCCGCATGCCTCCAGCCCACCTGGTCAGCCTCGAACTTGGCGTTCAGCGAATCTAGCTCCGCGCCCGCAGCGAGCTGCATTCCGACAGTAGCCACCGAAAGGGCGAGAACCATTGCCGCGATTATGATGGAAGCGAAGCCCCTCATTGCACCCACGCCCGGTTAACGTAACTCGAAACGATGTCTTGAACCCGCAAATAGCCCCCCGCGGAACTAGAGTTGGAAAAAGAGCAGGCTGATGAATTCGCGCAGCCTGCTGGCCGCGGGTAGACGAACTTCTCTACACCAAGCCACTCGCCCGAAGCAGGGGCGACGTTGGAAACCAGCGCGAGCGCCACGCCGGAAAACTCTTCCGGCGTTACGGAAGAATTGGTTGACGCGAGAATGTCGAGATAATCGCGCGCAATGGCCTGGCGTGCGTAAAGCCGCGCGTAACCCCCGTCGTGCGGCATTATTACTACGTAGAAAGCCGCGGTGGCGATTAGGAGCGCCAGCAGCCCGTCCGTGGAAAGCAAGAAACCCTTCACCGGCAGGCAGTCACCTCAAGCCGGCAGTAACTAGGATGGCTACTGCACGCTGCCACCCGCTGGGCAACAAGCGCGTCACCAGGGCAGGAGAAGCCCGTGCAGTTGCCCGTGCCGTTAGAATACTCGAAACAAAAACGGCTTGCGGTCAAGTTCGCCAACGGAAAGCCGTCAACCATCGCCTGCGCAAGCAAGTCTGCATCCTGCGAGGAGAGGGCTGCGGCAGAAGCCCACGACCGCTGAGAAAACTCTGCCAACTGCACCAGCAAGCCAATGCTGAGGCAAGCGAGCGCAACGCCCACGACGAGATCGCCGCTCAACAACTGGCCCTTCAACCGCGACCCTTGCTTCAACCGCAAATATCCTTGCCTCAACCGCAACGCCCCCGCAAGATTGCAACTCGAGAATTATTGGCGCTGAAGCACGCCCACTCGCCCACGCCGCCGCTGCAGCCGGCCACGAAATCTGCTTCAACGCGGCAGGCGGAAAGGCCGACTGCATCGCCTTCCAGCGTGGAGACGCTCACCCGCGAAGAATTATGCGCAAGCACCTTGAAAGGCACGGGCGCGCCCCGCGAGAGGCACGGCAATTGGAAGGAAAGGTTCAAGCCATTCAAGCAAGCCGCACCGGCAAGGCGGGCGACTGACGAGGCCACCATGCGTTGCTGGTAAGCCAATCCGGAGGAATAAACGCCTTCGGCAAACACGCCGTGAAAGTTGTAGAGCCACAAGGCGAATACCAGAAACAAGGCTATGATTAGGAAGAACTCTAGGGAAACCTGCCCTCGCACCACAACGCGCATAAAGTTGTTACACCCCCCTGTTTTTTTAACGCTTCAGAAGAGCACCGAAAAGAACGCGAAGGAAAAGCCGAAGAAATGCAGGAGCGAAGGCACGACGAGCGAGCCGGCCGCGTAAGACTGGCGCGCCCTGCCAATGGAAAGGCACAAACCGAAACTCGCGCTCACCGCAAACACCAGCAACCCCAGCCACCCCGAGATGGCCAGCACGCCGCACGCCACGATAGCAAGCACCACCGCCCTCAACCCCGGCTTGAAGAAAAGCTTGGAAAGCGCCTCGAGGCGCGAAAACAAAACTGTCGAAAGGCACAACGCGAGGGCCGCGGAAACAACCACCACTGCACCAACTGCCAACGCGCCCCAGAAATCCGCCGCAACCACGCTCGACGCGGCGGCAACTGACGACACCGACCGGGGCGGCATGAGAACCATGCTGCCCGCAAGGTCGAACAACAGGCGCGAAAAGATTATGCTCGCATTAAGCGCCAAGAACTCTTCAGGCTTCTCCTCAAGAAAAAGGAATGCCAGGCACGCAAGCAAAGCAGGCGTAACCGCAGGCACGAGGTTTCCCACCGCGCCCAGCAAGACTCCCAACAACGCCAATTTCAGCCTGAACCCCCCGGCGACAGGCCGCACCTCGCCAGCAGAGAGAGCGAGCACGGCAGGCACGCCGAACAATCCCGCCAGCAGCGGGAACAACGGCTCGCGCACACCTGAAATGAAAACGAGCGCGCCCAGCAAGCCGCACGCCGCGAAGGCGAACGCACCCACCAACGCGCCCGCAAGAGTGCGCTCGCGCAGCAGGAACACGGCAACAACCGCCAACAACAACCAGCCGGAATAATGCGAGAGCAACGCCTCGAAGCCCGGCGCGGCAAACAAATAAACCGGCAGGACTAGCGCAGCTGCAACCAAACCCACCAACGCGTGCTCGGCTATGAAACGAAAAACGCCTGCAGCACCACCCCGGCCAAGCAGGCGCGCGGGGTAACTTAACAAACCCGATTGCGAAGGCCACGCCAACAGCACTGCGGGCGCGAGCTCGACGGCAGCGTGCGACGCGGCCATTGCGGCAAAAAACACGCTTGACGAGAATACTGCAGGTAGCCTGCCGAAGAACGCGACTGCGAGGTTGATGCTCGCGAAT
Source organism: Microcaldota archaeon (assembly GCA_038046065.1). Classification (GTDB taxonomy): domain Archaea; phylum Micrarchaeota; class Micrarchaeia; order Norongarragalinales; family UBA97; genus JBBSWX01. Next base: position 3,398 of record JBBSWX010000052.1, on the reverse strand, counting down.
GGAATGACCCCCAACAAACCCGCGAGAAAACCAAGCGCAAGTGAAGATAACACGTTCACCGCACCACTGCCAACGAATCCTCGCCAGCCAACATCACTTCAGGCAGGCTGCCGCCAGTGCGCACGAAGCCAGTGACGGAAATAAAATCCCCGCGCTTCAGCGCAGGAGGCGGCGTGCGCGAGGCGAGCTTGGCGGGCGCAACCGCCGTGAAGCAAACCAAATCGCAGGCAGTAACGCGCCACGGAAACCCCGCTGGCGCGGCCTCAACCGTACCCGAAACGGTAACGAGCCTGCCGTCGTTCTCGACAAGCTCGAAAGCAAACACGCGCGCCGGCCCGTAGTAAAGCATCACTGCAACGAGCACGGCAAGGCCCACCACGGCGGATGCTATGCACGCCAATAAAAGCCTCCGCAAGTCTTTAACCTCCCCCAACGCAATAACGGTTGTAAAGCCCCTGCACGCAATCCCCAGCCACTGCAACGCCCGGCGTGAACACGGCGGAAACGGAGGAAAGCACTGCAAGCTGCAACTGCCGACCGCCGGCAACCCTCGCACCCGTCGAGTATAACGCTGGCGTGAAAGTCACGACGTTGCCCGAAACGACATAGTCCATCGATGCGAGCGTGAAAGAATTCTTCGCGGCGAACGAGCCTGCGCCAGAACGCGCGGCAGCCAACGCAACGGAAATCTCGGCTTGTGACAACAAAGGCAATACGACCGCGACTATCACGGCCAGGATTATCGCAACTACGAGGAGGTAGTCCGAAGCCGCCTGGCCCCGCGAGTTCAGTTCAGCTTGGCGCAAGTCACGCTCACCGAATTACCGTTGTTAACCGCAGTCACGCGCAACCACCCTGAAACCGGGCAGGACGCGGAAAAGGAAACTGCAGCAGTCCTCAAGCCCCGGCTTTCCACGCGGCGGGAAAGCAACGCGTCAGCATCGCACTGAAGCACTGGCGGAGAGAACGAGGAGTTGATGATAAAGCACACCGAACCGTCGGGAATGAACAATTCGGAACTCACGCGCGTGCCCCTGCCGGAAAGAAAGGCGTGGTTAATAAGCGAAGCCGTGGAGTCGAGCGCGGCTTTGCACAACGCAGCCTTGTCAAGCGACTCCGCCGCGCGAAAGTGGGCTTCCGCCGAGCCCAGCAGCACTGCAGTCAAGGCAAGCATGAACGATAACACCAGGAGGAACTCTATGCCAACTTGACCGCGGCAACCCATTGCGCAACACCGAACGCCATCAAGGCGAATGCAACCGCAAGCGCAGGCGCGAACGAGACCGTGCGCCGCACTTGCAAAACCTTTACGCCAGCCTTCTTTAAGGCAGTTACCTCTGCGGGAGAAAGGCCGCGCGCACGCGCTGCGGAAGCAACAAGCACGCCTGCAGGCGGGGAAAGCAGCACGGTACTGCCGGAAAGCGCTGATGCCGCAATGCGCACTGGGTTTGCGGGCTCCCACTCCACTAGCCTGCCTGAAACGCGGTAGTAAGAATTGACAGGCACCATTCCCGGCCGCAGTTGCGAAATGGGAATGGACTTGCGCAACACGACCCCTCCCAGCAGTATGAACGGCAAGGAAACCGCAACGGAAATGAGGAAGAGCGCCGGCACGAACAGGAGCGCCTGCGACTCTACGCCAAGCAGCATGCATAACGCGGTGAAAAACTTCGCATCACCACCCGCCCACGCGCCAAGCTTGTAGAGAGCGTAAGCGAAAATGAATGAAAACAACGAGAACAAGGCAAACGGAATCATCTCCGCGCCGGAAGCAACGGCCGCAGCGGCGGCAAGCGCGCCTGCCGCAAAGTTAAGCGCGTTGGGAATGCGGCGTTCGCGCAAATCGAAGAACGACGCGGCAACGGCAAAGGCCAACGCGGCGGCAAGCAACGCAGGGTGCATGAAAGGGATAACGCGCACTCGAATTAATAACTCACCGGGAGATTAGCGCGAGCGTAGAGTTGCGGTCTTGGCGCATGCGGGCGGACACTAGGTCTCCGAGGTTGCGTAGCTGCAGCGTGAGGCCGATGGCCGCGAGTATCACCGCGAGACCCACGGCAATCAACAGCAGGTACTCGGTAGAAACCTGCGCGCAGTCATCCAAATGCTTTCACCCGAGGTTGTAGCACGCGCCCTTCGGCCCCGTGCAATTAAGGCTGACGACATTGCGGTAGCTGCCCAAGCTATCGTTAAGCTGGTCGCGCGCCGACGGAAGCACGGTGTTGCGCAACATCACGACCACCGCGATGACTATCAGAAGCACGCCGGCCACCAGCAGCGTATACTCTACCGCACCCTGCGCAGAATCATCCATTCGACAGCCTCAACCGAATCAATTAATTAAGGCGCATATAAAACAGTTGTGGGCAGACGGCATTGCAATGACGCAGCGCCGGACGGCATTAGTGGGGGGATGAACGTGCAAGTCAACAAAGCTGGAATCGCAAGCCTCGCCGCAGGCGTAATAGTACTGGCCCTGACGCTTACATTCGCATTCTCGGGAAGCATCACGTCCCTGCTGGTGAACGGCCTCGTCATAGGGGGCATAGCGTGGATAGGCCTTATCCTGCTAGTGCTGGGAATATTGATAATGGTAATCTGAAGCCCAGAACTTCGCGCGAACTAATATAGCCGCCAAACGCCCAGCGCGCCATCTATGAAGAACGGCATTTACGAGATTGTGCCGCGCGAAACTATGTTGCCGTTAGAGTCCACTCCGAGCACGAGTGAACCGCCTTGCGAACGCCACTCGACCGCCCAGCGCGCCTCGGGACTGAAGCTTGCGACGGCCTGCTGCAACCCGCCTAAATCCGAATCGGGGCAGTAGAAAAACACTTCGCCCGGTGATAGGGGCAGTGAATAGCCGCACGCACTCGCGCCAGACCTGACGAGCGAAGTGACGTCGGCGTCACGCCTCGTCGCCGAGATTGCCTCCTCGGCGTAAGCTATGGGCTTTCCGAGGGAACAGTAGGCCGCTGCAACCTTGTCAACGCCCTTGCGTATCGGGAGAAGGTTGTAAGTCCTTACGAGCACGCGCGGGCACTGCGAATGCGGCGATTCGGTCACCTTCACGACAACCGTCCACTGGCCAGTCGCGTTCGAATAGCTTGCCAAAAAAACCGAATGAAGCACGTCCCTGCCGGAGAACGCCGAATCGGCCTTCAAATCCTCAAGAACGTACCGCACGGCATCCTGCTGGGAAGGCACCCCCTGATGCGGGTAGAGTACTAACGCCAACAGCAAGAGGAACGCCAGCCCGATTACGGACGCGAGCGTCCTCACCCGCCAAAACTTCATCAGCACACCTAACGATACTAGAGGCAACAAAGTGCTTTTAACTGTGTCTTCAGAAGCAATGCGCGCCTTCCACGGCAACCTCCCCGCCTAGTTGCACGCCG
>JBBSWX010000051.1:10413-14859 GCA_038046065.1 Microcaldota archaeon | reverse complement strand
CAGCAAGGCGGCGAGCTGCCTGCCGGCGGGCTGCAGCAAGGCAAAGTGTTCCTCTCGCACGAGGAGCTTCTCGCGGCGTTGAGGAAGGCCGTTTTCCGCAAAGCCCTTTCTCCACTTTCGTTGCCGCGAGACTTGCCCGAGTTGTTCAAGTCGGCCGCGGCCAGCTTGCGCTCGTCGCTCCCGAAGCCCGTGCAGCAAGAGTCGTTCAAAGGCAAGTACCTTGCGCTTGCGTGCGTGCGGTCAATCCTGGCTGGCGCGGCTGAAGGCAAGCGGTATTACGCGAGCATGTCGTTGGCTATAGCTTGCCGCAAGGACGGGTTGCAGCTGGAGGCGGCGCGCGAGGTGATGGCTGGTTTTGCCGCCGCTTGCCAGACGGGCTCGCGGCCTTTCACCGAGCGCGAGGCGCTCGCGTCGCTCGAGTGGGTGTACAAGCGCAACATAAACTTCTCGTGCAAGTTCCAGCGCGAGCACGGCTTGGCGGACTTGCCTGACTGCGCGAACTGCACGCTGCGCGCCGAGCGGCGGGCGGCAGCGGTAAGCGCTGCGAGGCGTGAAGGGCGTGCTTGAAATGGTTGGCGAACTTGAGTTTTGCAAGGCGGCGTTCGCTTCGTTCTACGCCTCTCCGTCAAGCCGCGCCATAGCCGTTCCGGACTGCGCGTCGCGCGAGTTCGGCGTGGGGTTTCAAGACAAGATTGATTACCGCCACAAGGCATTCGCGTCTAACGACGCGTTCCGTGATTTTCTCGCGCGCGACGCGCCTTTCTACGTTTCTTACTCAACCGCGCGTTACCGCTTGCCTGACGCGAAGCCAATGCCGAAGAAAGTGTTCCTCGGGCAGGATGTGGTGTTTGACCTCGACCGGCAGTATCCCGAAGAGCATCCCGCAACGCACTCGAAGGTTTTCTGCCTCAAGTGCCTCGAGCGCGCCCGCGAGGATGCGCTGCGTTTTCTAGAAGAATTCTTGCTTTCCGACTACGGTTTTTCGCGCGGGGAGGTGGCTTGCAATTTTAGCGGCAGCAAGGGCTTTCACTTTCACGTTCGCTCTCCCGCGGTGCAGCAGCTTTCGCCTGACGCGCGCCGGCAGTTGTGTGATTACGCAATGGCTTTCGAAGTCAGCTCGAAGACTCTGTTGTCTCGCAGCGCGATTGAAGGCAAGCGCGTGCAGCACGCGTTGCGCGGGCCTGCCGCCGCGTCGCGCGGGTGGGGTGCGAAGGTCTTCCGCGAGGTTTTCAAGTTCGCTTCCAACGCGGGCGGGGAAGAATTCAAGGAGTGGGGCGCGCAACGCAAGGCGGCGCGGCTTTTCATTGAGAACCGGCAGGCGGCGTTGGAAAAGCTTTCTGCCGGCAACTGGGATTTCGTTGCGGGACTCGAAGACGTTTGGGTGAAGCTCATCGACTCCGCCGTCAGCCGCACGCGCATTGAACTGGATAAGCCTGTGACTTTCGACAAGGCGCGCCTCATTCGCGTGCCGGGCTCGCTGCACGGGGACACGGGGCTTTGTGCCAAGGAGATTCCGCTCGGCGAGCTTTCTTCCTTCAGGCCTGACGTGGATGCGGTGGCGTTGCGGGGCGCGCAGGAAGTAGTTCCCGGTGATTCTTTCAACTTCGAGTTCAACAACGTTTCGTTCGAGCTGCAGCAAGGCGTTGCGAAGGAGCTGCCCCTCGCAGTTGCGGTGCTTCTCCTGCGCAAGGGCAAGGCTTCGTTGGCAAAGCAATAAATCGACGGCGCGCAAAAGCTTTTCGTGGCCAAAGTTGTGCAGCCCCCCGCGTTGGTAAGGGGATTTCGGGATTGTGTACTGGCGGGATGTCCGTTTCCCGGGGTTTTCGAGCGACAGGATCGCTTTGCAAAAGTTTTCAACGACTTGTGTATGTCATGGCGGTCTGTGTACAAACCGCGCTCGAAGCGGGAGGCGGTTGCTTACGCGCGTTTTTTTGAGGAGCTTCGCCGCAAGGGTTTCTATCATCCTGGCTCTGGTTTTTTCGTGTCCCACGATTCCGGCGGCAAGCCGAGCGTTGTCGCCGTTATGCCGCGACTCAAACCTTCTGAAGAGCACGACGCTGAAACCGCCCGGCTGCAGATGATTCCCTTCCGCGTTTTGGGGGTTGCCGTCAACCTTGAAGATTTGAGCGACCCATCGCTGGAGTTCAACTACGGCTGTGACCGCGGCAAGGTGTATTGTTTCGACTTGCACGTCTTCAAGTCAGACTCTTTTCGCAAGCGCGTGCTGGCGTGGCACTGCGGCCTTCCGGAGCAGCGCAACGGTTTTAAGCGAGTTGCGCAACACTAACCTTCCGTAGCGTTCGCAGGTGAGGGGGAGTACCGGGGGGCTTTTTGGTGGAAGTGAGTTTCGAGGCTTTGAGGCGTTTGCAGCTGCAGGAACGCAACCACGCCGTGATAACGCCCCTCGAAGCCAGTTTTTACGAGGATTACCGCAAGCACGTCGAGTTCCAGCGCGAGGCGCTGCACAAAGGCTTTTCGCTCGAGGCGGCTTCCGTTTACGAAGGCACGCGCAAGCTGCTTTCGGAAGTCGCACTCCGCCGCCAGCAGAAAGTTTTCTTGAAGGCGCTGCGCGACGTTCACGGCGGCGACGTTTCGGGCGAGGGGCTGGCGCGCGAAGAGAAGGAGCTTTACCATTCGCTCGTGAAGCTCGTCGCCGATTACGAGGCCAAGCTTTTTTCCAGCATGCCTGCCAGTCCTGCCGTGCCTGCAGCGGCGGGCGAGAAGGAGCTTGAGGTGCAAGTGGTTTCTGAAGTCCCGCAGTTCGTGGGCGTGACCGGCGTGGTGGGGCCGTTCGGCGTGCAGCAGATAGTCAAGCTGGCGAAGGACGATGCGCAGCTGCTCATTGAACAAGGCCTCGCGAGGAAGGTTTAGGGAAACCCAGCGTTTTTAAGCTTGCCGCGGCCAAATAACTTTGTTGCCTGTTAGTGGTTGTTGTCCATGATGGTTCCCAAAACAGTGAAGACCTACTGCCCCAAGTGTTGCAAGCACACCGAGCACAAGGTGAAAGTCAGTACTACTAAGATAAAGCCCGGCCGCAAGATGGCGTTGGGCACGCGCAGGCACGCGCGCAAGCTCGCTGGCTTCCACGGCAAGGTCAAAGGCAAGGCTAAGGTGAAGAAGCAAGGCATCCGCAACAAGATTATGCTCGAGTGCCTCACGTGCAAGAAGAAGCACGAGCGCACGATAAGCGGCCGCATGAAGAAAAAGGCGGAAGTAGCACGGTGATCTAATGAGCAAGTTTCTTTCAGTGCAATGCAAGTGCGGCAAGAAGACCGTCGTCTTCGGCAACTCCAGCGAAGCGGTCGAGTGCCAGTGCGGCGCGGTGGTCACCAAGCCGACTGGCGGCAGGACGGTAGTCAACGGCAAAGTTCTCGAAGTGTTGTCGTAAAGCGCGTCGGCTAGTAGCCTTCGAAGGCTATTTCCTCAAGACCCTTCAGGTTGGAGTCGCCTGAAACTATCTTCGAGCAGCCGGCTTGCAGCGCGGTTGCCGCGAGCACCGCGTCTGCGAAAGACATTTGCCTGTTCCTGCGGTCGTAATACTTGAACCGCAAGTCGGCCGCGGTTGAAGCCATTCCCGGCGTGACGTCCACCACGCGCGAATTTGGAAAGTTTTGCACGAGGTACGCCGCTTCGGATGCGCGCGCGTGTCCCAGCTTGCGCAAGGCGTGGTATTTCACTTCCGCGATTGACAATGCGCTCACCACGCCCTCCGCGCGCCCGCCGCTTACCGCCGCGAGGACTGCCGCAGCCTGCCGTTCCCGCGTGCCTTTAAGCATCACTTCAAGGAATACGCTCGAGTCGAGGAGGATTTTCTGCAAGGCTTACCACCCGGCGCGCGCCTTCCTCACTTCCGCCGCGATGCCTGGAGAGCGCCTGCCGCCGGAAAGTTCGCGCATCCTCGCCAGCACGTCCCCGGGCTTTAGCGCCACTTGCGCGACCTTGCCTTCCACGAGGAACGCGACGGTGTCGCCCACCCGGGCGCCTATGGCGTCGCGGCAGCCTTTGGGCAGCGTCACTTGGAACTTGTCAGTTACCTTCGATTCAAATATTTCCATTTCGCCAACCTTACAAACTATAAGAATGTAAGGGATATATTCTTTTCGTAAGGAGTTGCCGCGGTTATCGAAACTACGGGCGGAAGGGCGAAGGCCGTGAACGGCAAAGTGCTTGAAGTGTTGTCTTAAGTCGCTCTCGCGTCGTGCAGATTCTGCGCCAGGAAGTCGTAAAACTCTATCGCGCCGTCAGGCAGCACGACGTAGCTCGCTTCGCACGTATGCAGTTTGCGGCCGTTCTCTTCAACTTTCTGAGCTTCAGCCACTATGTGCCTGGCTGCTGCCGTGAGGGGTGCGGCCAAGTGCGGGGCGTTTGCTTTTTCAAGGCAGTCGTGCACCGTTGAATAATGGAACTTGCGCGTTAAGATTATCGGCGTGTTACTGTCACGCAACG
>JBBSWX010000051.1:0-10313 GCA_038046065.1 Microcaldota archaeon | reverse complement strand
GCGGGGTTCGTCTTCGGTGGCTAGACGCGGTATTTCAAACCACGCTATGACCGGAACATCTCGCGTTTTTGTGCGGTTAGCTAGTTCCTTACTAGTTTCGACGTCTATCCTTACCAAGAACCGCGGCGTATTTGGGGGGAAGTGGCTTTCGCGGTAGTCTCCAGAACTGCGGTACACGCGGAAGGGGATTGCGCGCACGCCCGTCACTCCCTTCAAGGCGCGTTCGAGCAGCCGCAGGCCGAACTGTTTTGAGTAGAGGCAGCTGGGCTCGAATTTCGGCATACTTTTCGTTTGAACCGCGCCTTTTATTTGCCTTGCCTTGCTGAATGTCTTTCGTGGGTGTTTAGTGTTGGAGCAGTCTGACTTTCCCGAGCCTGGCGAGTACGTCATCGCTACTGTCAAGAAGATAATGCCTTACGGCGCGTTCTGCGTGTTGGAAGAGTACGCGGGCCGCGATGGCTTCCTGCACATTTCGCAAGTGAGTTCCGGCTGGGTGCGCAACATTCGCGAGCACCTGCGCGAGGGGCAGCGCGTCGTCGTCAAAGTAACGAACGTTGACAAGGACAAGAGCCAGGTGGACATCTCGCTGCGGCAAGTGTCGGAAGCCGACCGCAAGCGAAAGTTGGAGAGCTTCCAAGCCGAGAAGAAGGCGCGCAAGCTCATCGAGGTTGTGGGCGGCCGGCTCAAGAAGACGCCCGCGCTTTCGTGGCGCGAGGCGGGCGCGCCTTTGCTCGAGGAGTGCGGTTCGGTCGCCGCGGGTTTGGAGGCGCTGGCGGCGGGTTCGTTGAAGACGCAGCTGCCGCCGGGTTGGGCGGAGACGCTGGGCGATATAGTGAAGCAGGAGATGGCGCCCAAGCGCGTGGAGATTCGCGCGAGGCTCTCGCTGAAGTCCTTCGATTCTGACGGCGTGCTGGCTTTGCGCGAGCTGCTGTCGGGCATCGAGAAGGCTTCCGACGCGAAGACGCAGATGAAAGTGTTGTACCTGGGCGCGCCTAATTATTACGTTGATGTGGAGTCGGATGATTACAAGAATGCCGAGAAGAAGCTCACGAAGGTCGAGGAGTACCTTGAAGCGGCGTGCAAGAAGCGCAAGTGCGAGTTTTCGTTGGAACGCTGAGTGGCAGTTGGAGCGTTAACAAATCGTTGGCGCGTTGAGGAATTTGGGGCGTTGTGGGGAAATGATATTGCTTTGCAAGGCTTGCGGGGGGTACACGCTGCGTGCCGCTTGCAGTGCCTGCGGCTGCGCAACGGTCACGCCGCACCCTGCAAAATACAGCGTGCCCGACAAGTACGCCGAGTATCGCCGCAAGTCGAAATACCCGGAGTTATTTAAGTAGTGTTGCGTAATCGTTTTGGTAATGCTCATGTCGAAGGGTTCCCCGCAAGCTTTTGAAGAGTCGCGCGTCATCACCCGTAAGAAGCTTTCTTTCCGCAACCCCGTGATGGTGGTGGGCCTGCCGGGCATTGGCCTCGTGAGCAAGCTGGCTGCTGATAACATTGCGCGCACGGCTGGCGCGGAGCATTACGCCGTCTTGTACTCGAAACACTTTCCCAACCAAGTGCTCGCGTTGTCAAGCGGCAAGCTCCGGCTTTTCGGCATTCATTTCTACAAGGCTAAGGTAGGCAAGATTGACGTCGTGGTTGTGAAAGGCGACTTGCAGCCTCTCACCGTGGAGGGGCAGTACGAGGTTGCCGGGCGCATCCTCGACCACTTGAAACAGATAGGCGGTTCGACAGTCATCTCGATGGCGGGCTACGCGATAAATAGGATTGCCGAGAAGCCGCGCGTGTTCGCCGCGAGCACGAGCAAAGGCTTGTTCAAGAAGCTTTCCACCGCCGGCGTCGCCGCGCCTGCGGGCGTCGTGCCCATCGTGGGCATGGCTGGCGTGATGCCGGGGTTGGCGCGCATTTACGGCTTGAAGGGCGCGTGCCTCCTCGTCGAGACTCCCGGGCCGATTGTAGACGGGAAGGGCGCCACCGCGTTGAGCGACGTGCTTTCCAAGTTTCTTGGCGGCAAGATCAACACTACCAAGCTGGGCAGGCGCGCCTCCAAGGCGGCGAGGCTCATCCAGAAGTTTGAGCAGCAGGCGAATATAGAATTGCCGCAAGCCTCTGCAAAGCCGCCTGAAATATCTTACATACGGTAAGCTTCAGAGCCACGGCGTTGCCCTTGCGTTTAGGTTATGCGCTTAGCGTTCACTAGTACGGTTTAAAGCGCTTTCCCGGCATACTGCTCGTTATGCCGTTGTTCGCAGATTTTCATTTTCACTCGCGTTACTCGCGCGCCGTGTCGCCGCAAATGAACCTCGAAGGTTTGAATGAAGGCGCGCTTGCCAAAGGCCTGGGCGTGATTGGCACGGGGGATTTCACGCACCCGACGTGGTTCAAGGAGTTGAAGGAAAAGCTTGTCGAGGCGGAGGCAGGTTTGTTTGCGCTTGCCTCGCTGCGCTCGTCGCCCGTGCGTTACACCCTTACTGCGGAAGTGGCGAGTTTTCTAGGCATGAAACGCGTGCACCACGTGATTCACGCGCCGGGATTCGAGCAAGCAGCCCAGTTGAATGACGTGTTTTCAAAGTGGGGGAACCTCGCGGCTGACGGCCGGCCGATGTTCGGCAACACGAGCAGCGCCGCTGTCGTAGAGGCGTGTATGAGCGTAGACAAAAATATTCTTGTTTACGGGGCGCATGCCTTCACTCCGTGGTTCGGTTGTTTGGGAAACAACGGCGGGTACGATTCAATTGAAGAATGTTACGAAGACCAAGCCAAGCATATCTTCGCTTTTGAAAGCGGGATGAGCGCGGATCCTTCGATGGCGTGGAGAATGTCTAAGCTCGACAAGTACACGTTGCTCTCCAACTAGGACGCGCACTCGATCCACCCGTGGCGCCTCGGCCGCGAGTGCAACGCGTTCGAGCTTTCCGAAAGCGTTTCTTACCAGTCGTTATACGCTGCGATAAAGACGCGCAAGGGTTTGGCGTTCACGGTGGAAGTAGACCCCAATTACGGCAAGTACCATTACGACGGCCACCGCAATTGTGGGTTTTCTTGCGCGCCGGAAGAGACGAAACGGTTGGCGGGGCGTTGTCCCAAGTGCCACCGTCCGCTCACGGTGGGCGTGGAGAGCCGCGTGCAACAACTGGCCGACCGGCCGGTCGGTGCAAAGCCGCCTGGCGCGGTGCCTTTCCGCAAGCTGTTGCCGCTGCACGAGCTGCTCGCCTCGGCGTTCGGTTCGAACCTCTACTCGAACAAAGTTGCGGAGGAGGGGGACAAGCTCGTGGCTGCGTTCGGCAGCGAACTGGCGGTGCTGTTGGACGCTCCGCGCGAAAAGCTTTTGCCGGTGACGCACGAGAAAATCGTTTCCGCAATCCTCCTTAACCGCGAAGGCCAGCTGCGCGTCACGCCGGGTTTCGACGGCGAGTACGGCGTGCTGCAACTGCCGGAAGAGTTGAAGCTGGGCGAGCCGCGCAAGCGCGCGCCCTCGCCGGCAAAGCCGCAGGCGCAAAAGAGCCTCAGCGACTTCTAGCCAGTTGCGCTTTAACTGCGCAGCAGCATTCCGGCGGTTAACGGCCTTTCAGTCGTGACGTTCATCTCGAAGAACACGTCGGCAAATTTTTGGTATGCCGCTGCAGTAGCGTCGTTCATGCGTGCCGTATCCACGAATAACGGCAGCGGCGCTGTCGCAGCGGTTTCGGCATCCATGCCCAAGTACTTTTCAAGGTAAGTTTTCGTGCTTGCGTTCGCTTCCACTTCGCGCGCTGCCTCGCGCATCGTTTTGATGAAGAGCTCGGCGTTCGCGCGGTCTTGCGCGTAAAACTTTGTGGAAACGAGGCCCACGCCGCCGCACCACGGGTCGGCAATGAACTTGACCATGGGGCTGGCTTCAAGCATTCGCGACACGCCTTTCTTTGTGCCAATCGTCCCAACTGGCTCGAGGGTGAGCAGCGCGTCCACGCTGCCTGTAGCCAGCGCTTGCAGCTGCAGGGGCACGGCAATGTCCACGAGCTCCACGTCGCCGGGCTTCAAGCCGTTTTCTTTCAGTATCTTGAGCGCCACGGTGCGGAACTGTATGCCGGGAATGATGCCGAGCTTCCCGCCCTTCAAGCCGGCTATCGACGCCACCGTCGAGTTTTTTGCCGCGAGCAGCTCGTCGTTGACGTTCGTGCGCGTGCCGCAGTTGAAGCCGTATATCTTGAACGAGCCGGGCGACTTTTGTTCGGCGAGCGCGGCTATGCCTGACGCGGCGCTGGGGGCGGTGGCCTGCGCGCGGCCGCTTGCCACCGCATCTATAAGTTGGTTGGGCGAATCGAAGCGCGCCAGCTCCACGCGCAAGCCCGCTTTTTCGAACGCGCCTTGCTCGAACGCGGTGAAGAGCGGCAGCGACTGCGTGACCGGCAGGTACGCTACCACGATGGCTTTGCTTTGCACGGCCTCTCCGGCGAGCAGGTTTCCGGAAAGCGCGCCTTGGCTTGAGAGCAGCAGCACGGCGGCAACTACGACTAACGCTATGGCTATCAGTTTTTTATCCATAGGCATAATAATGCCTGGCGGCAGTACTTTTGTGGAGTTAGTACAGTACTGTACTAAGCGGTGTTAAGATGGTGGTGAAAGCATTTTCTGCAGAAGCGTTTTGCGAACTCGGCCTCACCAGCACGGAGGCGAAGCTGTTGGACCGGCTGGCGCGCGCGGGACACGCGAGCGGCTCTGCTTTGGCCGCGTCGCTGGGGATGCACAAGTCGGCGGCCTACTTTTGTCTCGAGCGCCTCGTTTCGAAGGGCTTCGCGTCGCGCATAGTCGTGAACGGCGTGCGTGACTACCGGGCGTTGGCGCCGGAAGCACTGGCGGAGGCCATCGCGCGCCGGAAGACAGAGTTTTCAGAGCGCGTTTCCGCGTTGGGGGCGTTGCTTGCCGTGCAGGCGCGCAAGGAGCAAGGGTCTTGCGTGAGGATTTTCAGCGGTTGGGACGGCTTGCGGCTGGCGTTCGGCGACATCCTCAAGCTTGGCCGTGGGGAGGAGTACCTGGTTTTTGCGGTGGACACTCCCGATGCGGTGTTTCCGCGCTTCCGCAGGTTCATCCGGCAGTTTCACGCGCGTCGTGCCGCGAAAGGAATCTCTTGCAGTATTTTAGTTTCGTCGAAATTGCGGGGTTCGATAGGCGCCGACCGCAGGAGGGAGGCGTTCACGCAAGTGCGGTTCGTTTCAAGCGAGCACGCGATGCCGATGGCTGCGAATGTTTACGGCGGCAAGGTGCTGCTGGCCGTGTGGGGTGACGCGCCAGTGGGGATAGTCATCGAGAACGCTGGCGTGGCGGAGTCGTTCAAGGCGTTCTTCCGCCTGTTGTGGCGCGTGGGCAGACCTTAACTATTTTGGTGAAGCTTTTCAAGCGGCGAGAGCGGTAGTCGAGCCGCGCAGAAAAGGTTCTTCTATTTGTTCTTGAGCCAGTAGAAGAAGAATACTACCCACAGGATTAGTGCGAAGAAGAAGCCTCCGTCGCCTTGCTGGAGGAAGAGGTAGTACACAATTAGCACTGCAATTGTTCCTGCGAGGAGGAACGTGGTGGAGTCCAGTCCGAAGAACGAGCTTTGCTGGTAAACTGCAGGAGCTGCTGCGGGCGCGCCTTGTGCGCCTGCGCCGCCGGGTGCGTTGCCTTGCGAGATTGGCACTGCCTCGCCGGTTTGCGGGTCTACGCGTACTGCGAAGCCGCACTGGCGGCAGTACACGACGCTGTTTTGCGCGTCCACATCCAGCTGCGGGTTGCCGCAGTTGGGGCACGATACGTCAGCCATTTCGAAAAGAGTTACCTAGCCTGTGCTTAAAAACCTTGCCACCGTGAGTGTAGAGATAGGCCGGGCGTGCGGCGGTTGCAGAGCGTGGTTTTCTTGGGTGGAAAAAGCGTTGCGCAGGTTGTGGCGGGTTGGCACGACGCGCGAAAGCGTGAAATGGCGTGGCTGAAGACTCCTCGCGGCGGTTTGATTCCAGCTGCGTTGGAGCGCGAGTTTTGTTCTTGCGGTATCGACTGGAAGGTTTTGCAGGGTAGCGCAAGGACTTTACTTCATACGCACGTGGCGCAATCGTTCGGCGCTAACATTGGTTTGAGCCTGCCTTCAATAATGGACTATGCGAGTGTGGCGCGTGCTTTGCAACACGGGGTTACGCATTGGCACGTGGCAACCGTTGATGATCTTGGCAAGGTGCGGGGTTACGTTTCTTTCGTTCCAACTGCAAAGTTTCGCGAGCTGGCTTCGCGCGACAATGATTCTATTTCAGCGCTTAATGCCGGTTGCAAGGACAAGGTCGAGCTGAATCGCCGCATGCGAGAGCAAGGGTTGGTGCGCTTGCGGGTGACGCCGATGCCCGGTTTTCGTTACTTGCCTGGCGTTGGCCTGTTCGTGAGAAAGCCCGAGTGAATTGCGTTCACGGTGGTCGCGTGCAAGCGGTTCAACGTTAGCGTTTACGCTCGCTTCTGTTGAACGCCGCCGTTATTTCGCTATCGCTCGGCGGGTGTATTGCGTTCAAGAATCGTCCGGGGAGGCTTGCGAGCCTTTTTCTTAACGGCATTTCCGCGAGGGCTTTTCGTGCCTGTTCGGCTCTTGTGCGTTCGAGCGCGGCTTGCAGTTGCAATGGCTTGCGTTTTTTAAGTTTGCCGAAATTTTTGCCGAACGCTGCAGTTACTTCCGCTTCGTTCGGCGGCCTCATGAATTCCCAGAATTTTCTCGCGCCGGTTGAGACTATTGTTTTTAACGTCATGCCACCACGAACTTTGCAAAGCGGTTGCCGTTCCTCACGGTCACGGTGCTTCCTTCGGCCAGCGTTGCCGTAGCGGGGTTGTTGTCGCACGCGAACACGCCGTTGCGCCGCGTTACCGTGATTCTCACCGCCTCATTTTCCTTGAGCAGCAGCGGTTTTAACCGTTGCGTGGGGTTGTTGAACGCCACGCCCAACCCTCGCTTGAAGGTTTTGCCGCAGGCGGCGCGGAAGTAGCCCGTCGCGCCGTACGGCGTTGCTACAATCACGCCGTCGCCGATGAACGCAATGCGCTTGCCGCCCGTTTCCACAGTTCCGCGAAGCGCGTGCAGCGGTGATTTGTTGCGCACTTGCGCTTCGTTCAACGCGAGCATCTTCGCAAGCGGGGGGTTGTTGTCGCGTCTGTCTTTCGTTCTTGCGGTTGCCTCGAGTTTTCTCTCGAGTTTTACGCGAATTGTTTTCGAGGCGGCGATTTTTTTTATTGCGGCCTCGCCGCACTTGATGCACATCATCCTTCTGCTTTTCTTTCCGCCGTTTTTACTTCCTTTGGTTCTCGTGCATTTGAAGCACGCGTTGCGGTTGCGCAGGCACAGTTTCGGCACGCCGGGGTAGAGCCTTTCCGAGTGCAGTATCGTGCCGTCCCCCCCGAAGGTTACGACGAGCTGCGGGCGGTTGGAGGTGATGCGAAAGCCGTTCGCTTCAAGCATTCTTGCTACGATGTTGGCGCGCCTGCCTACTACTATAGCCGTGCGGGGCGCGGGAATTTTCAGGGGTTTCACAGCACCTAACGCGAAGCCCGTGCGGTTACATTCGGGTCGGGTTTCGCGTTCCGTGCACGGAAAACGTTTCATTTGCGTATCAACTCGATGTTCAAGGCGTTGGCTTCGGGCGGTTCACAATGGCTTTTTTATGCTTTGCAAGGCTATAAATCACTAGGGCGGGGCGCGCTTGGCGGGATTTTTATGAAGAGCATTATCAAGGACGCGGGTCTCGCGGGGCAAGGAAAGCTTAACTTGGCGTGGGCCGAGTCGCAAATGCCGGTGCTTATGAGCGTGCGCGCGCGCTTCGCGAGGGAGAAGCCGTTGAAGGGCGTGCGGTTGGCGTTGTGCCTTCACGTGACGAAAGAAACGGGCGTGTTGGCGCGCACGCTGCGCGAGGGTGGTGCGGAGGTGGCCGTGTGCGCCTCAAACCCGCTGTCGACGCAGGATGACGTGGCGGCTGCGCTTGCCGCCGAGGGCATTCCTACTTTCGCGGTCAAGGGCATGGACAACCAACGTTATTATGAGTGTCTTAACGCGTGCCTTGACTTGAAGCCTAACATCACGATGGATGACGGGTGTGACTTGATTAGTTTGATTCACTCGAAGCGCACGGAACTGTTGAAGGGCGTGTGGGGCGGGCAGGAGGAGACGACTACGGGCGTCATTCGCTTGCGGGCGATGGAGAAGGGCGGCGCGTTGAAATACCCGGTTGTTGCGGTGAACGACACGCCTACCAAGCATTTGTTTGACAACTATTACGGCACGGGCCAGTCTACGATTGACGGCGTTTTGCGCGCGACTAACGTGCTGTTGGCGGGCGCTAGGTTCGTCGTCGTTGGTTACGGCAATTGCGGCAAGGGCGTTGCGCGGCGTGCTTTGGGGATGGGTGCGAAAGTCATAGTGTGTGAAGTTGACCCGGTCGAGGCGTTGCGCGCGCACTTGGATGGCTTTGAAGTGTTGCCTATGCTGAAGGCGGCGGCGTTGGGAGATGTGTTTGTTACCGTGACTGGCAACAAGCACGTGATTCGCGGGGAGCATTTTAAGCTTATGAAGAGCGGCGCGGTGTTGGCGAACACGGGGCATTTCAACGTGGAGATAGACGTTCCTGCGCTTGAGAAGCTTGCGGTGGAGCGCCGTCGCGTGCGTGAGTTTATGGAAGAGTTCGTGCTGGAGGACGGCCGCAGCGTGTTCCTGTTGGGCGACGGCAGGCTTGTGAACCTCGTGGCTGCCGAAGGACACCCTAGCGCGGTGATGGACTTGAGCTTTTCGGACCAGGCGCTTGTTTCGGAGTTCATCGCCAAGAACCGCGGCAAGCTTGCGGCGAAAGTCCTTGACGTGCCGGCGGAGATTGATGATTCTGTCGCGCGCCTGAAGCTGCAGTCGCACGGTTTGGGCGTGGATGAGCTTACTGCCGAGCAGAAGAAGTACCTCGCGTCGTGGCAGGAAGGCACTTAACTCAAGCTTGGCCGTATCACTATGCTGTTGCCCCGCAGTGCTACGAACACTTTCTCTCGCGGTTTGAGTTCAAGCAGTTTTGCGATTGACGCGGGTATTGGTACGGCTATCGAAGAGCCTACCTTGACGATGTGGCGTTCTTGCGAGGTGGCGCGCCGCATGGCCTCCACTTTTTCCATTACTTCGCGCGAGTAGCTGACGTGGCCGTGTTCGCATTGATAGGCATCTACGTGTATGCCGTCAGCCACTTCGTCCTTAAAGCCTTTCAAACGGCCTTTGCCGCAAACTCCGCAAGGCTTTCCTTCAAGATTCATTGTGTTTCCTCCGTTCATTCCAAAACGCAGTTATAACGAAGAAATACTCGCCATAATCGCGGTATATTACCGTCAGCTCGCCGAGCCGGTACTGTCTGCGCGCCTTGAACTTGTCCGGCGGTTGTTCGGGTGATTTTTTTCCAGTGTTGACGCAGTCCATCGCCAGTTCGACGCATACATCCTCGTCTTCCCGGTAGTGTTTTGAGAATGCGAAATCTTTTTTCAACAAACACACGTCCCTTTGTAAGTATCTGTACTTATACGTAAGTATATTATCCTTTGGGCGGGCGGCGCGCCTTTGAAAGCGGCATCTTTAAAAGGCGCTTTCAGTAAGTTCTTTGAGCCGCATTGCGGCTTGGGGTAGAGGCTTGATGGGATTCGAAAAGATTGGCAAGGGAGAAGCGTTGCTTTGGCTTAGTGGTGCTAGCGGGTTGAGCGCCGCGTCGATGCTCGCAGCGTTGTTGTTCAACTGGAGTTACTCGATTCCCGAGATTGGTTTCAGTCCCGCGAGGCTGTTCTACCCGACGTTCTTCGTAATCGCGCTCGTCGTTTCGTACATACTGTACCGCGTGGGCGTTGCTGGCGAGAAGCCTGCGAAAGCAGCGAGCGTGTGGTTTTCCGGCGTGTTCGGCAAGCTTGCGGTTGGCGAGCTCGTGTTGGCCGTGATGGGCTGGGGTTTCGTCGTGCCGCAGTTGGGCTTGTCCTTCAGCTCGGCGTCGCAGCCTTTGGCTTTCGCCGCGGCATTCGTGGTTGAAGTGATTCTCTGCCTCGCGTTGTGGAACCGCGCTAAAGGCGGTGCGTGCCGCGGTTGGGGCAAGGCGCTTGCCGCGAAAATTGTCTCGAAAGGCAAGAAACGCAAGTGATGGTTTGATTGGCTGGCTGGGCCAGCCCTTGTTTTAATTCCCTAGTCGCAGCAGTCCCTTAGGCCGCCAGCGTTTCAAATGTCGAGCAGCACGCGGATTACCCACTGCTCGCGGCCGTCGTGGTCTTGCTTTTCCACTTTTATTTCGTGGTGCGTGACTGCCTTCACTACCGTGCCCCCC
>JBBSWX010000050.1:1239-4876 GCA_038046065.1 Microcaldota archaeon | reverse complement strand
GCCTTGCTGCGCGAGCGGAGGTTTTTGGTTATCTTGCGTTTCTTGCGCATGACTTGCCTTGCAACTTGCCTTCTTTTCAATGACACCATGTTGTTATCGTCTCCGTGAGTTGCTTGCGAGTGCGTCCTGTTTCTTTAGCGCCTCGCGGCTTATATCCCCGCGCGTCGCAAGGCCTGCACTCGCACGGGGGTGTGTGGGTTATTCGAGGGTTATTTCCGTTTGCTTGCCGCTACTGGCGCGCCATCACGATTTCCATGCTGCTTACGCGCGTGGGCGAGCCGTCTTCGCGAGTCATCTCGCTCGTCGAGAGGAGCACTTCCTTGTTGCGCAGCGAGCGGATGAAACGGTTTTTGACTACCTGGTTGGCGTCCACGGCGATGGCGATGTTCCTGCCGCGCGCCTTGAGGCGCACTACCTCCGCGCCGTTGTTGAAGCGCGTTACGACTGCGAGCACGTAGCTCATCACGGGTTTCTTGCCGACGAGTATCGTGTTGGGGTCGCGTCCCTCGCGTTCTCCGTGTGAGCTGGCCGTGCGGCTTACCGCCTCGCTTTTACCGCGGTTTTCGGGCAAGTGTTCTTCAACTTCCGGTTCCGTGCTTACGGGGTGCGTTGGTAGTTCTTCCATAGTTTTCAGGCCTCCGTTGGTTCGTTGCGGGTTTACTAGCTATTTTTTGGGGGCAGCGTGTTAAAAGCCTTTTCGCGCGGCTGCTGCGGCGTGCCGCATCTTTTCGCCTTGCAACACTTTTTTTTGCACCTCGCGTGCGTCTCCCCCTGCGATCCTCGCAGTGTGCCGCAGTTTGTTCTCAACGTGGTGGTAGGCTTTCAGGGCTGCGGCGAGCGCGTCGCGCTCGTGGCTGTTGCGGCAGGGCCACGCGGCCGACGCCATCCGCCGCTTTTCGGTTTGAGAGAGCGACTTGCGGGGCGTGTACAGCCTAGCGCCGAAAGTGCGCTTCAACTCCCGGGCAAGGTGGTGGCCGGGGTTCGTGTCGCAGGCGACGATTACCGGCGAGAAGCTCGCGGCCGTGCGCAACAGTTCTCCAGCCGGCCAGTTCTTGCGGCTTTCCACGCGCACTGCGCGGCCGTTGAAGTCCACCGCGGCGAGCGCGCTCGTGGCGCCCGCGTCAACGCCCACAATCATTCGAATCACTTTTTCTTGCCAACCGCCGCCAGTTTACCCCCAGCACATCGTCGATAAGCAGTTCTTTCCATACTGGGGATATTGCCGCGCCTTGGCGGGGTAATGGATGTACTTCCGGCAGGGTTAGGCGGTGATGCTTGAAATGAGTGAGCAGGTCTTTCACATCCGCGGTTATCGGCGCGTCTACTGGAACTAGCTTTCGCGCTCCGACGGTTTTCTGGCAGAATTCATGCGGGCTTGTTTCAGTGCCGCAGTGTTCGGCAGTTACCAAGTGGTTTATTCCTTCTTTTCCGGCGAACTGGTTGAATTCTTCTGCGAGCTTAGGCGACCTGTGCCTGCCAAGGCCGCAGATTATCACTATTCTCTCGGGAGGCTTGCGCTGGGGCTTTCGAAGAAGAAAAGAAGAAGGCCTTTCGGCCATTTGAATTATCCCTTTGCGCCGCGCAAGTAGAGCAGCGTGTTGAGGAACATGTTGCGGCCGGTGCCTTGCGCAGCCACGGTGGCGGGGTCGAAGGCGAAGTAAATCGTCTTGCCGCTGAACAAGCCTTTGCTCTCCACTATGGCGAACAGTGAGGGGGCGGTTACCTTGCCGATGCTGCTGGCGTCAATGTACGCAAGTATTTCAGCATTCGGCTTGGGCACGGTGATTGCCGTTATCTCGGAGTCGAAGCCGAAGTTCTTCACGCCGTTAAATACCGGGTGGTTGACTGCCACGACCTTGAACTTGCCGCGAACCGCGTTAGTCTGCAGCATTTCGAGTTCCTTCGTCACGCCGCCGCCCACCACGGGCACTACGTCACCGAGAGAACCAATGCCGATGTCCCAACCGTACGCAGCGCGGTCGTCGCTCACGCGCGTGCACGCGTCGCCCACTACGATGAGCTTGCCGCCTGCCTTTACGCGGTCTGCGATGACTTTCCTTGCGGTGCGGTCGCAGGTGGACTCGCCTTGCAATATTATCACGTCAAAATTGTTGAGCACGCCGGGGTAGATGACTTTCTGGTCGATGTCACCCGCAAAGTACACGCCCGTCACGCGGTAGTCTTCGCTCTCGAGCAAGGCCCTCATATCGTACGAAGACCGGCCTACCACGCCCACGGTAATCTTGGGCGATGGGAATATGGAGTTAAGGACTGGCACGCCTGAGAAGTCTACTATACCGAACCTCCCGGCGAGAAAAATCGCAAGTATCGCGATCAAGATGAGTGGAATCGCACTCTCACCGAATTTACCGCCTGGAGCAGCACCGCTATATTGTCCACGTTTCATGGAATTGCATCACCGCAAAACTTATTTTGCGTCAGTAGTTTATAAAGATGCGCCCGCGAGGTTTTGCGGCGTTTAGCAGCTTACGAGGTAATCAAGCACGTTCGTTGTGAGCGTCTTGCTGCCGATGAACTCGAGCGGCACAGCCGTATACACTATCCTGCCGACGTACTTGCGTTCGAGGAGCGCGGGGTAAAGCTTGCCGGTGCTCGTCTCGTTCAACTCCGCGATTTTCGTGAGCGCGGCCGGGTTTTCCGTCACTTCGGTGAACACTATTGGTTGCAGTTGAAAATTGTGCACGCCGCTCACCATCAGGTGGTTGTCCTTCACGCTTTGGTACTTCAACCCCCCCGTGCGGCTGTGCGTCTTGACGTACTTCACGCCCAGCACGTCGCCCAGCAGGCCGAATCCTTGCGTCTTGTTCAACAACTTTTTGTACTCTTCGTAAAACCCGGGTTTGGACACGTTCTCGGCCAGGGCGTACGACTCGTCTTCAGGCGTGGTGACGTACTCGCTCGCTGCGTCTCCCTCCCAAAGAATGCTGCCGCCCTTGTTGAGGTAGTCGCGCAGCGCAATCGCCTGCTTGAGCGTGACTTGCTTCCAGTGCGTCAACACCACCAGCTCGTAATCCTCCAGCAGTCCCGCGGTTATTTGGCTTGCTTGGAATGGCGCGATGTAAGTGAACTGCCGGTCGTTCAAGGCCTGCAGGCGGAAGCCCGCAGCGTCGCCTATCCCCGGGTCGCCGGGGTTGCCGGAAATCACTGCGACTTGCGACTTGCCGTTCAACTCGCAGTACACATTGCACCACTGCGGCACTTGCGAGCAGTGCACCCACTTGAACTTCGTGACGACGAACAGCAGTATTATCAAGAGCGCGGCGACCACCAGCAAGTGCGGTATTTCCTTCGCCAGCTCGTCGAGAGTCTTTCCCACGCCACGCATTAGGCCGCGCGTTGTTTAAAGCCTTTCCGCAACGAAGCGCGCGCATCCCGCGGGGTTTTAAAACCAGTTGCAACAAACTATCTTCCAGTGCAACCGCCTTTCGAGGCGAACATTTTCGGGTGTTATCATATGGCTCAAGAACGCATTACCACGCCGCAAAGCTCTACGGGCTTGATGCGGTTTTACGACGTGACCGCGTCAAGCGTGCTCATCGACCCACGCATAGTCGTGGGCTTCGCAATCGCGGTAATACTGCTAGAGATATTTCTTGGCCTAGTAGTCAAGTGACGC
>JBBSWX010000050.1:0-1139 GCA_038046065.1 Microcaldota archaeon | reverse complement strand
TAAAATAGTTTCAGCACTGCTTCCGCCGCTTGCGTCTTCCGGCGTTCGTCAACTCCCAGCACGAAGTGCCCCTCCCGGCGTTCGGCTTGCAGCGCCCTCACGAGGCTGGATGATGCCTGCAAGTCGCACAACTTCCCGCCCGAGAGTAGCTTAGCAGTTATCTCTTTCGTGTGCACGAGTGGCATGCAGGCGGCGAACTCACCTTCCGCGAAGCCCGCCGCGGCCAGCGCGCCTTCCACTTCCGCCAAGGCGTTTTTGCTTGAAAAGAATTTTGAGGCGGATTCTTCCGCGGCCGT
Organism: Microcaldota archaeon; assembly: GCA_038046065.1. Taxonomy (GTDB): domain Archaea; phylum Micrarchaeota; class Micrarchaeia; order Norongarragalinales; family UBA97; genus JBBSWX01. The sequence goes on along the minus strand of JBBSWX010000050.1, from coordinate 843 downwards.
ATCGACTACGAGCGCTTTCTTGAAGAGTTTTCTTTCGAACACGCGGCTTGCCAGCGGGTAGCCTGCTTCCTGCAGTCTTTCGAGCACGCCGTAATCCGTGCCTCCCGCCACGCCTTCGGCCGTGATGGCTTCGTCCCGGATGGCTGCCGCCACCGTCTTGGCGACCATCTCGCCCGCGATGCGCACGGTAGGGTGGTAGTACACGACGTTGAACATGAAGTACCTGCTCGTCAACAGGCTTTCCGCGGCCATGCGGCCTTTCTCCGTGACGACCACGCGGCCGTCGTGCACCGCCATCGTTTGCAGCAGCCGGTCGGCGTCTATCAGCGAGTACGCCACGCCCGTAAAGTGCGCGTCGCGCATCAAGTAATCTATCCGGTCTGCGCCCAAGTCGTCGGTAAGCACGCTGCCCCAACCTCTTCCGGCCAACAAGTTTTTCAGTTCTCGCGCGCTGAAACCCGCTTTTTCCACGGCGTTCGCCAAGCCGCTTTCCTCAACGAGGCGCGCGCCTCTCTCCTCGTGCCCTTCGCCCGTAGCCTTGCGCAGCACTTCTTCCGTCTCGTGCGAGAACGCCGGGTGGCCCACGTCGTGAAGCAACGCTGCGAGCCGCAGTAGCTGGAATTGCGCGGGTTCCGCGTTGAGCTTGCGGCATATCTCGCCCGTCAAGTGCATGGCGCCCACCGAGTGTTCGAACCGCGTGTGCTGCGCGCTGGGGAAGACTAGGTACGCAGTGGCGAGCTGTTTGACGAACCGCAGGCGTTGCAGGGGTTGCGAGTCAAGCACTTGCGCTTCGAGGGCGTTGAACTCCACGCTCCCGTGAATCGCGTCGCGAAGAATCATTCA
>JBBSWX010000049.1:2051-11847 GCA_038046065.1 Microcaldota archaeon | reverse complement strand
TTTCCCGAAGCGTGCGCAGTTCGCTTGCGAGTTCCTCGTCGAAAGCGCTGCGGCCGGCAGTGTCGAGCACGAGCACGTCGCACTGCGCGAGCTCCGCCGCGCCTTGCCGCGTTATTTCCTCTGCAGTTGCGCCTTTCTTTCCGTAAAACTCTGCGCCAACTTGCTGGGAGAGTTGTTCCAGCTGCTCGTGCGCGGCGGGGCGGTGCACATCGGCGGCAATAAGCCCCGCCTTGAGGCCTTTCGACTTGTAGAAGCGCGCTATCTTGCCCGCCGTCGTAGTTTTTCCCGAACCATATATTCCGAGCAGCATTATCCGGTGCGGCGTTATCTTTGGCGAGTAGCTTTCGCCCAGCATTCGCGAGAGTTCCTCGTACACGACGGTTATCGCGTGCTCGCGCAAGCCGAGGCCGTGGGACGGCTTTTCTTGCAGGCAGCGTTTTTCTATAGACTTGCTTAGCGTGAAGACCAGCTTTACGTTCACGTCGCTGGCGAGGAGGGCGCGCTGCAGCTCGCGCACGAGTTCCTTTACGGCCTTTTCATCAACCACCGTCGCGCCGGTTATCTTTGCGAGCGCTTGGCGTATTCCTTGCCCGAGGTCCACGAATTGTCTTAGGCCAAGCTAGTCTTTTATACCCCGAGCAACTCTAGTGCGTCATGGGTGGGGACTGCGGGCTGTTGGCGGGCGCGGCCGACCGGCTGTCGTCAAAGCGGGGTTGGGCGGTGCTCTTCAAGCCCACTGCCAGCAATAGCCTGCTTGACAACGTGAAGTTCGTTTCGCGCCTCACGCGCGCGTCGGGGTACGAATGTATTTACGTTACGCTCAATAAGCCCCATTCGCAAGTTGCCGAGCTGCTGGGTTCGGAGGGTGCGGATTTGTCGAAGGTTTCTTTTGTTGACGCAGTTTCTTCCGCGTCGGGGTTGCCGCAAGTGAAGCGCGCGAACTTGGTTTACGTGAATGGCACGGAGAACCTTACGGAATTGAGCCTTGCGATAGACGCGTTGCTTAAGCGCCAGCCTCACACCAAACGCATGGTTTTCTTCGATTCTCTCTCAACGTTGTTGTTGTACCACTCGCCGGAGTCGGTGGCGCGCTTTTCGCAGTTTATGACTTGCAAGATACGCGGTTCGGGGGCGAGCGGCGCGCTCGTGTACTTGGAAAAACACCCGGGCATTCATAATTCGTTAATGCAATTTTGCGACGAGCTTGTTGCAATCGAAGGTTGACGGTAATCCGGCTATTCTTTCAGCCGCATTATTCCTTTAGCCGTATGGTTCTGTGCCTCACGCCGCCCGCTTCCCACGACTCGGTTTCAGTGGTGAAAGAGTTTTCTTCCAGCTCGCGCAGGTAGTTGCGCGCGCTGCGCTCACTGCCCCCATGCGTCGCTGCGAACTTGAGGTAGAATTCGTTGACTCGCATACCGTCGTTTTCGCGCAGCATTTGCAGCGCGTTCTTCGCGCCAGGGCTTAACAGTTCTTCGTCACGGCTGCGTTTCTGCTGCGCGCTCGAGAGCGCGTCTACCGCAGCTTGCCGCACGTCTTGCACGCCTAGTGTTTCAGAACCGCGTTTTTCCGCGTTGCGCCCCGCCTTGTACAGCAACTGGATTGCTATCCTGCAGTCGCCGTTTTGTTTCGCCGCGAATGCCGCGCATAATGCTATCGCTTCTTCTTGGCACGCGCCGGGCAGGAACGCTTCCGCTGCGCGCCTTGAAAGTATCATCTTGAGTTCTTGGGGCGAGTATGGCTTGAATTCGACGGTGGTTGGGGTGAGGGAACTGCGTATGCGCGCCTCGGTGCGGGCGACGAGGCTCGAATCGTTGGTTATCATAACTACTGCCGTGGGCACTGCGTGCATTTCTGCGCTGCGGCTCAAGTCGTAGAGCACTTCATGTTCCTTGCCGTTGAACAGCTTGTCGGCCTCATCTAGAAAGACAATTGCAGTGCGTTTTTGGCGCTTGAATTGTTGCATTGCGCGCGAGTAAATCTCGTCTCCAGCAACGCCCCGTCGGGGTGAGGGTTCGCCCGCTGCTTGCGCGAGCGCTGCCAGCACCGATTGGCGCGTGGAGTTCTGCCAGCAATTCACATACGCTACGAGTGGCTTGCCCGAGTATTCAGTGAGCTGGCGCGCCACGCTGCGGCACGCGCTAGTCTTGCCCGAGCCTGCGGGTCCGTGAATAAACAGGTTGGAAGGCAGCCGGCCTTCAGCTGCCGGGGCGAGCGCGCGGGCTATTTCTTCAAGCTGGCTTTCCCGGCCGGGCATTTCGGCAGGTAGGAACTCTGGCGATAGTGCGGTCTCGTTGCGGAACACGCCCGCGGCGTCCATTGCCGTTGCGAACACGTTCTTGTCCACCACTGGTTATTTCCGTGACGCATATTAAACCCCTTCGCGCAAACTCGTGCATGGCATTGCGTGATTGGCTGGAGTTGTCGCGCGCCGAGCACGCGCTGTTGACGTTCTTCGCGGTTCTGCTCGGCTGGGCGGTTGCTTCGCGCGGCGTTGGCTTGCTGATGGCCGCGGCGGGCGTGGGGCCTGCGTTGGTGACGTTGGGCGCATTCGTGCTCAACGATTATTTTGACGTGGCAACCGACCGCGTGATGGGCAGGTTCGACCGGCCGTTGGTTTCAGGCCGCATTCGGCAGAGGGTCGCGTTTTGGGCGGGTTGCTTGCTGTTGGCGTTGGGCGTGGTCGCGTCGCTGCCGTTCGGCAACGCGTTCTTCATCACGCTGTTCTTCGCTGGCGCAGCCGTCGCCTACAACGCGTTCTTGAAGAAGCTGCCGCTTGCGGGCAACGTTTTCATAGCCTTGTCGATGGCAGTGCCGTTCTTTTACGGCAACGTCGCGTCAGGCGCACCTTTGAGCGCGCTCGCCGCGCTTTTTTCCGCGATCGCATTCGTAGTGGGGCTTGGCCGCGAGTTGTTCATAACTTCGCGCGACGTGGAGGGCGACCGAAGCGTTGGCGCTGCCACGCTGCCGATGCTTGCCGGCGTGGGCACGACTACTGCAGTCGCATCGTTGCTTTTCGCGCTAGGCGTGTTTTTGAGCGTCCTGCCGTTCAATTACGGTGCGGGCGCGCTGTACGCGGTGTTGGCGGGCGTGTGCGACGCGCTGCTTGCTTACTGCATTTTCATAGGCTTGCGCAAGCCTGGCAAGCGCGGGTTCGCGGCGATACGCAACTATTCACTTGCCGCGCTTGGTTTCGGCCTCGCGGCGTTCGCTACGCTGGCGTTGTGAGATTATGGGAATATTCCGGCGCGTTGGCGGGCGGCTTCACGTTTTTTCCGTCAACCACGTTACCCGCGAGGACAATTTGCCTTCAGAGCGTGCCACGCGCGACGTTTCAGAGTTGTTCAAGGCCTTGAAGCGGCGAGGGTTGTGCCGCACTCAAAGTGAAGTTCGCGCGCGCGGCCTGTCTAGGGTAGGTTTAGAGTTTGCTGAATTAGGCAGTTCCGGAGCTGCCAGCCACTCGCTCAGTTCGAGGTATTTCAAGGCACTGCAACTCCGCGGGAAGCGAAACGGAGTGGAGTTCGTGCCGCTTGAAGACCGCCGGCTTGTGGCGCTTGGGCTGCTTGAAGCTGGCGTTACCGAAATGCTCGCGCAGGCAATTCACTTGCGTGCGGCAGGCCGCGAGCCGATGCTCGCCCCCCGAGCTTCAGCGGAAGCGTTGAAGCTCATTTTGCGCGACATTGCAGAATTCCACGAGATTGATTTGAGCAATCCGCAGTTGGTTGATTTCAGGCATGCACTTGACCAGCTAGCTATGGCTACGCGTGAAATTGACCGTTCGCGTTTCCCAAACGTAGGTTACTTTCTAGCAACGCTCACAAACGCCGTTTCCACTCGCCGTTCACTACTGATGCACGAGCGGGCGCAGGAGCTCGGTTTGAGCCACGCGGTGATGGGTGCGGTGCACGGTGCGCAGTTGCAGGCCCTCTCGAAGGCGCGCGCCGAGTACGTGAACATCAGTCGGCCGGATCGGCTTGAGACTACCGGCTTGGCAAAGCGCATGCTGCCGCAGTTTTACTTATTGCGCGAGGACTTGGCCAAGCTCGAGGCGGTAATCCCGCGCGGCTGAATTCCCGCGTTGGAAAAATAGTTGCCGCCTCGCTGCGGCATTGCATTCTACTCGATGAAGTCTTGCAGGAGCTCTGCGGCCCTGCGTATGGATCGCTTAATCTGATCTTCGTTTTTTGCGCCCGAGCAGATTATCTTGCCGTTCTTGAAGAGGAGCAGCGTCGTGCCGATGTCCTTCAGCCGCATTATTGCGCCGGGGAACTGTTCAGGTTCGTACTCGACGTTTTCGACCTCCATCGCGATGTTGAAGAGGTCAAGCTCCACCATCAGGTTGCCGCTTGCTACTATGTTCTCCACCTTGTAGGTCAGGTTGACTTTCTTCAGTACCTTGTTCGGTACCTTGCGTTCTTTTTTAACCATTCGGGAGTCACCCTGTAAAAATATCTGGCGGTAGGTATAAAAAGCTATATATACGGCTTTTTATGGGTTTTCCGGAAGCCATTCGCGCGCTTGACAAGCATTATATACTTTCAGCGAGCCTAATAGCTTTCGCGGGCGTAGAAGGGGGCTCGCTATAGTTTTTGTGGTGTATTGTTCATGAAGCGTTCTCACGGTAGTTACTCGAAGCATAGTCGCAACATGGCGGCACGGCCGCGCGAGACGGTGCGCCAGAGGCTGGCGGATTACAAGGCTGGCGAGCGCGTGCGCATCCGGGCGAACCCAATGACGAAGAACGCCAGGCCTTTCTTGCGGTTTAGTGGCAGGACTTGCACGGTAGTGGAGAGGCGGGGCGCCTCGTACGTAGTTATGTTGAAGGACGGCGACAAGGCCAAGCAGCTGGTTGTTTCCAACCGGCATTTGGAGCGGTATTGAGGTGTTTTGATGCAAGTAGTTTCTTCCAAGCCCGTTGGGCTGGCTGATGTTGTCGAGCTGCTTTCCAAGCGCAAGGCCGAGGCGAGTGGTACGCTTGAATACGAGCAGGCGAACACGTTGGCTTATGCCGAGGCATTCAGCCAGCTTGATGGCGCGAAGGTTAATGCGTTGCGGAAGGACGTTAGTGGCGTGACTGCGTTACCTGAAGAGCTTTTGTTTCAAATCGTCGATCTCTTGCCGCGCAAGGAAGAGGAGTTGGCGCTCATTCTAGCCGCGGGCAAGGTCGAGCTGCCTAAGGAGCAGCTTAAAGAGATTGTTAAGGTAGTAAAGAAGTATAAGAAGGCTTGACGGCCTTCACAATCCGGCCCGCTGGGTCGCAAGGGGGCAATGCCGATGTTAAAGCGTGAGGAAAACGCGATAGTGCTCGACTTTTTGCCTTCAGGCCGCAGCAGCGCGGCGAGGCACGAGCCGTTGGCGCAGGTTTTGGGGGATACTTACTTTACGCTTTTGGAAGTAGTGTTGAAACCACAAGTGTCTTTGAATCCCGGCGAGCACGTTTACATCGGTCGGGATATGCGCGAGAAGGTTGACCACATTGCAGGTCGCGTGCTTTTCGGCGGCCTCACGTCGAGCGCGCAGCGCGAGGCCGAGGCGCAGGTGCGAAACCTCATTGCGGTGCGCGAGCAAGAGTTCGTTACTTTCCTAAACCGCGCTGGCGCGATAAACATTCGCGCGCATTCGCTCGAGTTGTTGCCGTCCATCGGCAAGAAGCACTTGCAGAGCATCATGGACGAGCGGGAAAAGAAGCCGTTCACTTCTTTTGAAGACGTGCGTTCTCGCGTGCCGAGCTTGGGCAACATTGCGGAAGTGTTCGTGCAACGCATTCTCGGGGAGCTGAAAGGCGAGGGCAAGTACTATCTTTTTTGCAAGGCACCGGCTCGCGAGGAGTACCGCTAGCGGAGTTGTTGTTTTTTGTCACGCCGACGTTTGGGTCAGAACTTTCTCGAGTCACCAGTGATAGTTGCCGAGATAGCCTCGAGCATTCCCCTTTCGGGAAAGTCTGTGCTCGAGATTGGCGCGGGTAAAGGTTGCCTTACGGTTGCGTTGGCTAAGGAAGCAAAGCGCGTGGTGGCACTCGAGCTTGACGAGTCGTTGAAGCCTGCCCTCGAGCGGGCGGTTTCCGGCTTGAAGAACGTCGAGCTTGTCTTCAAGGACGCGCGCGACTTTGACTTCAAGGGGTTCGACGTTGTTTTCGGCAACATTCCTTACTACATTGCTTCGCCCCTAATCTTGAAGGTGGTTGATTCAGACTGCCCGCAGGCTGCGTTGTTGTTGCAGGAGGAGCTTGCTTTGCGCCTTGCCGCCGAGCCTGGTTCCAGCGGTTTTTCGCGCCTTTCCGTCGCGTGCCAGTGCAAGTACGACTGTCGCGTGCCCTTGTTCGTGCCGCGCTCGTGCTTCTCGCCCCAGCCGCGCGTGGACTCTGCACTCGTGGTTTTCAAGCTCAAGCCGGAGCGCGGGCACCTCGCGTTGGACGACGTGCTTGTGCGCGCCTTGTTTCAACACAAGAACCAGACGGTGCGCAACGCTTTGAAGCATTCCGTGCGCGAATTGGGGTTGGGCAAGGCCGAGCTTGACGCGTTCGCCAAGTCGCTCGGCGAGATGGCGGAAGAGCGCGTGCGGTGCCTTTACCTCGAGGAGTTCGCCAAGGCTTCGAAAGCATTCGCCGCACTGCGTCAACGGTAGGCGCGCAGAGCGCGCGGGAGGCGCGCGAGGGGCTTGATGGGCTGCAAGTTTCTTTCCGCCGACCACTCGGGTCGGTAGGGAAACATTGCCGACGTGAGCGGCCGCACCTTGAATTCGCCGCTTTCAGCCAGCTGCTGATAGGCGCCTCCGGCGCAGCCTCTGGCTATTTGACCATAGCTTTCTTTACCCAATATTTTTCGTTCGTATTCTGCGAGTTCTGGGTGGTCGGGATTATTATATGTCAAGCGGTCGCCAACGTACAACATTTTGATTCCCGTCGCTTTAAGCCTTCGGGCGAAATGCCGGAAATTCGGTTCGATGCTCGGATTTTTCGTCAGGTTCGATGCGAGGCAGTGGCTCAAATTAATGGTAGCAATAATCAGGTGCCCGGGCGCCGCGCGCATTATCGACAAGCTAGCCTTGAGCGCGGGAATGCCGTGAGCCTCTTCAAGTATGATTACCGGAGTTTTGCGTTGTTTCAGCAACCGCAGCACGGTAGTTATGTAACGCGCATCGTGCCCTTCCGATGCGGGGAAGAACGGGTGTACGAGCACGATTGCCTTGCCGTTCGCAGCCTCGACTTCCTCCTTCAGCCGCTGCCATCTTTCATCAGGGATTTCTGAAAACAAGTGGTCTTGAGGCTTGAGCTGCGCAAATTCTTTTTCCGCCCGTTGCATCGTGCGTAGTTGCGCGTTTCTGCGGAGGCGTGCAAGCGCGTTCTTCACGGTTCGTATTTCGCTTCAGCTTCTCGACGCGAGTTTGATGTCTTCGGCCGTCACCGTCTTGCGGCCTGCGTGCTTGGCGAGGTGTACCGCCTTCTGGCAGATGTCTATCGCCGCTTCTTCCAGCACGTCGGCAAGCGCGTCGGAAGCGTCTTCACTCACGCGTTCCGCGCCGGACTTGCGGATTAACCTTTCAATCGGAGCCAAAGGCAGGTCGGGAGCCATTTCATCACCAGAAAAGAGAGTTCCCACCGCACCTTATTAAACGTTTGCAGCATCCTCCAGCGTCCCTGCGGCCAAAATAACCTTGCAATGGCTTTTTCTGCGGGTTGCCCTCCTCGCGTATTCTTGGGCATTGCAGTAAGGCGTCAATTGATTGCTGGTCGGCAGGGCGGCCTTCTGGCGCGGTGTTTTATTTCTTGCACGCTTCCGTTTGTTCGTGGACTTGTCTGCATTGCCCCTAAAGCCTGGCGCGGTCGAGCCGCGGCCTTACCAAATCGAGATGGCGCGGTCGCTTCTCGAAAAAGGCAATTCTCTCGTAGTGATGCCCACTGCGTTGGGAAAGACTTTCGTGGCGCTCATCGCGTCGGCGATGCTGCTCTCCAAAAATTCGGCTGCGCGGTTGTTGGTGCTGGCGCCCACGAAACCGCTAGTGCTGCAGCAGGCGAAGCGTTTCGAAGATTCTTTAGTCGTTTCCGGCGTGGAGGTGCTTACGGGGGAAGTGCCGCCAGTCGAGCGCGTTGGCAAGTGGGGCGCGCAAGTGGTCGCCTGCACGCCGCAAACCGCGTTGGCCGACCTGTTGACTCGCCGGTGGAAGCCGTCAGATTTCGCGCTCGTGGTTTTCGACGAGGCTCACCGCGCGGTTGGTGATTACGCGTACGCGTTCCTCGGCCGCCAGTTCGCTGCTTCCGGTGCGCTCGTGCTTGGCCTCACGGCCAGCCCTTCGTCGGAAAGGGAGAAGATTGACGAGATTACTTCCAACCTCGGCATTTGCAACGTGCAAATCCGTTCGGAAAACGATGCGGACGTCGCGCCGTTCGTGAACCGCCTGTCGGTGCGTTGGGAGTTCGTCGATTTGCCTCCCGAGTTCCGCATGGTGAAGGCTTCGCTGGAAGAGCTTTTGCGCGAGCCGTTGCTTGAGCTTAAGCACCAGGGGTTCGTAGAGAGCGCGGACTTGACTAAAGTCACTTCGCGCTCGCTGTTGGAGGCGCGCCAACGAATTCTTGCGGCCACTCGCACGGATAAGGCGGCTTTCCGCGCGTTGAGCCTTCACGCGAAGTGCATGAACCTTACGCACGCGATAGGCCTTCTAGAGTCGCAGGGAGTGCTTTCGCTGAAGGCATTCCTCGAGTCGTTGAAGTCGCGCAAGGAGAAGAGCAAGGCAGTTGTCGAGCTTGCCGCCGATTTTCGCGTGAATAAGCTGATAGGCTCTTGCAGCCATCTCGTGGCCGGTGGGCTTGAGCACCCCAAACTTTCCGCGCTTGCGAACATCGTTTCGCAGGCGGTTGCGGGAGGAAAGTTCGTGATTGTGTTTGCGCACTACCGCGGCACCGTGGCGAACCTAGTTGCGCAGTTGAACGCGCTGCCCGGCGTTTCGGCCCGTGCGTTGGTGGGGAAGAGCGGGCAAGGCATGTCGCAAAAGCAGCAGGCTGGCGTGATTGCTGAATTCCGCAGTAAGTCGTTCAACGTGCTGGTGGCGTCTTCGATTGGCGAAGAGGGGCTTGACATTCCCACGGTTGACTTGGTGGTTTTCTTTGAGCCTGTGCCTTCCGAGATTCGGAGCATCCAGCGCCGCGGGAGGGCGGGTCGCACGCGCGCTGGCAGCGTGATGGTACTCGTGGCGAAGGGCACTCGCGACGAGGCGTTCTTCTGGATTTCGCGCAAGAAGGAGCGCGATATGCGCGAGACGATAGAATCTATGCGCGACGGGGAGGTTGTGCAGAGGACTTTGCCGGAGGCGTAGTGCCTAAACCGTTCCTGTTTTTCCTTCCATCGCTTTTATGGCGTTTGCGTCTCATTGCTTTTCGTGGCGATTGAAGATTTTCCGTTTCGGGAAGGGAAGGCGGTCGTGCTTGTTGACGACCGCGAGTTGAAGGGCGCGGCAAGCCGCAGGCTTTTCGAGTTGGGCGCGGTTCTCGAGCCGCAGCGCCTGCCGGTAGGCGACTTCATCTGCTCGCCGCGCTTGTGCATCGAGCGCAAGACCGCGGCGGACTTCGAGTCGAGCGTGATTGACGGGAGGTTATTCACGCAGGCCGCCGAGCTATCATCGAGTTTTACTGCGGCAATCGTCGCGGTTGTCGGCAGGAATTTCGAGAGGATTTCTCCCCAAGCCTGCCGGGGCGCGTTGCTTTCCCTCGTTGCGGACTACCGCATTCCCGTGCTTTTCTTTGATTCGGAAGGCGAGTTGGCCGAGTTCATTTTCGCGGCGGCTTCGCGCGAGCAGCTTGCGC
>JBBSWX010000049.1:0-1951 GCA_038046065.1 Microcaldota archaeon | reverse complement strand
GAAGGCGAGTTGGCCGAGTTCATTTTCGCGGCGGCTTCGCGCGAGCAGCTTGCGCCCGACCGCACGGCGCGCCTGCGTTTCGAGAAGAAACGGCTTTCAGAGTTCGAGTCGCGCTTGTTCGTGCTCGAGTCGCTGCCCGAGGTGGGCCCGAAGACGGCGAGGGCGTTGCTTGATGAGTTCGGCACGGTGGAGAACGTGTTCACTGCGGAAGAGGAAGAGCTTTCGCAAGTGGAGGGCATCGGCGAGCCCACGGCGAGGGCGTTACGCAAGTTTATCGGCAGGCGCGTCGAACCTTGAAGTCTATCGCGCACTGGAAGGCGTGCGGCGAGTAGGCCAAGGCACGCCTTGCAGAAATTATTTTGCAGTTGAACCCGTTTTTTTTGCAGGTTGCCTTTACCGTGGCTTCCTCGCTTTCGGCGCCACCGTCGTTTTCAACTATCGCGTAGTAATGCACGGTCGCGCCGTTCTTGCACGCTTGCAGCGCGAGGGGCAGGAATTCGTGGCAGCCGCTGGGGTGGGGCATCACCACGCGGTCGGCCCACGCGCGGAATTGCTTGCGTTCAAGAAACTTTTTCGCATCTTCGTTTACTGCCGTGGCGTTGGCGGTCTTGTTGAGCGCAATGTTTTCTTTGAACATTATTGCCGCGTTGGGGTTGATTTCCACGCCGACCACCTCGGCGGCCGGCTGGCATTTTGCGATGTTGATGGCGTAAGGCCCTGCGCCTGCGAATAGCACCAGCACGCGTTCGCCTTTCCCCACGTTTTCGGCTATTCTCTCACGTTCGTGGGATAAGCGTGGCTGGAAGTACGTTTTGTTCAAGTCCACGCGGTAGCTGCAGCCGTTCTCGCGGTGGGTTGTTCGCGTTGTTTTCGCGCCAGCAATAACTTCAAGAGGGCGTATGCGGTACTCGCCGCCCGTCGCGCCGGCCTTGCGGCACACTGTTTTCACGCGCGGGTGGACTGCCATCACCGCCTTCGCGGCTGCCTTGCGTTCCCTCGCGCTTGCTTCCGGAGGTAGTTCTATTATTGCAATGCTTCCCACGATGTCGAACGAACGGCTTGCGCGCGTTCCATCGCGGCGTGCCTGCGGCGCTCGTCTTTCCTCGAACTTTGCAACGCATTCTTCGCAAGGGGTTTTCAGGAACCCCCCGGAACCCGCGTTTTTCAAGGCGTGGTTTGCGGGTTCCGTCCGGTTCATCGGGGCGTGGCGATTCGGCAAATCAAATTGCGCGGGCTGCGCCCTCGGTTTCAGCTTGCATTTTTGGGCTACTGCCGCGTAGAACCACTCGCCGCTGGCGCGTGGTTTCAGGCCTTCGGCTAAAGCTTTTTTTTGCTTGAGTTCTTCCAGCAGGGCTTGCGCGTTTTGCAACCGGGTTTTGAGTGCTTTTGATGTCTTCAACGCAATCCCTATATTCGTTTGTCGGCTTGATGGCCTAAATGTTTTTGTGGCGCGTGGTTTAATGGGCTTGCTTGAGGGTTTCATTGACGAGTATTTCGTGCGGCCGTTGGCTCACCCTGGCGAAACCGCGCCTTACAATTTTGTGAACACGGTTGTTTTCGCCGTCGTTGCAATTGCCGCGGCGTGGGGCGTGCTGCGCATCCTCCAGTTGTTGCGCGTGAAGGTCGATTGGGAGTTGGGCAAGTCGCTAGTCCCATTCATTCTATTCGGAGGCGTGGTGCGCGCGCTTGTTGACGCGCAAGTCCTCCCGCGTTCGGTAAACATTGCAGGGGTTACGGCCTATCCTTTCGTTACGCCTGTCATTTACGTCTTGGTTTTCCTCTTTTTCATCACTTCCCTCACTGCCGCGTTGCTCTTGTTGCGCAGGGGCGTTGCTTTCCATTTTTCATTGCGCGTTATCGGCGTTGCCGCGCTTCTTCTTTCACTGTTGCCGCTCTCTCCGTTGTTCAAGAACTTCACTCTGCTTGCGTTGATAGCCGTTATTTCCATTGC
>JBBSWX010000048.1:0-2079 GCA_038046065.1 Microcaldota archaeon | reverse complement strand
CAATTTCCTCATACCTAACCGGACTACAGAGAGGAAGTTAATCCGGGACAACACATGAGAGAATGCTAACCAAACAGTTAAATAGCGGTAACGCTATTATATTGACTATGAAAACAACTATCGAAATAGCGGGTTATCCTGAAATGGTCTTGGAGAAGGCGGTGGAGTTCGGCATCGCTCGGTCTAAAACTGATGCCATTCGGCTTGGTGTTCTAGCTTTGAACCAGCAATATCATCTTTTGGAAAACGTGGAGGATGAGCTGGTTGCCCGCAAGATTCAAAGCGTGATTGAGGAAAACCGGAGAGCTGGCCGCAAGCGCGAAACTATGGCGGGCGTGCTGTTGAAATACCCGCACTTGAAGAACGTAAAGTGATTTCTTGCAAGCTTACGAAATCGAGTACGAACCGGGCTGGGACAAGTACTTCACCAAGCTGGATCAGTCAGTGCAAGAGAGAATACTGAATAAAATCGTGCAGTTGCAAACAGGCATTCAAAGCCGCCACCTCAAGCACGGCCTGCCTTATTTCGTCGAAGAAATAGGCGCTTACCGGCTGGTTTATGCCGAGGAAGAACCGCGAATGAGAGTGATAATATTTGCCGGAAGCCACAAGGACTACGAAAAGTGGTTCAAGAGCCAATAACTGCAAACGCGACTATTGGCATCATGCTAGAACCCTGCCCCGCGGGCCCACTCTTGTTTTCGCACAGTGATAGCCTTTTAGCCTGCTGATGCTAAGGTAATGGACTTGAATCGAGTTGGTGTCTTTAATGGTGGCTCCGGAACGCTTGTTCCTTGATTACGCAGGCCCGTGCCTAGAGTCCCGTCGCGCACGCGGCTTTGTTCGGGACGACCATTACGCAGAAGTAAAGCGGCTTATGGTCGCCGTGGAAGAGCGGCCCCCGCGCAGCCTGCTTCGGTTCGTCTTTCCGGACGCCAACCGCGGCGTGAGAAAGGCAGCAACTGAACTCGGGGTGGAGCAGTGGAGCACCGAAGCGATTAGGCACTACTTTATCCAGCGCCATAACGACCACGTACTCAAAGGCGCAATGCGCGGCGTTCCGGCGGGTCAGCTCCACCAATGCCTCGTGCGCACCGGCGTAGTAAAGGCGATTTCCCGAAATTTCCTGGAAGTACAAATCGGTGGCGAAACCGAACGCGTGCTAAAGGGACGGGCTGAACCACAAATCGGATTACAGGTAGCCGTGCACTACCGCCAGGCCGTCGACGTGCTCCCTCAAGCATGAATCCGCGGCGCCTTGCAATGCGTTGCCAGCAACAGCAGAACAGTCCCGGCCCGCAGTCGAGTGGCTAAGACGTTCGCTTCACATGCGAAAGACCCGGAGTCCGATTCTCCGCGGGCCCACTCGCTAATCCTCTGCAATCTTCTTGTTCCGGGCGTACAAAACCGTTAAATATTAGGCCGACTAATTATTTGTTAGGTGAACTAAGTGGAATATGTTACGGTGAACTTGAGGGTTGGCAAGCGCACCAATAGGGTTCTTGGCGTGATGAAGGAAAGGTACGGGTTGCGCGACAAGGGTGCGGCTCTCGACAAGTTTGCCGAGCTCTACGGCAGCGAGCTTGTGGAAGATGAAGTGAAGGACGAGCTGGTGCGCGACATAATCCGCTCGTGTGACAAGCACGTCAAGAAACACGGTTTCAGGAAGATGTCGTTGGTGGAGCTTGACCGTATCGGGCGTTAGCATGGCATTCGGTTTCAACCTGTCGCCCCGACTTCGGGAAACGCTGAACCGCAGCGCGAGGAAGAACCCTGCCCTTGTCGAGTCCGTCAAGAAGAAAATCCGGCAGATAGCCGCTAGCGATGCGGAAACAATAGGCCACTTCAAGAACTTGCGGCACGACTTGAGCGACTTCAAGCGCGTGCACGTGGGAAGCTTCGTGCTGTTCTTTAAGGTGTTCGAGAAGGAAAACTTTATCCTCTTCGACCGGCTTGAACACCACGACGATGCGTACAAGCGGTAATGAAGTTCTCTGGGGGGGCGACTGCACCGCTAAGGACAGAGTCCAATTCTCCGCGGGCCCACTCGTTTTTTTCCCGGGGTACGAAAGCTAGACA
>JBBSWX010000047.1:2477-7217 GCA_038046065.1 Microcaldota archaeon | reverse complement strand
TCTTCAGAAGCAATGCGCGCCTTCCACGGCAACCTCCCCGCCTAGTTGCACGCCGCCGTGGGATTGGAGCCACTCGACGAGCACAAGAAAGGTAATCACCGCCAGTGGAAAGTCGCGTTGAAGCAGGAAACCGAAGGCAAGCAGCGCTAGGAAGAACGCGACAGCAGGGTCGTCAAACGCGTTTGTTGTTTGTGCCACGAGACATCGCCAAGATGCAAGCGCGCGAGGGAGGCTTTGTGAACCAAACGCCACTGCAACGGAAAACCTCCTTGGGGTTTGTTGGTTTTTTCCAGCCTCCCTCGCGCAACCGGAGCGGAACCTTCCCGCCCAAAGGCGTTACACCATCCGAGTATTAAAGCCTTTCGGTTTTTTGACAAACTGTCTGCAAAAACCGAATTGTTGTCCATAATTTAAGAGTTTGCGGAGTTTTGGCGATAAAACGCTTGAAAACAAGGTTTTTTAAACAAATAGCCCGTATGCTATGTAAGGGGAACGACGCTTTTGGCTCGAAACGGCATTTCAGACGCGGTAAACCGCATTCTTGATGAGATGGGCTTCCTGAGGCTAGCCTTGCACAACGACTTGATAAACTATTCTGCGCTCGCACGCTTCATAATGCCGCTCGTGACGCAAAAAACCGGCCGCAAGGAAGCGGGAATGGACGCAGTCATAATGGCCGTCAGGCGCTACGTGCGGGGCATCAAGGCGCAGGAACGCAACGCCAGCCTCCTCTCCTTGCTGGGCGACTCGAAGATAGTGCTGCGCACGGGAATGTCGCTCCTCCACTTGAGGCGCGCCAGCGACCTCTACTGGCGGCTGGTGGAAGTGGAGAAAAGCAAGGTCAACTGGCACCTCGGCGACAAGATGAACATAATACAACGCTCGGAAGAAATCGCGGTGATAGCCAGCCAAAAGCTCTTGCCGTACATATACGAGTCTACCGGCCGCAGCGACATCCTCGCCGAATGGCACAACCTCGCGCTCATAACGATAGAATACCCGCCCGAAGCCAACTCCACGCCCGGCACGCTGTCATTCATAACCGGCCAGCTGGAAAGCATAAACGTGAACATCGTGGCAATATACAACACGATGACGAAACTCTCGCTAGTAGTGTCAGAGCAAGACGCATCCAAATCGTACGAGCGCCTCAGCAACAGCCTCGCGGAATGCCGGCAGGCAAGCGTCAAAATGCCCGTCCGCAATGCGCGCCAGAAGCTAAAATAAGCCTTTGCCGGCAATAACCGTTGCAATGAAGACCGTCATCGGCCTCGAGACGCACCTCCAGTTGAAGAGCGCAAGCAAATTCTTCTGCAGCTGCAGCACGGCAAACTACCGCGATGCGCCACCCAACTCCCGCGTGTGCCCCACTTGCCTCAGCCAACCCGGCGCCAAGCCCCACGCGCCAAACGCGGCAGCCGTGGAAAACGCGTTGAAGATAGCAATTGCCTTGAACTGCAAAGTGGCGATAAACGTGGACGTGCCCGTGCAACGCAAGCACTACATCTACCCCGATTTGGCCAGCGGGTACCAACGCACGAGCAAACCCATCGGCGTGCAAGGCGAGCTCGCCGGCGTGAGGATACGGGAAGTGCACGTAGAGGAAGACCCCGGCCAGTACGACTTGAAAACCGGCCGAGTTAATTTCAACCGCAGCGGAATCCCCCTCGTCGAAATCGTGACTGACCCCGACATCGAAACGCCGCAGCAAGCCCGCGATTTCCTCGAACAACTCAGCGCGATAGTGGAATATTTAGGTGCAGGACGCGAGGAAGCCGGAAGCATGCGCGTCGACGCAAACCTCTCTATATCCGTAGATGGCAAGGAAGGCACGCGCGCCGAAGTCAAGAACATCAACTCGTTCAAAGGCGTTGCCACCGCACTCGCATTCGAAGCCAGCCGCCAGAAAAACCTGCTCAAAAACAACTTGCGCGTAGTGCAAGAGACGCGGCATTTCGACGAAGACGCGGGAGTCACGCGCACTATGCGCCGCAAAGAAAACGCCGAAGATTACCGCTATTTTCCCGACCCTGACGTGCCCCCCATCCGCATAACCCCAACCGCAGTTGAGGAAACGCGCGCACAAATGCCGGAACTGCCGGCCGCAAAGATGAAACGATTCGAAAAACAATTCGCAATCACGCCGCAAGAGGCGTTCGCAATCACGCTCGAAAAAGAAATGGCTGACGCGTTCGAGAAGCACGCGGCCGCGCACGCGCCCAAACTCACGGCAAACTTCTACCGAGGCGCGCTCAAGAAGCAGCTCAACTGGCGCAACCTGCGGTTCAAAGGCGCAAACTGCAGCGGGGCGGTGGCAGAGCTATTGGAAATGCTTGAGAACGGCAAAATAACCGGGAAGGTTGCCGAACAACTGCTCATAGGCTTCCTTGACGAGAAACTCGCGCCGAAAACCAACGCCGAAGCGCAAGGCCTGCTGGGAATAGAGTCAAGCGGAATTGTTGAAGAAGCCACAAAAAGTGTTGTTGAAGAGAACGCGAAGGCCGTGGCGGACTACCGCGCCGGCAAGCTCGAAGCCTTGCACCACCTCGCCGGCCAAGTGATGAGAAAAACGCGCGGCAAGGCCGACCCTGAAGCTGTGAAGAAACTCTTGGAAAAAATGTTGGGATGACAATGCCCCGCCAACCCCCAGCCCACTTGATCGCAAGCAAAATTGAGAGTATGGCTAAAGAAGTATCTGCGGGACGCAAGCGGCTCGTGAGCCTTGACGAAGTTGCCAAAAAGGCGGGCGTGCGCATACGCAACGGCCATCAACCCCCTTTACCTGAACGGCCTTGAGTTGCGGCGCAGCGCGAGGAACTCCGCGGAAAAACCGAGCTTCGCCTGCAGGCGCGCGTGAAAATGGTCGAGCTCCTCAGGCCGCATGGCGGCGCGCAAATCAGCCTCTATCAACACCGCAGGATAGCCGTAAGAACGGTTGATGCCACTCAAGAAACCCACTACGCCAGCCACGCGCTCCGGCGAGGAGGAGGCGCGCGAAAGGAAATCCACTCGCAACGGCCGGTCGAACTCCGCGGGACGCAAGTAAAAACTGGCGACGCTGTGCCCCCACTCGCCCAAATCCTTCAACACGCTCGTCTCGCTCGCGTTGGAAGCGTACTTGAACGCTGGCGTGCGTCGGCCCACCTGCAAAAGCGAAGAGAGGAACGCCGAGTCGCTGGAACTACCCAACGCGCCAGCAAACGGGGCGAGCTGCGGGCAGTGAGCCAACAACAAATCGAGGAAATGCCTGCCTCGCGAATCCTTAATCACGCCCGCCAACACCACGCCCCGCGCCTCGCACTCCTCGAAAAGGCAAGCGAATGAGTCAAGCGCCCGCTCGTACAACGCGAACGCCTGCGAATCACGGCTAGGCTTGTCACCCACCTGCGGCACGATACTACCGTCAAGCAACACCACTTGCGGCTCGTGCTTGCGGCACGCCTCAGCCGCACAAGTTATCTCCGACTCCAACCGCAAAAGCGAC
Source organism: Microcaldota archaeon (assembly GCA_038046065.1). Classification (GTDB taxonomy): domain Archaea; phylum Micrarchaeota; class Micrarchaeia; order Norongarragalinales; family UBA97; genus JBBSWX01. The sequence continues at coordinate 3,733 of JBBSWX010000047.1, read as the reverse complement.
TTCGCCCAGTTAAACTCGTGCGACTGCAGCGAATGGCGCGCCTGGAAACGCGTCTTCGGCAGTGGGGAAGGGTAGTAGGAACACTTGGAAAGCCTGCCTGCAGAATAATCGAACACCGCAGCGCACGCGCGCCAGCAAAACAAGTCCACCGAATGAAACTCTTCGGCAACGATACCCCCGTCCACCGCCAGCACGCGGCCGGAAAACGGCGCGGAAGGCACGGGGAGGGAGAGACCCGCCTCGAGAAAATCGAAGCGCAGCGACTCGGGAACGCCGCCCGCCAGCAGCACCGCCGCCGCGTCCTTGCGCGCCTGCGACAACGACGCAATCTCCCGCGCAACATCCTCAAAATCGTCCAAAAACTCGCCCCCGCCCCCAACGCAGCGGTTAGAAACGCTTTTATCAACAAAACTAATAAACGAAAGGTATGACATTCAAACAAGCGATAGTAATCCGCAATGATTTAGGCATGGGAAAAGGCAAACTAGCCGCCCAATGCAGCCACGCCAGCGTGCAAGCCGCCATGGAAGCCCGCGAAACCAAACCTGCAGTATTGCAAGCGTGGCTTGACGAGGGAATGGAGAAAATAGTGCTGAAAACAACGGGGGAAGAGAGCCTCGACGAACTCCACCGCCAGGCAAGGCGCGCAAAACTCCCTTGCAGCCTCGTGCACGACGCCGGCCGCACGCAAGTGCCCAGCGGAAGCGCCACCGCAGTTGCAATAGGCCCTGCCGAAGAAAAGGCGGTGGACGCCATCACGGGAAAGTTGAAGCTCCTGTAAACCAAAAAGCGCGCACGCAACGTCAACGACCACAAGGCGAATTACCCCCGCCTGAAAGCCGGGACGCGAAAAGCCAGAACGCAACTCTCGACCAAGCCGTTCGAAAGGCGGGCTCTAAAAAAAGCGTCACGGAATCAATGCACTGCCGCGCGCAGCGCCAGGCGGGTCGTGCGCCTCGTTAATCACGTGCGCGCGCAGGCCGTTGCTGCCGAACGCCAAGACGTTCAGGCACGCGTTGTACTGCTTCAACACGCGCGCCCTCTCTAAAGGAATGCCTAAAAGACTCGCGAGTATCACGCGGTTGACGAGGTTGTGGGCGAACACGGCAACGTTCTCTCCCGGATGCCTATCCACGAGGTTCATAAACCGCGGCATCGCACGCGCCTGCAACGAACGAAGAGACTCACCGCCACGCGGTCGGTACCAGGGGTTGGCGAAAATCCTGTCGAAAACGCGCGGGTGGCGCAACTCCGCC
>JBBSWX010000047.1:0-2377 GCA_038046065.1 Microcaldota archaeon | reverse complement strand
AGAAAAGAAAACACGCGCGCAATTATAACCCGGGGGGTTTGGGAATCAAGCCCGCTTGACGTAATCAAGCCACTTGAAAAACTTGGCGTTCTTGCCTTTCACCACGTCGAAAAACGCCGTCTGCAGCTTTTCAGTGACAGGCCCGCGCGAACCGCCGCCCACCACGCGGCCGTCAACCTCGCGCACGGGAGTCACTTCAGCAGCAGTGCCCGTAAAGAACACTTCGTCCGCTAGGAACAAGTCTTCGCGCGACAACTCGCGCTCTGCAAAAGGAATGCCCAACTCTTGCGCCAAAACGATTACGGAGTTGCGCGTGATGCCGTCAAGCACACCTGCCGACAAGGGCGGCGTGCAAAGCCTGCCGTCCTTCACGACGAAAATGTTTTCGCCGCTGCCCTCGGCAACCTTACCCTGGAGGTTGAGGAGCACCGCCTCGTCAAAACCGTGCGCAACCGCATCCATCTTCGCCAAAAGACTGTTGAGGTAATTACCGCCAGCCTTCGCCGCGCCCGGCAAGATTTGTGAGTCGATGCGGCGCCAACTGCTTATCGTGACGCGAATGCCCTTCCGCAGCCCTTCATCGCCAAGGTACGCGCCCCACGGCCAGCACGCTATCGCAACGTCAAAACTCGCCCCCGCAGGGTTCACGCCCATACTGCCGTAACCGTAAAACGCGATGGGCCGGACGTAACACTCGTCAAGCTTGTTCGCAGCCACCGTTTCCTTCGCCGCCTTAAGCAACGCCTCGGCGGAATAGTTGAGCGGCATGCGGTAAACCTTCGCGCTTGCCAACAGGCGCTTCATATGATCCAAACCGCGGAAGATTGCGGAGCCCTTCGGAGTCTTGTAGCAACGAACGCCCTCAAACACGCTCGAACCGTAGTGAAGCGCGTGCGACACCACGTGCACCTTCGCCTCGCCCCAAGGCACGAGCTTGCCGTTAAACCAAATCTTTTCAGTAGCGTTCAAAGCCATTGCAAACCACCCACTCCCACGGCGGAGTACCTTGCAGTATCTTGGGCGGCAAGGCATAAAAAACAAGGGGAAAACCGCGAAAATGGAAAACTGCGGAAAACGCAGTCAAACGGGTTTACGGCGCAACAGGCGCTTGGCGGCAACCAGCGGCCTGCGGCGCATTATCCTGTCGAGAGGCTCAACGAGGATGCTTCCCGCCGGGCGCCCGTCAAGGAAATCCTTGAAATACAAGTGGACGCTCCCGTCCCACGAGACGTGCACCCGCCCCGAATCGTAAAGGTAGGCATAGGTGGCAGCATCGATCCACGGGGAGGCGGGCGTAGCGCCAAGGTAACTGCCAGCCGCCAGCGTTGGCAATCCAAACTCGCGCCTAACCGCTGCCGGATCGCCGGCCCAAGTGACGCCCGCGGCAAACCGCGTCCAAAAACCGTGCTTGACCCCCACCGCGCCGAACGCATCGCGAAAACGCTCTGCACGCAAAGCAAGCGCGCGAACTCCCTTCGCGCCCGGCGCTATGCAGCCGGCGTGCTGCGCGTCAACCGACATCATGACCCTAACCGGAACCCCCCCAACCGCCGCTTTCAGACTGCGCGCGAACGCCCGCGCCGAGCTTTGCGAACGGGTGAACAAACGGCCGTTGGTAACCAACACTATCTCACGCGGCCCGGCCAAAGCCACGCCCCGCAAGAGTTTGAAGAACTGCGGGTGCGTGCATTCCTCCACCGTAACCCTGGTATTGCGGCCAATGCCGCGCGCTAGGTTAGGAAGCGCGCCCAAAGGCAAGCTGGAGGCGCGTCCGGACTCGCGGGAAGCGCGAACAACACGACCGATTATGCAGTCCGGACAGTTCGCGCCGCACTCGCGGGAAGGAAAAACCACGATATGCCGGTTAGCCCCAAGGATGGCCATACCTGCTCTTAGCGAACGAACGTATTTATTCGCTCTCAAGCTGCTGCCACAAGGCGCGCTTCTTGAGGAGCTGCTCGCGCGCCAAAGCCATCAAGAGCGTGCCGACGCGCAGCGACTCGTCGGGAGAAAGCCGGAAGGCCATCGCGCCGATAGTGTTCGTAAGCCGAAGGTTAAGGTGGCCGTCGCGCGGGAAGCCCTTCACCATCTGCGCCTGCTCGGTTTCCAAACGCAGGCTAGAGCGGTGGGTTTCGCCCTTATCGTCCTTGAACCAGTGGGTTATCTCGTCCTCTATCACGCCGCACCAACTCCATAAGATTTCCCCCCACCTACAACAAACCACCTGCTCGAAGTATAAAAACAACCCTGGAGAGTAGCTTGCCGAACGCTGCCGGAAGCTTTACGTCGGGTTGCCGGCTAGAATGCCAAGCCCCGGGCGGAGGGACGGCAGGTGGGGCGTTTCCGGGAAAATCTCCGAGGGCTTATTTTTTCGCGC
>JBBSWX010000046.1:0-4467 GCA_038046065.1 Microcaldota archaeon | reverse complement strand
TAGTGCTTGAGCGCCTTTTCCAGCTCTGCAGCAGCTTGCGCCACTGCCTTGCCGGCTATTGGTTCGGGCGAGTACTCGAACTCGCTCGCTTGTGCCAAGGCTTTCGCGATGGCTTGCTTGTGCGGCTTGTTCACGTGGCGCGCCTTCTCCAAGTGTTCCGCCATCTCTTCCAGCGTGGCGGATTCGTTCAAGTTTAGTTGCCTGCTGATGTTGCTGCGCAAAGCCTTTTCGAACGCATCGGCGTCAGGATGGCGTTCGATGCGCAAGAGTTCGGCGCGCAGCGCGACGAGCGGAGTGCTCTCCCCAGTAATGGCGGCGTTGAGCTTTGGCATTCTCGCTTTCGCCGCAATCCTGCCGCCCATCCTCTTCGCGGCGTCTATCATCTTGTTTATGTTGTCGAGCTGCATTTCCGGCACCTAGTACACCGGAACCTTGTCGAGCAGGTCGGTGATGAACTCGTTTTGCGAAATGTTTTGCGCCTGGCCTTCGTAGTTGAACGTAATCCTGTGGCGCAGCACGTCGTGGGCGATTCTCTTCACGTGCAGGGGCGTGGCGAAAGTCTTGCCTTCCACGAGGGCGCGCGCCTTTGCTGCGATGAAGAGCGAGATGCTAGCGCGGGGGGACGAACCCCACTCTACGACGTTGGCGTGGCGTATGCCGTAGTGCTTGGGGTTGCGCGTGGCGTCCACTATGCTGACGACGTAACGCTTGACTTTGTCGTTGATGTACACGCGTTTGGTGGCTTCCTGCAGTTCGAGTATCGCCTCGGGCGAAAGCAGGCGCCTTACCGTGCCGCAATCGCCGGTGGGGCACTGGTCGAGTATCCGGCGTTCGTCTTGCTTTTCGCAGTGGCCCATTTGCAGCTTGAATATGAACCTGTCGATTTGGGCGTCAGGCAGCGGGTATGTGCCCAGCGATTCCAACGGGTTTTGGGTGGCCATCACGAAGAACGGCCGCGGCAGTGGGTAGGTTTCCTTGCCTATCGTCACTTGGCGTTCTTGCATAGCCTCGAGCAACGCCGACTGCACTTTGGGAGGCGCGCGGTTGATGCCGCTTGCGAGCAGGAAGTTGGCGAACACGGGGCCTTTCACTATAAAGAATCCTTTTTGTTTCGAGAAGCTCGTGATGCCGACGATGTCGCTCGGCAGGAGGTCGGGCGTGAATTGAATGCGGCTGAACTGGCAGCCGGAAATGCCGGCGAGCGTCTTGACGAGAAGCGTCTTGCCAGTGCCGGGCAGCCCTTCGATGAGCACGTTGCCGTCGCACAAGAGGCCGAGGAATATTTTTTCCACTACGTCCGCGTGGTTGACGAGCACGTGGCCTGCCTCTTCCTTCACCTTGCGGGCAGTGGCGCTGTGCTTGGCGGCCTCTGCGGCGGTAATCCGGATGGCTTTCGCCGCGTCGTTGCGCTTGGCGTCGCCGCCTCCGGCGTCCTTGCGTTTTGCTTCGTAGCGTTTTGTTTTCTTCATTTGACTTTCGCCAGTATCTCGTTAACCACGTCGCCAGGCTTGACGCCTTCCGCCTGCCCTTCGTAGTTTATCAGCAGCCGGTGGTTGAGTATGTCGGGCGCGACGAACTTGACGTCGCCCATATCCACTTCCTTCCGGCCGGAGAGCATTGCCTTGGCGCGGCTGCACCCTAAGAGCGCGAGCGTGGCGCGCGCGGAAACGCCCCACTCGACCGACCGCGACTTGTGCAAGTGGTACTCGTCGGGGTTGCGCGTGGCGTCCACCAGGTCGACGATGTGCGCCTTTACCTTGTCCGGCACCTTGACGCACGCCGCTTGCGCCTGCAGTTCCAGCAAGTCGCTCATCTTCAACACGGGTTTGATGCCGTAATCCTCGAAGCGCCTTGTGGAAATGTTGTTGTCGAGAATCAACTGCTCGTCTTCCACCGTCGGGTAGCCCACGTGAACCTTGAACAGGAACCGGTCAAGCTGCGTGTACGGCAGCGGGTAGGTTCCCAGCGATTCCAACGGGTTTTGGGTGGCCATCACGAAGAACGGCCGGGGGAGGGGGTAGGTTTCCTTGCCTATCGTCACTTGGCCTTCCTGCATCGCCTCCAGCAACGCCGACTGCACTTTGGGAGGCGCGCGGTTGATTTCGTCGGCAAGCACGAAGTTGGCGAACACCGGGCCTTTCATCACGCGCTCGCCGCCCGACTCGCTGTAGGAAACTAGCCCCGTGATGTCCGTCGGCAGCAAGTCTGGCGTGAATTGAATGCGGCTGAACGTGCAGCCTGAAACTCTGGAGAGCGTGCGTATTGCCAGCGTCTTGGCGAGGCCGGGCACGCCTTCCACCAGCACGTGGCCGCCTGATGCTATGGCGATGAGCAGCTTGTCCACCAAGTCAAGCTGGCCTACGAGCACGCGCGCGATTTCCTTCTTGGCCAAAGCGATTTTGACCATCAGTTCCCGTTCGTTCCCCATTTTTCTTCCCACTCATTATTCGTTCCTAGTATTTAACCGCTTCAGATGACGTCCAGCTTCGAGTAGCGGAGGTTCGCAAGCCACCACTCTATGTACAGGAGTACTAGCGTCGCCATTATCAAGTAGAACGTCAAGTCAAGCGAGAGGTTCTGCTCGCGCGACGACACTATCTCCGAAAACGCCTTGGAAAGCGATTCGGGGCTCTCGGCGTGGAAATACTTGCCGCCAGTCTCGTTCGCAATAAACTGCAGTTGGCTCTCGTCAAGTTGCGTGCCTATGAACCCCCCGCCAAAATCGCCTCCTTTCAACGTCCCGACGCCTATAGTGTAGATAGCCGCGCCGCCGAGCTTGGCGTACTTCAACGACTCGTCTATCGACACGCCCACGTTGCTCTGGCCGTCCGTAATGAGGATTATCGCCCTGCCCCTAGTCGCGTCCGCAAGCAAGTTTGACGACGTGACTATCGCCTCCCCAATCGCCGTGCCGCCAATCTCACTCGTGTTCTCCCGGCTTACCGCCGCGACGACCTTCGCCAAGTCTTCCGTTGGTTTTTCCCGAATCAAAGGCGCGCCTCCGAAGGCGACGAACCCCGCTTTCGTCTTCCACGGGAGGGAGTTGAGGAACTTTGTTGCAGAGGCCTTCGCCGCTTCGAGCCTGTTGGGCGCGATGTCTTTCGCAAGCATTGTCGAGCTCGCGTCGAGCGCTATCACGTAATCGACGCTTGAGGCCGTGCCTTGGTACCACAACACCGCTCCGGATACGGCGATGCTGAGGCATACGAGTATTCCGCACCGCGTGGCGAGCAGCAGCAGGTTTGACGGCACCGCCCGCTTGACGCCCGTCGCCCGCTCGAGCGCCGCGAAGTTGGCGAACTGCAGTGCCTTGCGGCGTGACATGCTGAGCCCAAGGAAGTGAAGTATCGCGGTCAAGGGCACGAGCACGAGTATCCACAAGTATTCCGGGTGGCCGAATATCAAGTTCATTTTCGCATCACAATCCTAAACCGCTTCATTTCAATCATTTTCATCTTAACTCAACCGTTTCGTCCTTTGGTTGAACAACCGTATTATCGGGCCGGAGAACGGCTCGCTAGAGTCTAGCACGACGAAATCCGTGCCTGCGGCGTTAAACTCGTTTTTCACGCGCGCAAGGTCTTGGTGGGCGTAGTGCGTGTAGTCCTCCGCAACGTCTTTAGTGTCTATCATTAACTGGGATGAGCCGAGCGAGTCTTTCAAGTCCACCACGCCTGCGTTGGGCAGCTGCAAGTCGAGGGCGTCGCGCACGCACAACCCTACCACGTCAAATTTTTGTGCCAGTATCTTGAGTTTCAAGAAGAACTCGTTGTCGGCGGCGATGAAGTCGGACACTATGAATATCAGCGAGCCGCGCTCGAATTCCCTCAACGCCCAGTCGGCCATGCCGCCGTAGTTCTTCCTCCCGCCGTAAAACTTCGGGTCCGCCAGCGTGTGCAGCAGGAAGTAATAGTGCTTCAAACCTCCTTTCGGCGGGATTAAGTTCGTGGTTTCTTTCGAGAACAGCCCCACGCCCACCGTGTCGCCCGCCTCGAGCATCGCGTACGACAGCGACGCTACTGCCTCGGCCGCGTACTCGTTCTTCAGTTTTTTCGCCGAGCCGAACACCATCGTGGCGCTCGTGTCCACCAGGAAACCAACGTCGAGGTTTCGTTCCTCCACGAACTCTTTCACAAGTATCTTTCCGCCGGCGCGCATGCTCGCCCGCCAGTCTATGCGCGACGCGTCGTCTGTTGGCGCATATTCCCTATACCCGTCGAACTCTATGCCGTGGCCTTTGAACGCGCTTTTGTAGTTGCCGACGAGCTTGCTGTTGACGAATTGTTTGGCAACTATCTCAAGCCGCTTTATCGCAGGATCTATTTGAATGGCCAGTGCCATACCCCAGTTACGCGCGCCTTGAATAAAAACGAGTCGGTCGCCCCCGGGCGGCAGTTTCCCATTAGCGGCGTTTAAAAACCGCGGTTGCGTTATGCTTGCGGGTTGACAATGGGGTTTGACTCGAGG
>JBBSWX010000045.1:0-10029 GCA_038046065.1 Microcaldota archaeon | reverse complement strand
ACTTGGGCGAAGTAGTTATTGACGAGAGCATGAGCACGCCGTTTTGCTCGGCTATGGGCGCGATTGCCATTGTTTCAGGCGAGCAGTGCCCCCCGAGAATGATTTTCACGCCGTCAACGTGCACTAGCTTTTGCGCGGCAGTGGCCGCTTCCTTCGCCCGGCACTTGCCGTCCTCGGCAACCAACTGCACCCGCCTGCCGTTAATGCCTCCCGCCGCGTTTATCTCGTCAACAGCAAGAACAGTAGCTTCGAAAGAACCGTACTTTGCCTCGGAACCAGTCATTGCGCCGATGAAACCAATCTTAACCGGCTCTGCGCCGCTTACTGAATGCCCCGTAAAGGTGGGAAGGACAACTACTGCAAGCAACACGATTGCGGCCATTACCACAAGCGCATTACTCACGCGACTTGCCGTAAAACCCGCCATTTCAACCCCCTCCGCCAGTAGAACTCCCTTACCGTAATTATCGTGAAGTTGCGAGCGTATAAGCGTATATTCTCCTATTTGGGAGAGCAAAGCATAAAACTAAAAAAGGCGCGCCGCCATAACCTAGTTATGACGCTTGCCCGCGACCTTGAATCCATCGGCCTTTCGCCTTCAGAAATTGAAGTCTATCAAACACTCTTGACGCTCGGCCCGACAACCACGGGGCCGGTAATACGAAAGTCAGGACTCCAGAATTCGGCGGTCTACCGAGCGCTCGACCGGCTCGCCGCCAAGGGCCTAGTCGGCTCGGCGCAAATAAACGGCGCGCGGCGCTACACTCCCGAACCGCCAAAACGCATCTTGGCGTACCTCGACGAAAAACGAGAGAAACTCTCGAAAGAACTTGAACAGCTCGAGCGCATCGCAACGCAGTCTACAGCGCCACAGCTCGCAGCCGTGTTCGAAGGCGCGCGTGGAGTGAAGAACGCCTGGTGCGAAGACTCGCTCTCAACCAAGCCGGGAGACACTATTTTCGTCTGCGGCGCGCCTCCCCGTTCTCTTGGGCTCGAGCTTTACTTCCGCAATTTCCACAAGCGGCGCGCGGCCAAAGGCATACGCTACAAGATATTATACCAACAAAGCGCCGCGGGAATCGCCTGCGAGCGGGCGAAATCACCGTTGCTGGAAACGCGCATCATGCCTCGCGAATTCGACTCGCCCGTCTGGTTCGGAGTGTACGCCAGCAAGGCGGTTGTAGGCGTGTGGTCTAAACAACCCTTGACGATAGTCATAAACGACCCGCACGTGGCCAGGGGGCTTCTGCAGTACTTCAACTGCATGTGGAAGTTATCCAAGCCAGTGCGCTGACCGAAAATCAGCCTTGAAACCAACCGTTGCAACCAAACTGCGCGCGCTTTAAATCCTCCAACCGCCTAAGCGCATCATGCTTGAGGTTCGCGCATTGCGCGCGGGTTACGAAAACAACGAGGTGCTGCGGGGAGTTGACGCGCGCGTTGGTGCGGGCGAGATAGTCGCAGTCATCGGCCCGAACGGAGCCGGGAAGAGCACGCTCCTCAAGACCATCGGCGGCTTCTGCCGGGCGCGCGAAGGCAGCGTGACGCTGAATGGGAGTAACATTGCAAACAAGCCGCCTCACGAGCTGGCGCTTGAAGGCATCGCGTACGTGCCGCAAGAACGCAAGGTCTTCCCCGACTTGACGGTGAGAGAAAACCTGCAGATGGGCGGCTACGCCTTCCCGAACGACGCGGCGCAACGCGGCATCGCAGCGGCACTCGAAGAGTTCGCTTTCCTGAAAGACAAGCTGGAAGAACGCGCCTTCGCACTCAGCGGCGGGCAGCAGCAAATGCTCGCAATGGCCTGCGCCCTCGCCAGCAAACCCAACCTCCTGCTGTTAGACGAGCCTTCCCTAGGCCTCGCGCCAAAAACTGCGCGCCAAATATTCGAGAAAATCGTTGCGATAAGGCGTTCTGGCGCAAGCATAATGCTCGTCGAACAAAACGCGCGCCAAGCAGTCAGCATCGCAGACCGCACGTACGTGCTGGAAAACGGCCGCGTGGCAATGCAAGGCGGCAAAGAACTTCTGCGCAACGAGAAACTCAAACGAACTTACTTCGGCGGGTAAGCTACTTAAACGGAAAGCTATGCGCGCCTCACGCTCTCCAGCTCCATCAAACCAGTCTTGTCGCAAACCCGTATTACCGCCGACCATTTGTTCCCAGCGCCTGGCAGCGAAAAAAGCTTGAATGAAAGCTTACGACCCCTGCGCACGGGCTGCAGCCCCACCCTCGACAAATGCAAGGCGGGCACAAGCTTCCGTTGAGTCAATTCCTGGTGCAAAAACTCGCGCAACACGAGCAACACTTGCTGGCCTTCAGGCGCCTGCAGCCACGCGCTGCCCTCAAGCGAATACGGCTTGGCAAACAGCACGCGCGCCAAAGGCCGACTTACGCCTAGATACGCTTCCACCGCCCTCGTGCAAGGATGCAATACTGCGATGTTATCTCCGCGCACTAACAACCTCAAATGCGTGCCACCGAACTTCGTAAGACACAAGTACGGCGCGTCGGTACGCTTCACGTACAACGCGAGCCCGCTCCGACCGGAAGCCGGCGCCACGGAAAGCGACTCAACACCGACGTTAGAACTAACTATGCCTGAAAGCGAAGAATGAAGCTTACGTGCAACCGCCGGCAAGAGTACCCGCCGGTTTTCCGCAGACTTCCAGTCGATGTTGTTGATGCCCTTCAAAGGGCTCTTGAAACGCGCAACCTCCAGATATTCCATACGCTACAAACCCGGCGTTAACACATTGCTTTCCCGCGCGCGTTAAAAAAACTACCGAACGACAACCTCAGCCTTTCGCACCCCTTCCCACAACCGGTCGAAAACCTCGGAAAACGTGTTGGCGAAAATAGCGTCGCGGATGAGGAAGGCGCGCGGCTTGCCGCCAGTAATATACTGGACGTAAAGACAGCCATTCACCGTGCCCCACTCGGCCTCGTTGCCCAACGCAGCGAAACGCACTTGCGTCAAACGGTTGCGCCGCTTCGCCGCAACAGCCTTTCCTTCTTTCGGGAGCAGAATATGCGCACGAACGCCCGCCTTGTTGCGAATGCGGTGGTGCTCGTCATAAAACTTGAGAAGCTGCGCGTAACCCTCCTTGCGCGCTGCGTAAACGCGCTCAACGACAGAGCTGCCTGCGGTAGGCAAGCCCTCGTTAATCTCGTGCCACATTGCCTTAACGCCCGCAAGCCCCTCGAAATACTTGTAATCCGAGTAAGGCTTGCGTTCAACCTGACGGCGGCGGACGCTCGCCACCAGCTTGGCCACCTGCGACGCCTGGCGCTTCACCGCCCGCTCGCGCTCGAGGAAAAGCTCGCGCAACGCCCCTGCCGAAGCGGGAAAGTAAACACGCACGTTGTTCTGCACCCGGCAAGAAACGAGCCCCCGGGCCATCAACGACGCCAGCACGCGGTAGACGTGAGAGCTGGGCACGCCCGACTCTGCGCAAAGCCCGCCTGTGCGCGCCTCCTGCAGCTCCACCAACGCCCAATAGCACGCCGCCTCCTCGCGCGACAAGCCCAACTCGCCAAGCAACGCCTGAATTTCAACCATAACTACTACAATAGTTAGTAGCAATTATATTAGTTCCGGCAAACCGCCCAAGCAGTAGTGGGTGGTTTAATGGCAGTGCAAACTTGGCAAGCGGCAGTAGTCATCGTGCTGCTGGTGGCAGTGGGGATTGCAGTAGCCGGAGTTACGCAAGTGACCGGCGCGGCGACGGCAGGGTCGGCGCCCGTAAAGATAGGCATTATAACCGACTTGACGGGCCCCGCGGCGTACTGGGGCGAATCCACGCAAATAGGCGCGCAAATCGCGGAGCGAGAACTTGCCGGAGAGGGAAAGCCCGTGAAGCTATTGTTTGAAGATTACAAGCTCGAGCCGAAGGAAGCGGTGACTGCGGCGCGAAAGCTCGTGAGCGTGGACGGCGTTGACGCGCTTTACGTCGAGTTCAACCCTGCCACGGTGCCGGTAGCAGCCGCCGTGAAAGACGCGGGAATTCCGTACGTGCTCGACAGCGCGGCCGTGTCAGTGGTGAACACGTCAAACCTCGCATTCAAGACCTACTACGATTATGAAGCAAGCTGCAAGGCAGTGGCAGAACGCTTCAAGCAAGACGGCATAGCCAAGATAAGCGTGCTGAAACCCAACATAGAATTCGGCGAGCGATGCGCAAACGGCGTGAAGGCAATCTACCCCGACGCGATAATCGAGCCTTACAACGTTGGCGAGCCTGAAGTGAGGACGCAAATGCTCAAGCTTAGCGCGGCAGGCGCCGGCGCAGTGGTGCACGGCGGCTTCGAGCCGGAAACACTCTCGGCGCTCAAGACCATTCGCGAGAACGGCCTTGCGATAAAGTACGCAACGCTGGACGACTTTACTAGTTCCCCTGCGTTCAGGCAGTACGCGCCGGAACTCGAAGGCGGCTACATCTTCGGCTTCAGGCCGGTTACGCCGGACTTCAAGGCGAAGGTTGATGCATACGGCAAGAAACTCTCAACCTACAACGGCGCGGCCTTGGCGTACATTCATGTGAAACAGCTGGCGTACGCGATTTACGAGTGCGACCGCGAACCCGCCTGCGTCTCGCGCCAGTTGAGCCAATCGCCTGCCGACGCGACGATAGGCTTCCAAAAGTTTGAAGGCCGCATCGCACGCTTCGAGATGCAAGTGACGCCCGGAAGCCAGCTGGCCGGATGAAGGCGCTCATTCCGCCGGGGGTTAAATAACATTAGCCGCCAAAACAAAGTATGGCTGGAGACGTTGACGCCTCGAAGTCGCGAGAGTTTTACGAGTTCAAGAAGCAACTCGAGGCGCTCAAGAAATTCCGGGGCCGCGGCACCGAACTAATCAGCGTGTACATGCCGCCCGGCTACCCCGTCAGCGAAGTTAGCGGCAAGCTCCGCGAAGAAGCAGGCCAGGCGACTAACATCAAGAGCACGAGCACGCGCAAGAACGTGCTGGCGGCGCTCGACAAGATAATCAACTACCTGAAAGGCTTTCGCGCGCCTCCCGCGACGGGCATCGCGATATTCTGCGGCAACGTCTCGGAAGTGGAAGGACGGCCGGATATAGAGCTTTACTCGATAGTCCCGCCCGTGCCAATAGCCGTGCAGTTCTACCGCTGCGAATCCATTTTCGTGCTCGAACCGCTGGAAAACCTCGTCACCAACACCGACGCCTACGGGCTGGTGGTGATGGACGGCAAGGAAGCGACCGTCGCGGTATTGCAGGGCAAGCAACTGAAAATCATAAAAAACATCCACAGCACGGCTCACGCGAAAACGCACAAAGGCGGACAAAGTGCCGCACGTTTTGGCCGCCTGCGCGAGGAAGGCATCGAGTTCTTTCACACGCGCATCGCAGAGGCGATGACTGCGTTACTCGAGTACAAGAACTTCAAAGGCGTGGTGGTGGGCGGCCCGGGCCCGGCGAAGGAAGACTTCCTGCGCGACGCGAAGGTACACCACAAAATCGAGATACTAGGCACGGTTGACACGGGGTATACGGACGAGTACGGCATTCGCGAAGTCATCGAAAAGAGCGGCGGCATAATCGCCGAGCAGGAAGCCGTGCTAGAAAAAAAGCGGTTGGACGATTTCATGCGCGATGTGGTGAAAGGCGGAATGGCTACGTACGGCGAGAGCCAAGTGCGCAACGCACTGCAGACCGGACAAGCGAAGACGCTGCTGGTGAGTGAAGGCCTCGAACTGTACGAACACCAGCTGCAGTGCGGCCAGTGCGGCAAGACGCGCGCCGAAAGGAGCGACAGGCAGGAAATGGAGGAAGAGTGCGAGTGCGGCGGCAAGATGAAACCCAAGGCCACGCGCGAGCTCTCCGCAGAGTTGATTGAAATCGCTGAAAACGCAGGCATTCCCGTCGAGATGGTGTCCCGCGACTCTCCTGAAGGCAGCCAGTTTCACGCGACGTTCGGCGGCATAGGCGCGTTCCTGCGGTACAAGTAACAGTGGCTTCAAGCACCCGCGTATGCAAAACAATAACTTTAGCCAATACCAACAACTTTGGGAGAGGGGAAATGGGGTTGCCGTTGCTTTCGCGCGTTAAAAACGGGGTTGTCGAATGCCTTGCGTGCAGGCGCTGCTGCCGCATTGCAGAGGGACAGGCTGGTTTTTGCGGCGTGCGCTGCAACGACAAGGGCAAGCTGAAACTGCAGGTTTACGGCAAGCCCGCCGCCGTTTGGGTTGACCCGGTGGAAAAAAAGCCGTTGTTCCACTTTATTCCGGGCTCTGCCACTTTCTCGCTGGGCACTTTCGGCTGCAACTTCGCCTGCAGTTTCTGCCAGAACTGGGATTTGAGCCAATCGCCGCAACTCTTGCGAAAGCGCGATGCGAAACGCTGGAGGGAGCATTTCGAAAAGCTCGTTGCGCAGTGCGAATCGCTTTCCCCGGAGGCAGTTGTCGAAAAGGCCGTTGCCACGGGCTGCAAGTCCATCGCCTTCACTTACAACGAACCCGCTATTTTTGCCGAGTACGCGCTGGACGTGATGAAGCTCGCGCGAAAACGCGGGTTGAAAGGCGTTTTCGTAACGAATGGTTTTGAAACGCGCGAGTGTTGGAACGCGCTTGAAGGGCTCATCGACGCTGTGAACATTGACTTGAAGGCGTTTAACGAAAGTTTTTACGCGCGCTTGTGCAAGGCACCCGACGGGCTGGAGGGCGTTAAGGACTCTATTGCTTTCGCGCACGAAAAAGGTTTTTGGACGGAGGTTACGACGCTGCTAGTGCCCGGCCGCAACGATAGCCTGCAGGAGATGCGCGCGGCGGCGGAGTGGCTCGCTTCAGTAGACGAAAGCATCCCTTGGCACGTTACTGCCTTCCACCCGGATTACGAGTTGCTCGACGCGCCTCCCACGCCTGTTGAAACCCTCTTGAAGGCGCGCGAGCTCGGCTTGCAGGCGGGCTTGAAGTTTGTCTATTGCGGCAACATTCCGGGTAATGACTTCGAAAACACTTTCTGCCCTGCTTGCAGAAAACTCTTGGTCGAACGGAAGGGTTTTAGCGTGCTAGGGAACAACGTTGTTGGCGGCAAGTGCGGTTTTTGCAACGCCACCGTGGCGGGGGTGTGGCAGTGATCAGGCCTGCGGCGGTTGCCGGGAGTTTCTACCCCTGCGATGCCACTGAGTTGCGCGAGTTGGCGGATGATTTTCTCGAGCGTCCGCGCAGCGTCGCGGTCGAAGGAAGGCTGCGGGGTTTGGTCGTGCCACACGCAGGTTATGCCTATTCGGGCGGCGTTGCCGGCGCGGGGTTCAAGCTCCTGGCGAAAGACGCTTCGCGCGTCAAGCGCGCCTTGCTGTTAGGGCCTTCGCACTACGCTGCGTTTGACGGCGTTTGCGAATGCGGTTTCGACTTTTGGGAAACGCCCCTCGGCACTGTTCCCGTTGCAAGGCTAGGCGTAAAAAGCGGTTTGGTGAGCGTAATTCCCCAAGCGCATTTGCCTGAACACTGCCTCGAGGTGCAACTGCCATTCCTTCAACGCGTCTTGAAAAAGTTTGAAATAACCCCGTTGCTTTGCGGGGACGTTGACGCGGGCGAGCTCGCAAAAGTTCTTGAGAAAGAAGCGAACGGCGAAACCGTTTTTATTGCAAGCTCGGACTTGAGCCACTATCTGCCTTACGAAGATGCAGTGCGGAGGGACGCGCTTGCTAACGAGAGCGTTCCTGCGCTTGACATTGCAAAGTTCGAGAAACTGGGCGACGCTTGCGGCAAAACGCCAATCCTCGTTTTGATGCACCTTGCGCAGAAAATGGGCTGGAAAGGCGTTTTCGTCGGCTACAAGAACTCGGGGGACACGGCTGGCGGCAAGGCACGCGTGGTGGGGTACGGCTGCTACGCTTTCGTAGATTGAGTTGCGATTGGTTCGGGAGGTGTATGCGGTGGAAAGGCTTTCGCGGGATGAAAAAAAGTTTTTGCTGTCGCTAGCGCGCAATTCCATAACGCATTTCCTTGAGGCGGGAAAAGGGCTGCTGGGCGAACTTGGCGCTCCCGGCCGTTTGCTGGAGGAAGGCGCGTGTTTCGTCACGCTGAAGATTGGCGGCGAGTTGCGCGGTTGCATTGGTTCTCTCGAAGCGCACCGCCCGCTTGCGGTGGACGTTGCGGAGAATGCCGTTGCCGCCGCTTTCGGCGACCCGCGCTTCCCACCGCTTTCGCGCGGCGAACTGCCTAACGTGAGAATCTCCATTTCAGTGCTCACCGCGCCGAAGCCACTATTGGTCAAGAACGCTGATGATTTGCTACAAAAACTTGTTGTCGGTAAAACTGGCTTGATAGTTTCGAAAGGCGGCTGCCGCGCCACTTTCCTTCCCGCAGTGTGGGAAGAACTGCCGGAGAAAGAAAAGTTTCTAGCGCACCTCTGCCTGAAGGCGGGCCTTCCGCCGGGCGCGTGGAGGCTGCCGGGAATGCGTTTCGAAGAGTATTACGCCGAAGAGTTTTGCGAGTAGGCGCGCACCCGCCGCAAGGGCTTTATAACCGTTTATGCGAAACTAGTTGCATGAGCACGCTGGAAGACATCGGCAAGACCGTCATAAAGAACCTCGCCGCGTCATTACGCAAGTTCACGGCGTTCATGTTCATCATTTACACGATAGGCGTAATCGTGGGAATGCACGTCGGCGCCAACGCGCCGCAGTACGCCAACATCGCCGTGCTCGCGCCCATCGGCCTCGCAGCGCTGGCGTACGTGTCAACCGCCTTCGCCATCGCGATATTCATCGTCGTGGCACTATTGCTCTTTCTACTGTAACGAAGAAAACGCGGAGTTTGCTCGACTTGCCGTTAAACTTAAAGCCTGAAGAGTTCACCGTAGAGGAAATCACCGCAAACGGAACCATACTCGAGAAGGACAAGCCGGTAAACTTCGGCCTGCCCCCGCACCAGGCGCTCGAGCGCGATTACTTCACGCACTTCGCCCTGCAAAAGCGCCTGTGGAACACGCGCGACGCCCTCGCCGCAATCGCGCGAAAGCTCGGGGTGAAGCCCTCGCGCTTCGACTCGGCGGGAACGAAAGACCGCAACGCCGTGACAACGCAGTTGTGCAGCGCCTTCGCCATCCCGCCAGAAAGGATACTCGGCGTGCAACTGCCGGACGTCGCAGTGCTAGGCGCGTGGAAGGCAACTGAAAAAGTCAAGCTAGGCGCCTTGGGGGGAAACAAGTTTTCAATGGCGCTCACTGCAGAGAACTGCAGCGTAACGCCAGACGCGCAAGCGATAAACCGCAAAGCCGCAGAAAACAACTTTCAATTCCCCAACTACTACGGCAGCCAACGGTTCGGTTCGCTGCGGGAGAATACGCACTTAGCGGGAAAACTGCTGGTGGAAAACAATGCGGAAGGCGCGGTAATGAACTACTTGAGCTTCACCTCGCCAAAAGAACGGGAAGAATCTACGGCCGCAAGGCAAAAGCTCGCAACGGAGAAAAACTTCACTGCCGCGTTGGGCTACTTCCCGCGCCACTTGAAGCCCGAACGCGCGATGTTGGAAAAACTCGCGCGAAACCCCGGCGACTGGGCAGGCGCGCTGCGCACGCTGCCTCGGCAGATGCAGCTCATGTTGGTGCACGCCCATCAATCGCAGTTGTTCAACAAAACCTTGAAAGCACGCGAGGAAGCAGGATTGCTGTTCTCTAGGGAAACCTACCCCGCGTGCTGCGGCGAAAACGCGTTGGGCTTTCCTGACGAAGAACACCCCGCAGAAGCAGGGGAGTTCCTGCTAGCGAGCGTGTTCGGCAGTGAAAGCAAACCATCGCAATGGGAAGAGCGATTCATCGAAAGGGAGGGCCTGCAACTCTCGGCATTCAACTTGAAGAGCTTTCCGGAACTCTCGAGCAAAGGCACGTTGCGGGCGGCGTGCGCGCCTTTGAAAGGATTTTCGTGCGAAGAGGCGGACGGCGGCGTCACGCTGCGTTTCGCCCTCCCGCCGGGAAGCTACGCCACCGTGGCGGCAGAGTGGCTGCTGGAAACGCTCAAGCCCGTTTGTTGAAGCGCCGCGGCAAGAAATATATTCTCG
>JBBSWX010000044.1:0-11586 GCA_038046065.1 Microcaldota archaeon | reverse complement strand
GGGCCGCCTTGCACGGAGTGCACTAGTTTGCTCCAATCCGTGCGGCTTGTTGCGGGCGCGTTGCAGCCCTTCAAACAGTCGATGAAAACCGTGCGGCCGCATTCATCTTCAAGTATTCCTATGACCGACCGGCTGGTTTTCACTGGCGTGCTTTTGGCAGGCTGGCCGTTCGCCACGTTGCGGCCGATGGCGGTTCTAGTGGACTGTGCGAAGTACGGGCCGTTGACTATCCACGTGAACCTCCCGCTTTTCGCCAGTTGTTCAATCGTTTGCCCCGGCGCGAGTTCTATCACCTCGACGTTCTCAGGCCGGGCGGTGAATGGGTATAGAAACTTTTCGGCGGCAGCCGCCGGGCGGGTGGCAAGCAACGCCGCCGCTGTTGCCAACACTTTGCCGCGCAGCTTTCGCATAGCATGTTATTCCTCCCGCCTGAATTTATGCGTTTGCCGCGCTTGGGACTTGCGAGAGCTAACGGTTTCTTAAACCAGTTACCGCCAATTAGTAATAAGGCGCGCGCGGAAACGCGGAGATTGCGTTTAGCGTGCGTTCGCGGAAAAAGCTAATAGCTATGCTTAACGCAGATTTTGGCCAAGCTTTTCAAGCGGACTCGCGCGGTAGGCGAGGCCGCGCAGAAAAGGTTGTGGGAGTCGCATAGTGGCCATTGCGGCGGCCTGCTAAACCCCGTTTGGGGTTGCGGTAAGCCGTTGAGCTTTACAGCTCGCGGGGGTTCGAATCCCCCCTCCCACGCTCTTGCTTTTATTCCGTCGGCGCGTTTAGTTATTATGCAGTATGTTGACGCTGATTTTGCCAAGCGTGCCAATGCAGAACTCGTCGCAAGATTCGGCGGTTCTCGAGGCGCGGTTAACGATGCTAACTTACTTCATGTTCTTGAGCGCGTGAAGACCGTTGGCGGAGAAAAAGCGGGAAAACGGCGTATTGTTGAAAAAGCTACCTTCCTGTTATTCGAGTTAATCCATCGTGCGCATGCATTTACCGACGGCAACAAGAGAACCGGGTTGGCCGTAACCGACGCTTTCCTTGAGCTCAACGGCTATTCGCTGGAAGCGAGTCCTGAAGAGTTGACCGGGTTTGCATTGGCTGTGGCTAGCGGCCAGATTAAAGAAAGGCAGATTAAGCAGTGGCTGGAAACTAATGTCGTTAAGAAGGGCGTTTGAATGACTCGAGAAAAGATTCTGCAACGTTTCATGCGGCGGTTCAAGCGGACGCTTGCTATATTAGCCAAGTATTAGCTTCAGGGTTCGAATCCCCCCTCCCACGCTACTCGCTTTTATTCCACTACAGCCTATCGTTTAGCATGGCAAGTTGGGCGGAGTGGCTTGAAGTTGCAAAGCGTGACTTGGCGGCCGCGCAGAACGACGCGCAGGCGGGGTTCTATTCGCACGCGTGCTTCAACTGCCAGCAGGCGGTAGAAAAGGCTTTGAAAGCGCTTATGCTCTTGAAGAAAGGCCGGCTGGAAAAGACTCATTCGCTTCGGGAACTGGCAGAGAAGGCGGGGGTCATCGTCGAGACTCGTGACCTCATCTCGGACTTGGACGCGGACTACACTGCGACGAGGTATTTCGACGCGGCTGGAACGCCGCCATCCAAGCTTTACGACGAAAGAAAGTTCAAATCGCGCTTCGCAGCTGCAACAAAAACGCTTGAACTGGTGGAAGAATGGACGAAAAGTTAACTGCGCTCGTCGCAGACATCCGCAAGTTGTACAAAGGCGCGCGGATAATGCTTTTCGGCAGCCGCGCGCGGGGAATGGCGCGGAAAGATTCGGATTATGACTTGATAATAATAAGCAAAAAGTTCGGCCGAACTCCGTTCGTCAACCGTGCGGGAGTGATTTGGAGGAACTCGTGGGTAGTCATAGCCGCAGACCTCTTGTGCTACACGCCGGAAGAGTTCGCGCGCGTGTCGAAAGAATCGTTTATAATAAAAGACGCGTTGAAGCACGCAGTCGCGCTTTAGCCGATTGGGTTCGAGTTTCCCCTCCCACGCTACTCGCTTTTATAGCTGGAACGCACAGGGTATAACATGATTACCGCCAAGGAATGGCTTACAGAGGCGGAAGCGGACTTGGTTGCCGCGGTTGCAGTCGCCGAGAAGGGCGTTTATGCCCGTGCGTGCTTCCATTGCCAGCAAGCTGTGGAAAAGGCGTTGAAGGCACTGTTGATCCACAAAAAGAACTCGTTCCCGAAAACCCATTCGTTGATAGAACTCGCCGAAAAAGCCGGCGTCCTCGACAAGCTTAAGGAATCTGTTAAGGACATTGATTCGGACTATGTTATAGCCCGGTATGGCGATGCGGCGGGCAGGCCGCCATTAGAGATATACGACGCGCAAGAATTCGAGAAAAGGCTTGCCGACGCAAGAAACGCATTAGGGATGATATGCGCATGGATGAAAAACTGAAGCTGTTTGTCGGCGAAATCAAGCGGCTTTTTGCAGACGCGAGAATACTGCTATTCGGCAGCCGCGCTAGGGGCGATTTCAACGCAGATTCGGATTTCGACTTGATAGTTGTAAGCAAATCATTCGGTGAGACGCGGTTCATAAACCGTGCCGGCGTAATATGGCGAAACACGGATACTGCACTAGCCGCAGATTTGCTTTGCTACACGCCTGAAGAGTTCGCGCGCGTCTCGAAAGAGTCGTTCGTAATAAAGGACGCGTTGAAGCACGCGGTTGCGCTTTAAGCTCGCGGGGGTTCGAATCCCCTCCAGCCAAGCGAGCCAATGCAAAACTCATTACGAGGTTCGGCGGTTATCGCGGCGCAGTTGACGAGGCTAATTTGCACTATCTTTTGGAGCGGGTGAAGGCAATAGGTGGAAAGAAGAACGGAAAATCGCGCATTGTTGAAAAAGCCGCATTCCTCACGTTCGAGTTGATTCAGTCAAGAGGGCATTTGAATGACTCGAGAACAGATTCTGCAAAGGTTCATGAGGCGATTCAAGCGGACGCTTGCGATACCCGCAAAGTACTAGCCTTGCAAGAGTTCGAACCCATTCCGCCTCGCGCTCTCGTTTCCTAGAATTCGTTTCGCTTACCTTGCCGTGAGTTCGAAAGCGTCCAGCACTCTGCTTGCTTCGATCACTTCAATTCCAGCTTGTTGAGCCACGCTCACGTTGATTGGCGCGCTGGTGCACTGGCGGAAGGCCGAGTTGGGCGTGGTGCGCTCCTCGCACTTTTCCCGCATTTCAGTTATCCACGCCTCGCCCAGCGGCACGACGAGGCGCTTGAAGCCGGCGGCTTTAACTGCGCGCGCTTTTTCCAGCACTCCGCCGACGCGGCCGATGCTGCCGTCGGGCAGCACCGTGCCCGTCACAGCCGTGTCGTTCCGCAGTTTTCGCCCTTGCAGCACGGCCATCGTGGCTATGGTGAAAGCCGCGCCAGCGCTGCCGCCGCCCACTTCGCTCGAGTGCGAGTTCATCGAATAGTGCAAGTCGTAGTTGTCGGGGTTGCGCAGCGCGTAGCGCTTTGCCACGCTCACCGCGGTTTTCAGCGACTCTTGCGTCTCGTCGTTCAACACGGGGTTGTTTTCGTTGAAGCCCACGAAAATCTTTCCCGTCCCCTTTTCGAGTTCCACGACCACTTCCGCGAGCCTTCCTTGCCCCGTCGTATCCACCGCGGGTATCACTAGGGAGGCTTGCTCGCGCTCGTCGAACTCTTGAGGCAAGGGTGCGAGCGTGGGGGTTGCCGCAGGTTTTTTTACTGGCGCGGCAGTGTATCCCAGCAGCAGGCCGGCGGCTACGGCGACGATTACGAGCAGCACTACGCTTGCTTTCATTACAAAGCCTTTCACGCCCATCAAATAAAAAGCGTGGTGCCTGCCGGCGGCAAAGGCCTTCCGGCGTGGGCGCGCGGTTTTTTTAACTCGCGAGTTTTCATCTTTGTTGTGAAACGCGTTTCAAGGCGGCTGGCGGCTTTCAAGGGTTCTTCCGTTGCGGAGAGGCGCAGCGCGCGCCTGCCGAAGGTTTTCTCCATTAGAGAGCTAGGGGCGTTCGAGCGCAAGTCTCCCGAGTTGGCGCGCCTTCGTGCTAAGGTGGCTGCGGGCCAGTCGGGGTTGAGCGTGTACCAGCGCGGGGATTTGGGTTGGTCGTTACCGTATTATTCTGCGGTCGTCGAGGCGTTGCGCAAGCGCGGGTTGGTTCGCGGGAAGAGCGTGCTGCACGTTGCGTGCCGCGACGGGAGGCTCGTGCATTTTCTCAACGAGCGTGGCGCGAAGGCGTCGGGCGTTGACATTCAGGCGCTTTACGTGCAGCTCGCACGCTCTTCAGGCATCCGCGGCGTGTGGCAGGGGGATGCGTTCGACTTGAAGGGCGTGGCGAACAACTCGCAGCACGCCGTGGTGTTGCACCACTTCGCTTACTCGGGGTTCTTGAACTCTGGGGATGAAGGACGTTTGCTTACGGTCGTGCGGCGCAAGCTCAAGCCTAATGGTTGCGTGGTTATGGATTGCTTCAGCAACTGGGAGTTTCTGGCGTGTTTGGCAGGGTTGCGTGAAGGTTCTGGAAAGGGGGTTGTAACTCTAGCTGGCGGAAAGTGGCACGCAGCGGTTGCACCCGGCGGCACCGGCACGCTGGTGGTGTTGCGCAAGCTTGGCCGCTGAAGTTACTGCAACGCGCGCCTCCTGCCGGGGCAAAAGTTGTACTTGTGGATATCGTACACCGTGATGTACGAATAGTCGCTGATTATGCTGGAAAAGCTCTTTTTCAGCTCGCGCATGACGCTGCGGAATTGTTGGGCGTCGCGCACTTCCAGATCTATCTCGAAGTCCCACACGCCAAACGTTTTTACGATGTAGAAAATGTTCGGGTGCAGGCGGCAAAACTCTACTAGCGAGCGGTACTTGTTGTTGGTGACGCTGCGCAGCTTTACGAAAACTTTGTAGTGCAGTTGGCCGAGAACCGAGTTGTTCAATACGAGAATGTAGTTTTGTATTACCCGCGTGCGTTCCAAACGCCGCAGCCGCTTGCCAGTAGCGTCAGGAGAAATGCCTGCGCGAGCCGCCATTTCGGAGAGTGGAGTGCGCGCGTTTGCGCCCAGGCATTCAAGAATCTTCCAGTCTGCCTCGTCAACGCCCGATTCTTTGGGAATTGCGCCTATAGTCAAGTCTTGTTCAGTGCCAGCTTCCTTGCCGAGGAGGTAGTCCCGACAAAAATACTGGCCGCGCACGATGGGCGCTATCTGGTTCTGCAGGAACAAGTGGCCGAAGCGGCGGTCCACCTCGGTAAGTTGTGCAGAGTATTCGTCTATGTTGGCGGCCCACATGCCGAACGCGATGTCGAACTGGCCGTCGCAAGAAACGAGCCAAACAACGTTCGGGTTGCGCTTGAGCCACGCGACTAGCGCCGCTTCCTGTTCCTCGCTAGCGCCATGGAGCTTTATGAAAGACTTGCGGATGGTGAACCCCAAGCGCGAAATGTCTATTATTGCAAAATACGCCCCGATAGCGCCCAAGCGCTCCAAGCGGTTCAAGCGGTAGCGCGCCACTTGCTTTGAAACGCCGGCAAGCCGCGCGAGTTCCGTGAACGACGCGCGTGCGTTTCGGTCAAGCTCGTAAATCAACCGCCGGTCTTTCGCATCAAGCGTTAGTGTCATAATCAGGCTTTAGCGCATAATGCTTTTTAAACACCGCGTTTTTGACAAAAAATTTTTGGGGAAGTATTATGTTACCGCGTTTCCAAGATGATAATGGGTGAATGAATGCTACAGCTGCGCGGGTCGTCACTGGCGCGAAACAAAGTCATCTTAGGCAGCCCGCGGCACCTCTCGTTGTTCCACGAAGCGCGGGGCTTGTCAACACTTTCCTTCAACATAGGCCCTTCGTGCAACGAGAATTGCGAGATGTGCTGGATGGCCACTGCGAGTTACCCGTCTTTCAAGCCGGGCGATGTGATGACTGCTAGCGAGATAATGCGGTTGTTCGCAAGCCTGAAAAAACGGGGGGTTAAGGCTGTAGTTATAATGAGCGATGGCGAGCCGCTGTTCGGCGCTAACCTTGAAACCACGGTGGCGGCGGCAAAAGCGTCTGGAGAACTAGGTTTGTACCTGATACTTTTCACTAATGGCACGCTTCTCGATGAAAAGATGATAGGGTTGTTGCATGGCCTGAATCCTTGCGTGTCATTTATAGTCAGCATGCACGGTGCAGACCGCGATTCTTACGTTAGAATGCACGGCTTGAGCCCCTCCCGTGAGGCCTTGTGGACGATGGTTGTGGACAACTCGCGGGCGTGGCGCGAGTTCAACACGAGAACCAAGCGTGAAGAGACGGATGCTGGGGGCATCAAGCGAAAAGTGTACCAATTTGCGTTGCATATTGTGGTGACGAACGATAACTTGGATCAGCTGGAACGCATGAAGGGCAAGGCGCGAGAGATGGATTGTTTTTTACTCGTGACGTCGCCCGGCATGGCCGGCAACGCGGTGCTCAACCGGCATGCGATAGCGCCTTCAGCGGAGGATTTCGCTAGGCTGCGGGCGCTCGCCGCGGAAGAGTCCGACAATCCCGGCGGGCAAAGCGCGGACGGCGGCGCCGGGTGTTGTTTCATCACGAACCCGCGCCAAAAGCATTGGGGCGTGGTGATACATTCCATTCACGGGCAAGTTTTGCCTTGTCCGTATTATCTCGGCCTCGGGGCTTCGGGCTGGTTCGCGCTCAAGAAATATTGGGCGGCGGGCGGAGATGACGCGCGTTGGGTTGAAACCGCGGAGGCGGTTAGCCGCGCGATAGTAACGCATATACAAAAAGAGTTTGGTTATGATGACTGCATCCAGCGCCACGCGCGCCTTAATGACATAGTGCGGTTCGTGCGCGCGTTCAACACTGCTATGGAATGCCGTGCGCAGGCTCTCGACGCGTCTTCGGCAAGTTATTTCGACGGGGTTCAGCGTGCGGTTGCAGAGGAACTCTTGAATGCTAGTCGTGTGCTTGCGGCAGTAGATGGTGCGGGCGTTGATTCGCCAGGTGCTTCAACGCAATAGTGAGAGTGCGGCGGACGGCCTGCTTGAACTGCCGGTTTTCGCCTTTCGAACGACCCGTTTCTCGGCCTTGAATCCCGCAAGCACCCTTCAACGAACTTATGGTTGCTCCTTCCGGCCTGGCCAGTTTCGCCCGCGGAAAGGTAATGCGGGGCAAAGCGTCCACGACGTTGCCGCCGTCCGGCTTAGCACGGAGCCCGCGCAGGTTTTTCGCCCGGCCCTAAAGGGGATTTGGCCTGTGCAGGGAACCCCTAGCTCCCCGGCTATCCTACCGCAAGAGAACTATGGCCGCAGTTGTTTAAGAAACGGTAGGCTGAAGGAAGCGAATATTGCGAGTTGCATAAAACGCATTCTTGAACTTTCAAGCTGCGTTTTTCGCAGTGATTCTTGCGCATTAAAATAAGTTTCCGGCGCTCTCTTCATTCAGGTGGTTTGGTTTGGTCAAGTGTAATCCTAATTACGGCAAGCTCGCGGCAGGTTATCTCTTTCCGGAGATAGGCCGGCGCGTGAAGGCCTTTACCACCGGCAATCCCGGCGTGAAAGTAATGCGCCTTGGGGTGGGGGACACGACGCAGCCGCTAGAGCCCAGCATCGTAAAGGCTATGCACGCTGCGGTGGACGGGCTTTCGCGCGAGGACACTTACTCGGGGTACGGGGACGAGCAAGGCAACGCGGCGTTGCGCGCGGCAATCGCGGCGTGGTACGGCGAGCGCGGCGTGACGGTGGAGGGGGGCGAGGTTTTCGTTTCCGACGGCGCGAAGTGCGACTCGGCCAACATCGCGTCAATCTTTGCGTCGGATAGCGTAGTTGCGGTGCAAGACCCGGCTTACCCCGTGTACGTGGACAGCAACGTCATTGCCGGCCGCACGGCGAGTTTCAAGGACGGCCGGTATGAAGGCCTCGTCTACTTGCCTTGCACGGAGGAGAATGGTTTCGTTCCCTCTCCGCCGAGTGGCAAGGTGGACTTGATTTACTTGTGCAGTCCCAACAACCCCACGGGCGCGGTGGCCACGCGCGAGCAGTTGGCGGAGTTCGTGGAGTACGCGCGTGCGAACGGCGCGGTGATAATCTTTGATGCGGCTTACTCGTTTTTCATCACCGACAGCTCGTTGCCGCGCAGCATCTACGAAATTCCGGGTGCTGCCGAGTGTGCGATAGAGTTAAGCAGCTTTTCGAAGTTCGCGGGTTTTACGGGCGTGCGGTTGGGTTGGAGCGTGGTGCCCAAGGCGCTGAAGGGGGACGGTTGCGGCGACGGTGGGTTGAATGCCTTGTGGAACCGCCGGCAGTGCACGATGTTTAACGGCGCGAGCAACGTGGCGCAGGCTGGCGGTTTGGCAGCGTTATCGCCGGAAGGTCGGGAGGAGTGTGGCAAGACTATTGAATACTATATGGAGAACGCGCGCGTCATTCGCGAGGGCTTGTCTTCGCTGGGCTTTAAGGCGTACGGCGGGGTTAACGCGCCTTTCGCGTGGGTGAAGACGCCGGGAGTGGGCTCGTGGGAGTTTTTCGACAAGCTTCTCAACGAGTGCCGCGTCGTGTGCACGCCGGGAGCGGGCTTCGGGCCGTGCGGCGAGGGGTTCGTGCGGTTCAGCGCGTTCGGCAGGCGCGAGAACGTGCAGGCTGCCGTCGCGAGCATCAGGGAAAACTTGAAGCTTTGAAAAACTTGAAGCTCTAGCATCGAGGCATTTGGCGGTTGCAGTTGGGGTTTGTTGGATTGAGAGGTTGGTTGGAATGGTTGCAAAGAAAGTTCCCTTTTCGAAGGCACAGGCGGAGGCCATCGCCGTGGAGTACCCCACGCCGTTCCACATTTACGACGAGAAGGCGATGCGCGAGAACGCCCGGCGGTTGAAGAAGGCTTTCGCGTGGAACGAGGGCTTCAGGAATTACTTCGCGATAAAATCGTGCCCCAACCCTCACGTGATGCGCATACTGCGCGAGGAAGGCATGGGCATTGACGCGAGTTCCTTGTGCGAACTGGTGCTTGCCGAGCGCGTGGGGATGCGCGGCGAGGAAATAATGTTTTCGTCTAACGACACGCCTGCCGAAGAGTACTGCAAGGCGGCCGAGCTGGGCGCGCTCATCAACCTTGACGACATTACGCACATTCCGTGTCTTGACGAGGCCGGGGGGCTTCCGGAAGTGGCGTGCTTTCGCTACAACCCGGGGCCGTTGCGGGGGGGCAACGCCATCATCGGCAAGCCCGAGGAGGCGAAGTACGGCTTGACGCATGACCAGATGGTGGAGGCTTTCCGCATCATGAAGGGCAAGGGCGTGAAGCGGTTCGGGATGCACACGATGGTCGCGTCGAACGAGTTGAATCCCCAGTATTTCATTGACACGGCGGCGATGATGTTCGACTTGGCTGCCGAGGTTTCGCGCAAGGTGGGCATCACTTTCGAGTTCATCAACCTCGGCGGGGGGATTGGGATACCTTACCGGCTTGAGCAGGCGGCGGTTGACTTGGGCGTGGTGTCGCAAGGCATCCGCCAGCAGTACGAAGAGAAGGTTACGGGCGCGGGCTTCCCGCCGTTGAAGATACTCATGGAGAACGGCAGGATGGTTACCGGGCCGTTCGGCTACCTCGTGTCGCGCGTGCTGCACTTGAAGCACATTTACCGCGAGTACGTGGGGCTGGATGCGTGCATGGCTAACTTGATGCGGCCGGCGTTGTACGGCGCGTACCACCACATTACCGTGCTGGGCAAGGAACGCATGCCGGCAGACCGCGTGTACGACGTGACCGGCTCGCTGTGCGAGAACAACGACAAGTTCGCCATCCAACGCCCGTTGCCGGAAATGGTGCCGGGAGACCTCGTGGCTATTCACGACGCGGGCGCGCACGGCCACGCGATGGGCTTCAATTACAACGGCAAGCTGCGGTCGGCCGAGTTGCTGTTGCGGCCTGACGGCAGCGTGCGGCAAATCCGCCGGGCGGAGACGGTTGAAGACTACTTCGAGACCGTGGACTTCACCCCCTTGTGACGGCCGTTTGCCTTGAGGCTTGCTTAGAGCGTGGCAGCCGGCTGGAACGTTTTCGGGGGGAGTGCTCAACAAACGTTTTTTATTCGTATCGGGGGACATTACATTGCCCGGTGAACGGGCTTTTCGCTTTAATGGGGGAGGCGGTTTGCAATGGAGAGTTTCGTGAACGAGGCGCTCAGGTCGAACAGCGGCAGCGGCAAGAAGAAGGATGACGACGGTTTCGAGACGCCGCGCATAGTCGTGGTGGGCGTTGGCGGCGCGGGTTGCAACAGCATCAACCGCCTGGCGCGCGCGGGCATCAAGGGCGCCGACCTCATCGCGGTGAACACCGATCGCATGCACTTGTCGATAATCAGCGAGGCGGCGAAGAAGGTTCTCATCGGCGCGAGCATCACGCGCGGGCTTGGTTCGGGCGGTTACCCCGAGATTGGCGCGAAGGCTGCGGACGTTTCTCGCGACGCGCTCGAGAAGATGCTGGACGGCACTGACTTGATGTTTCTCACCGCGGGCATGGGCGGCGGGACTGGCACGGGCGCCGCGCCCATCTTAGCGCAGATTGGCAAGAAGCTTGGCAGCATAGTTATCGCCATCGTCACGTACCCCTTCGCGCTCGAGCGCGCGCGGCTTGACAAGGCAGACGCAGGCCTCGAGGCGTTGAAGGCCGAGGCGGACACGATAATAGTGATTGACAACAACCGCCTCGTGGAGATAGTGCCCAACCTTCCCATCGACCAGGCGTTCAACGTTGCTGACGAGGTCATTGCGCGCGCAGTGCGCGGCATTACCGAGACGATTACCACGCCGAGCCTCGTGAACCTCGATTTTGCGGACGTGCGCGCCGTGATGAGCAACGGCGGCGTGTCGATGATCGCGGTGGGCGAAGCGAAAGGCACGAACCGCGCGCAGGAAGTGGTTCACAACACGTTGAGCCACGCGCTTCTCGACGTTGACTACACCGGTGCTACGGGCGTGCTGCTTCACGTCACGGGCGGGCCTGACATGACGCTGGGCGAGTGCAACCAGATTGGCGAAGCGTTGACGGAGAAGGTCGACCCGCACGCCACCGTCATTTGGGGGGCGCGCATCGACCCGGCCATGGAAGGCCGCATTGAGGCCATCGCCATCTTTACGGGCATCAAGTCGCCTTACGTGCTCGGCCGCAACGTCAAACCCGCCGCCTCCAAAACCCCGAAGGGCGGCGTGGACGAGATAACGTTCATTTGAGCCCCCTTCCTGCTTGGCACTTCTTGCCGCGGCTCAAGCAACCCGGCAAGTTCGTCCCCTTGGTGCTTCTACTTTCTGCAGGCATTATGGCAGATGCTTGTGCCTAGCCCTTGCCGATCAATTCGAGCAGCGTCGTTACGTTAACCGCGCGCGGCAGGGCGCCGGCGCCAAGCAGGGCTTGCTCTACGCGCTCAACGTCAGAGCGCTTCAACTCCCCGATGGGAACATACTCGTCAAGTGGAGTTGTGCGGGCTATCCCGTCGTCGCTAATATTCAGCGCGTTCGCCATAATGCTGCGGGCTTCAGTATTGTTGCCATTAATGAAGCTCACCGCCTTATCGAGCGCGCGCATTATCCTGCGCGCCTTTTCCGGATTGTTCCTGGCAA
>JBBSWX010000043.1:0-3766 GCA_038046065.1 Microcaldota archaeon | reverse complement strand
TTGAAGCTTGCTTTCGTTCTCGCGTTTTCTCTCTCGTTCGCGTTCTCCCTCTTGCTGGCAGGTTGCTTGCAGCAAGATGCTTTCTCGGCAGGGTTGAATTCCGGCGCGTTGAACGCCTCGCTTTCCGTG
This sequence comes from Microcaldota archaeon, assembly GCA_038046065.1. GTDB lineage: Archaea > Micrarchaeota > Micrarchaeia > Norongarragalinales > UBA97 > JBBSWX01. Next base: position 3,637 of record JBBSWX010000043.1, on the reverse strand, counting down.
AACGCCTCTGCGCTTGCGGGTAATGCCAGCGGCGTTGCGAAGGAACTGGCCGGCAGCCTTGCGGGTGAGCTTGCGAACGTGAACGGCTCTTCCTTCCAACAGCTCGTTCCCGATAGTGTTGACGTGTGCCTTCACGGCGGGACTCTTGCGGAAGGGTTTTTCGGCGGCGTGAGCGTGCTAGGCAAACCCGTGGCGCTCAACAACCGGCTTCTCGCGCCTGACGCGCCTCCCGAAGAGTTTTCCAACTGCGGTGTTTTCGTGCTTTTCAGTTCTCCCGAAGGCGATTTTCTCGAGTACGGCGCGCGAGTAGCGTTGCAAAAGCAAGTTGCGAGAGGGGCGGGTCTCGTTGTCGAGAAGACCGCGGCCACGCGCATGAAGGCGGACGTTTCGGCGTTGGGCTTCGCGCCCATCCTCGATGGCATCGTGCCGGCGGCGGTCGACTCTCCCGGCAATGACGCGGCGTTGCTTGGGGAAGTGAACTTTACTGGCGAGCTGCGCTTGTCGGGCGGTAGGCAAGTGAAGATGCCGTTGAACGGCGTTAACGTCACGCGCATCCTCCCGAAAGGCCAAGTCGTTGCAATGGCTGTTGAAGGCACTCCCACGGGCGCATCTTTCCCCGCCATCGTGAACGCAGTGCCGCTAAGCCGCAACGTTGCTTACTACTTCGCCTACCCCGTGCGCGAAACCCCCGCCGTGCTTAACGGCACGGTGCAAGGAATGGCTGCTGCTTACACCGCGACGTACGCGTTGCTGCGCGTGGCGGGTTGAACTGAGCGTTCCGCTCGTTAATAACTTTCGAGAGAAAGAGAGGGGAGGCGCGCGAGGCGCCTCCCACTGTGGGTTGAACTGGGGCCTTGAAACAAGCTCTCTTGCAGGAAGGGTGGGGGGGATTTCCGGCAAGTTCATCGCAAACCAAGACTCATAGTCGAGTTGGCGAAATTCAAGGCCCTTACGCGTGATTTACTTTTTTTTTGCGTTCACCTGTTCATTGCTTCATCTTGAAGTACACCGTCTTTCCGGCGTACGTCTTTGCGAGAAGGTTTTGCTTGAAGAGCGCGTTGAGGCGGCTTGAAGCCGCGTTGCGGCCTTTGTAGCCAAACTTTTTCTGCAGCTCTTCGGCGCACGCCTTCCCGCGTGCTTTCACGAACGCGATTATCTTCTCGTCAGTTTCCGAAAGGCTTGCTTCATTCACTTCAGGCGTCTTGACGAGCTTTCCTTCGAGCGAAGCGACTTTCGCTTCGAGCGACTCTAGCTTTTCCAGCAGGTTTTTGAACAGGAGGTTGGTTGACTGGCGTTCTTCCGCCAGCTTGTGCAGCAGCGCGCCGACGACGAGCGGGTCGCGCATTTTCGCGTCGAACTCGCGAAATTCTTGCGAAACCTGTTCGAATTCTTCGGCCATTACCGGCACCGTCACCGTTAAAAACTCCTGTTGCCTACTTGTTCACGCCGCGACCGGTTGCGACACAATCGCGAATCTGTCACGACACAATCATGACTCATTATTAGTATTTAAAGCTTATTGTTCGAGTAATGCCGCGGGGATGCCGACCTCTGGGAATAAATCTTGCAGCGGGGTTATACTTCCGGCAAGCTACTCTGCTCGGGTTTATATTGGCTGGTTCAGTGAAGAGACGCAAGATGCAAGCGGGGCATACGGTTATAGAACTGTTCGCCGGTGCAGGCGGCCTAGCCCTCGGCCTTGAGGAGGCGGGTTTGGATACGGTGCTGCTTGTCGATATAGACAAACACGCCTGTGCAACCCTTAGGAAAAACCGGCCGCAGTGGAATGTAGTTTGCGACAGCGTTGCAAACGTGGACTGGGCGCCGTATGCCGGTAAGGTTGACGTAGTGACTGGTGGTTTCCCCTGTCAGGCCTTCAGTCACGCCGGGAAGAAGCTTGGGTTTGAAGACACGCGTGGCACGCTTTTCTTTGAGTTTGCTAGGTGCGTAAAGGAAGTGCGGCCAAAGATTTTCGTAGGCGAGAACGTGGAAGGCCTAGTGCGGCATGATGAAGGCCGTACATTCAAGGCCATGGTCGCCATAATGGAGTCATTCGGCTACCGCGTCCAATGGAAAGTCCTAAACGCAGTAGAGTATGGCGTACCGCAGAAGCGCAAGCGTGTAATTATCGTCGGGATGTTACCCGGAATCTATTTCGAGTACCCCGAGCCCCAAAAGCGCATAGTCACGTTAAGGGAAGCATTGAAGGACGTACCGCTATCGCCTGGCGCAACCTATTCGGAACATAGGACTGAAGTCTTAAAGCTCGTGCCTCCCGGCGGCTCTTGGATAGACCTCCCGATTGAACTCCAGAAGGAGTACCTTGGGAAGAGCTTCTATTCCGGAGGCGGGAAGCGTGGAATGGCGCGTAGGATTGCGTGGGATGAGCCGTGCCTCACGCTGACGACTTCACCGTCACAGAAGCAAACTGACCGCATCCATCCTGAGGAGACGCGGCCATTCACAATACGCGAATACGCGCGTATACAGACATTTCCCGACGAATGGCAGTTCTCTGGCGGCGTAGGCGCACAGTATATGCAGATAGGCAACGCCGTGCCAGTAAGGCTTGCAAAAGCGGTAGGGCTTCAGGTAGTTGCGGCGTTAGATGGTAAAAATAAGCAGCGCAGCATCGTAGAACCTATTGCGGCGCGCGTATAGCCGTCTCGAAGAATTCCAACAGCCTTTTGGATTCTGCCGAGCTAAGGCAATAGTCCGCTTCTAGAACGTCCGAGATTGCCATCGGAAGCGCCTTCCAGGTCAACTCAAGAGCCGTGGGATTACCAGTCACAAGTTGGTATACTTTCCGGCCGGTAAGTATGCGTATTCGGGGGTCATTGTCGCCCTTGTAATCCCATTCCCGGTCTTCAGACTTCTGGTTTTGGGGCAGGATGTACGCCCAATATGCCCGTGCCTTCGGGTTCCGTGAGACTGCCGCTTTAAGTTTGCGTCTCACGCTGGCAAGGGAGTCGGAATTGACAGTATTGAACTTGTTCTTCAGTTCTATGAATACCGTACTGTCCCTCTTGCGGAGGTCTACCTTCGACGCGTTACCTATCCCCAAATCTTCCCAGCCGTTGACCTTGCCAAGAAGCATTTGGTGGAACTCGCCTATCCTATTGTTCAGTGTCTTGTCCCTTTGGCGTATGGCTTCGTTTTGCAGCCAGGCATCCAGCGTAATTCTGCCGTTGATTATGTCAAAAACCATTTTGAACGGGTCAAGGTTATTGCGCATCAGTTCGTTCGCGTCAACAGGCTTGTCATTTGGCGGATAGCCTTCGCAGACATGGCGTACGCAATCTATGAACTCGGCATCATTCACAAACGGCACGTACTTGTGGCTCTCTAGCATGGCTGCACCGAGAATTTATGTGCTGCCTGCAAATTTAATCCCGCTACCTTAACGCAGCGCGAACCCGTTTAAGGCAGTATGCGGGGCACTTGAGGACTTGGCTCTAACGGAGGCGGACGACACGCCAGTGGACTGCACCCCTGCCGTTTTGGTTAAGCCACCGAAGCTTAATTACTCAGCCAAAACAAGGGTGCAGTTCTTCGTTTGCGTTCGGTCTTCCGGAAGGCTAGTTGGAGGGTTACGGGCTTGCTTTGACTAGCGTGTCGGGCTTGAAGTTGTTCAAGT
>JBBSWX010000042.1:799-2960 GCA_038046065.1 Microcaldota archaeon | reverse complement strand
GCGCGCAACATCCGCGCTGCCTATCAATATGCCTGAAGGCTCCCCACCAGACCAGACGAGTATGGCCACGCTATCCCCGAAGATTACGAGGCTAGTCAACGCGTCGTCCATCCGGGGAATGATGCGCACGCGCGTCAGCCTCACCCGCAAGCGCTCCACTGCCTGCCGCCTGCCTGCCTCGTTATCACAGTAAATCAAACGCATGGAAACCCCAACCGCCGCGCGGCGGGCGTGAAAACGCTTGAGAAACCCGCCCATCGGCTGCAAATAACCCAACGTTGGCACGACGGCAAGCATCTCGCGCCCGGCGTGTTCAACCAACGCTTGGTTGAATATAGATCGCAAGCCCGCGGCGCCGCGAAGCACGGATGCTTCAACCAGCGCTGAAGACGCCACGTGAAGGCGGTTCATTGCAGGCAAGGCACTTGAAACCAGCGACTCGCGCTCTCCCAGCAAAGACAACAGTTGTTCTGGAGGACGGGGCACGAAGCGCTTGCAGCCGCTGCGTTCGACAGTAGCAACCAAACCCTTGCGCTCGAGAAGCCTCAAATAATGGTAGATAATGCCGCGGTTCACCCCGCTCTCCGCGCTTATTGCGGAAGCAGAAGCCTCGCCCAACCGGAGACAAGCGACGTATGCCGCCGCCTCGTTGCGCGAAAGCCCGGCAGCCCGCACGCTTGCATTAATGTCCACTGCAAAACCTCGACAAGCACAATACACCAAAGGCTTAATTCTGCAATAATTACTGTTGCAGAGCTATAATAGACAATCGCTGTAACTAACTATTAGTAACAATCGAGGTGATGGCCTTGGCAGGGTTGGCTTTGACGGGGTTGAAACGCTGGACGATAGCCGCAATAGTAATACTAGCCATCGCGGCCGCAGTTTGGATTATAGGCTCTTCACCAAGTACTAGCGCGGCGCGCCCTGAAACGGTGCGGATGGGCTACCAACACATAGTGTCCGCGCTGCCACTCTTCGTGGCCGAGGAAAAAGGGTTCTTCAAGGAGGAAGGAATCGAAATCGAGGAATTCAAGTTCGACAACTCTAACCTCCCCGTCGAAGCCATGGCAACCGGCCGGCTGGACGCTATCGTCACCAACTCGCTAGTTCCGGCGCTCGCGGCCGAAGCGGCATCGCCCGGCAACGTTAAAATCTTCGCTGCGACCCGCCTCACCACTGAAAGGCCTTTCGACGCAGTCGTAGTCAAGAACAACTCTAGCATCAAGGCGCTCGGCGACCTAGCAGGCAAACGCGTGGGCGTGTACCCCGGAACCACCGCAATGCGCTTCCTCCAACAGCACTTGAAGAACAACGGCGTCAGCATTGAAAGAATGCAATTCGTGCAACTCACGCCCGCAAACCAACTGGGCGCGCTGGAGTCGGAGAGCGTCGACGCAGCCTACGTTTTCGAACCAATAATCGCGATTGCCAAGAGCAAAGGCTATCGACAAGTGGACACGGTTTTCGCAAAAGTATTCGACAAAAACCCCGTCTCCGTAAGCCTAGCTTCAAGCAGGTTCGCCAAAGAAAAACCGAATACGGCCTCAAAAGTAATCCGCGCCCTCAAAAAGGCACAGGAATACATAGCGGCTCACGAGAACGAGGCTCGCGCCATCGCCGCGAGAAGGCTTGGATTCGACGAAAACGTGGCGCGCGAATTCGCGTTGAACTACCCTGCGAACCTCGCGCAAGGCGACGCGGAACGGATTAATAACTTCGCAAGCTTCCTTTACGAGATGGGCGAACTCAAGCAACGCGTCAACACGAACGGAATGCTCTACACGCAGTAAGGCCGCCGCAACCCCCGTTTCGGTATAATGCATTGCCTCGCGGCTGCGTTGGTGGAAAGGCAGTCGCAGCAGCCTCGCGGAAAAGGTATATAAAGGGGGAGAGTGACTATAGATAGCGTCATCGCGACCACGCGGTCGAGATGCGGTTTATGAGTTGCAGTCCCGGCGAACTAGAGCCGCGCCTCTAAGGGCGTGGCGTTGAAACGTTCCCATCAATCCACTGCAACACAAATGGGCACTCGAGCAACCTACAGCCCACTCCCCGTGGGTAATAGCGCCTCGGATTCGACGATAGTATTCTAGAAAGTAATAAGTGCTTAGTTCTTGCGACCTAAACGTGCGTGCGCCCCTCGAGGGGCGCACGCCGA
>JBBSWX010000042.1:0-789 GCA_038046065.1 Microcaldota archaeon | reverse complement strand
CCCCCCCCCCCCCCCCGACTCCAGTTGATCCTGCTGGAGGGCACGGCTATCAGATTGCGGCTAAGACATGCAAGTTTCAAGAACCGGCCTCGGTTCTTGGCGAACGGCTGAGTAACAAGTGGTCAACCTACTCTTCGGACTGGCATAACGTTGGGAAACTGACGGTAATTCCGGGTAGGGCAGCATAACTGGAATGTTGGCTGCCTCAAAGGCGCGCTGAATTGCAGGCGTTGCGCCGAAGAATGGGACTGCTCCTGATTAGCTAGTTGGTGGGGTAATGGCCCACCAAGGCGATAATCAGTAGGGGCTATGGGAGTAGTAGCCCCCAGACGGGCACTGAGACAAGGGCCCGAGCCCTACGGGGTGCAGCAGTCGCGAAACCTTCGCAATGCGCGAAAGCGTGACGAGGGTAATCTGAGTGCGAACCTTTGGTTCGCTTTTAGTCAGCTTGAAAAGCTGGCTGAATAAGGGGTGGGTAAATCCTGTGCCAGCCGCCGCGGTAACACAGGTAGCCCGAGTCGTGCCCACGAATATTGAGTCTAAAACGTGCGTAGCCGGCTTAGCCAGTTCCTTGTGAAATGCACAGGCCTAACTTGTGCGCGCGCAGGGAATACTACTAGGCTTGGGAGCGGAGGAGGCAGAGGGTACTTTAGGGGGAGGAGTAAAATCCTGTAATCCTTAAAGGACCATCGGTGGCGAAGGCGCTCTGCCAAGACGCGTCCGACGGTGAGGCACGAAGGCTAGGGGAGCAAATCGGATTAGATACCCGAGTAGTCCTAGCAGTAAATG
>JBBSWX010000041.1:5403-7738 GCA_038046065.1 Microcaldota archaeon | reverse complement strand
CTGCGGCTTGGGGAGCCACGAGAGCCTGCGCCGCACGATGAGCCTGCGCCAGTCTTGCATGCTCTTGAAGATGAATGCAGTGAAATAAAAAGTCTGCTTCGCCGATTGCCGCAGGGGATTGCGGCGGCGCGCATAGTTATTTATTGCGCGCCTTGCAGAATTAATACAGAGCGATACGCAATGGAAACAGGCATAAAGGTAGGAGAATGCATGACGACGCATCTTGTTACTATAAGCGGAACGGCTTCGGCGAAGGAAGCCGCGGGCACGATGGCTGCTAGAGACGTGGGCAGCCTGCTCGTGGTTGACTCGCAAAACCGGCCGACCGCGATAGTCACCGAAAGCGACCTCGTCCGCAAGTGCCTAGCGAAAGGCGAGTGCGACGCGGTAGTGGCGGAAATCGCCACAAAGCCACTAGTGACTATAACGCCAGACGCGGACTTGAGCGAAGCCGCGAAGCTGATGGGCCGCAAGAACGTGAAACGGCTGGTAGTAACGGACGGCGCGGGAAATGCGCAAGGCATAATCTCGCAGGAAGACATCGTCAAGCTAACTCCCTCTTTGTACGACCTGACGGCGCGGAAAGGGCAATAAACCCCCACGCGCCGTAAAAACCGCAGCGTAGTGCTACTAGCCTTAAGCGGGGGGACGCTTGAAACAAGCGGAAAAACGCATTGGAAAGCTGCTGGCAGAACTCAACTCGCGCGTGGTGCTCGTCGAAGGAAAGCGCGACGAACAAGCGCTCGCGAGTGTGGGCGTGGCCACGCAAGTCGTCAAGTTCTCGGGAAAGCCCGGCAAAATCGCGGAAACGGCTGCAGAAGCCGCCGCGGGAAGGCGGGTAGTGCTCCTGTACGACTTTGACGATGAAGGTGAACGCAAGGCCGCGGAAATGCTAGAGTTGCTGCAACCGATCGCGGCAGTTGATAGGCAACTCCGCAAGCGCTTCAAGCAGCTGTTCGGCTGTAGGACTGTAGAACAACTGCCCCACGCCATTGAAAGGCTGAGGAAAGACATTAACGAAAGAAAAAATGAGTAGGTGACTTACATGGGAAAAACGTATGTTGACATAGTGAAATACCTGATTCGCGCTAACATAGAGATAAACGGCATTGTCGAAAAGCCAGATATCGTCGGCGCGATTTTCGGGCAGACTGAAGGCCTGCTGGGCGACGAGCTAGATTTGCGCGAACTCCAGAAGAACGGCCGCATCGGCCGGATAGAAGTGGACACGCAAGTGCGCGGCGGAAGGTGCTTGGGCACCGTCACCGTGCCCTCCTCGCTCGACATGGTTGAAACGAGCATACTCGCTGCTGCGCTCGAAGTGGTCGACCGTGTAGGGCCGTGCGAAGCCCGCATAAGCACGCAGAAGATAGAGGACACGCGCAACCTCAAGCGCAAGCAAGTGCTCGCTCGCGCGAAAGACCTCCTCAAGACGATGGTGGTGAACGAGATTCCCGAAAGCAAGGAACTCTCGGAAATTGTGCGCAACGAACTCAAGATCTCCGACGCGGTAAGCTACGGGCCGGAAGGCCTCGCTGCTGGACCCGAAATGGAGTCCAGCGACGACATCATCCTAGTGGAAGGACGCGCGGACGTGATAAACCTCCTTAAGAACGGCATCAAGAACGCAGTAGCCATAGGCGGCGCGAATGTCGGCAAGACCATTGCCGAACTGGCCAAGAAGAAGGAAGCAACGGCGTTCCTCGACGGCGACCGCGGCGGCGACATAATACTGAAGGAACTGCTGAACGCAACGGAAATAGATTTCGTCGCACGCGCGCCTCCCGGCCACGAGGTGGAAGAGCTCTCGCGCAAGGAGCTCATACAATGCCTCCGCAGGCGCACGCCCATAGAGCAAGCGAACAACGCGAGTCAAGGCGACGACCGCGGCCAAAGGCGCGACCGGTTCGAACGCAGGCGCGGCGACCGCGACTTCGAACGCAGCGACAGGACGGACTCGCGCGAGCAACGGCCTGACGCGAGGCCGCCTGAACCACAACTAAGCCAACCGCCTCAACCGCCAACACTCCCGCAACCCCCCGCACCCGAACCTGAGCCACAACTGCCGTCCGTAGACCCGCAAGTGACAGAAAAGCTGCGCGCCAACCTCAAAGAGCTTGAAGGCAGCCTGCGCGCGAGGATACTCGACGCGCAACTAGCGACGCAAGAGGAAGTGCCAATACGCGACGTAATCGCTGCATTGGCTAAGGCGGAAGGCGCCGGGGCAGTCGTACTGGACGGCATAGTCACGCAAAGGCTCATCGACCTGGCGGAAAGCAAGGGCGCAAAGTTCGTCGCCGGCATAAGAATGGGCAACATCAGCCGCAAGCCGGAA
>JBBSWX010000041.1:4154-5303 GCA_038046065.1 Microcaldota archaeon | reverse complement strand
TCCCGCAGCGTCGAAAAGCCACTTGAAAACGTAAGCCTCCTGCAAGAAATACTTCTCCTTCTGCGCCTCGATACCCATTGCCGCGTAATTGGCGTAGTGCTCCTGCGCGGTTTTCAGGAAGTACTCTGCAAGCTCAGCGAGAGCGCGCCTGCCAGTCACTTGCTTGCCGTCGGCGAAAACCGCGTAGCGCACGAGGCCATCCACCAAACTGCGCGAGAAAGTGGCGTGGCAGCCCACAAACGCAATCTTGCACTCCAATCCCTCGTACTCGGCGAGAATGCTCACGCGCTTGTGCCGGAACGCCTGCGCCTCGAGCCACACTTCAACAGGCTTAAGGTCATCGAACTCGCGCACGAGCATAAGGTGCTTGCCCGCCGCGGCGTACGGGCCGCTCACTTCGTAAGAATAATCCGTGAACCAATCGTTATACAACCCGTGCACGAGCGTCGCCAAACCCACGACGAGCTTGCCCAACAGGCGCGCCTCTTCAACACCCGCGGTTTCCCACGCAGTCTCCTGCAACAACGCCTGAACGGAGGAAGGCGCGTGCGTAAAGTTCGCCGAGAAAGCGAACTCATCTTCGCCTTGCATTCTCGCTGCAATCGCCTGCCTGAAAAAATTGCACAACGCCTTAATAGCGCGCTTGTCGGTCATTCGCGCGTTCTGCAAGTGCATGATGGTCAACAAAAAACTGAACCGACACGCGCTAGCATTGGGAAGCGCAATATCCGCCGTGAATCTCCCCACTTCCTTCAGGCGCATTACCGCCGCAAGCATTTTCTCAATCCACAAACGCTCGTAATAAGAGTAGAGCCCGAAGGCATTGAAAGGCAAGTGCGACTGCGGATCGTGCCCCTGCCACAGTTGGTAGGAAGACTTTGCGAATTCCTCCAGCCACGCTGGACGACGCGGTTGCAACGCAAGGTTTTGCACGCTACACTCCCTCCACTAGAAAAACGGCTCCAGTATCTCCGTTCAGTTCGACGAGCGCGCCGTCCTCAAGAACGCTGCGCGCGTTGCGCGCCGCGACAACGCACGGAATGCCGAACTCGCGGCTCACTATCGCCGGGTGCGAAGTAACCCCACCTATCTCGGTTATGATGCCGGCAGCGCGAGACATCATCACGATCATCGTAGGGTCGGTAAGCC
>JBBSWX010000041.1:0-4054 GCA_038046065.1 Microcaldota archaeon | reverse complement strand
AAGTGTTCGAAACGTTCGCCACAACAACTGAAGTACCCATTCCCTGCAACCCGCTTGAACAAATAATCGGGCAGGAAGACGCGGTGAAGATTGCGTTAGTCGCAGCGCGCCAGCACCGCCACCTGCTGCTCATAGGGCCGCCCGGCACCGGCAAGTCGATGCTCGCGCAAGCAGCTGCAGCCTACCTGCCCAAGCCCCAACAGGAAGTGAGCGTGCTGCACAACCCCGAGACGCCCGAACGCCCGGTGGTGGAAATACGCACAGGTGAAGGAGACGCACGCCAGAATTTCAAGCAGCTGCAAGGAAAACTCGTGCGGCCTGATGCAGTGCCCTTGGAAGCGGCAGAAAAACTAGGTTTCAGGTGCCGCAAGTGCGGAAGGCTCTCGCAAGCAAGCCAACGCGCCTGCCCCGCCTGCAACGCTGACAAGTTCACCAAGCTTGACGCCTCGCCATTCATAGACCTCGACGCCTCACGGTTCATCGCAAACTACCTTGGCGAACCCGAACGCAAGGACCGCGTGAAGGTTAACGATATAACTTACGAACGCCACGGCGAGCAAGTGCGCGTGCTCGACCAAACGACGCTGCAAAAACTCGAGGCGCTCAAGCGCAAGAACCTCCGCAAAACGATAATCCCCTTAGAACGGAAAAACTTCGTGGCGACAACCGGCGCGAGCGAAACGGAATTGTTGGGCGACGTGAGGCACGACCCTTACGGCGGGCACGCAACCCTCGGCACGCAACCCTACCTGCGCGTGGTGCCCGGCGCGGTGCACGAAGCGCACGAAGGCGTGCTTTTCATCGACGAAGTGAGCACGCTCGCCAGCCTCCAACGCCACTTGCTCACGGCAATACAAGAAAAAACGTTCCCGATAGCCGGCCGCAACCCCCACAGCGCAGGCGCGAGCGTGAAAGTGGACGGCGTGCCGTGCGACTTCATGCTCGTCGCCGCGTCGAACATAAACGACTTGCAGTACATCATGCCGCCCTTGCGCTCGCGCATAGTGGGCAACGGGTACGAACTGCTCTTGGACACGAGCATGCCCGACACGCTCTCCAACCGCGCGCAACTCCTGCAATTCACCGCGCAAGAAATACGCAAAGACAACCGCATTCCCCACGCCGACCGCAACGCGGTGGAAGCAATAATTGAAGAAGCGCGCAGGCGCGCCAAGGCAATCGACGGCGCGGAAGGCAGCCTCACGCTGCGGCTGAGAGAAATGAGCGGGTTGATACGCCTGGCGGGCGACATCGCGCTAGTTGACGGCAAAGAACTCATCGACGAAGCAAGCGTGCGCCTCGCGTCAAAACGCGGCCGCAACGCCGAAGAACAACTCAAAGAAAGGTACGGTTCGCTCTACAAAGCCTCGCAAGGCGACGTGGGCGGCGCTGGCGGAAAACCCGGCGACTTCAAGGAAATCTCGTAAACCGCAAGCCGCCCCGCGATAATCGCAGGCGCGCCTTTCGCAAGCCCGCAGCAGTGCCTAGCGCTTCTTGCAATTGGTTTTGCAAGTCAATTTTTCCGTGCACGGGACGCGGAGCCCGACCCGAACGAAGGCGCGCGGGCTTCGCGTCGGGTGCCGTGCGCCTCGCGCGCCTTGGCGATTAGCATCTTGTGGTGTTCCGAAATCTTCTGCTCGAACTCCTCGAGGGGGAGTATCACGCGGCCGCTGCGGTAGACGATGAGCGCAACCACGGCGAGGGCGAGCCACAAGAGGAAGTTCGCGACCGGTCCGAGGAGCACGCCAAGCACGTCTTCGGAAGTGAACTTGACCGGCGCGTTGATGCTCCAGCCGAAAAACTGGGCGACGACCGTAGGGTTCTTGTAGGCGAACAACGCCTTGTTGGCAGTGACGAAAATCTCGTAAGCCGCCTCCAACGCCTTTAATATGAACGCGAAGACGAAAAACGAACCCGCCAGTTTTATCAAGTGAAAGTTACGGCCGCCCAACTTAAGCCAAATCATCCTGTGCAAGCGCTACCACCAAAAGAACCACTCCGCCGAGGCATTTAAGCCTTTGGCCGCAAGAGATAATTTGCGGGCTCGTAGTCGAGTGGCTAAGACGCCTCGTTTACACCGAGGAGACCCGGAGTTCGATCCTCCGCGGGCCCATGCCCAAGCCGCGGTACACCATTCAATCGAACTGGCAATCAAGCGCGGAAAAAATGAGGCGGACGAAATGCGGTAGGCGCTGATGACGATGACTGAAGAAAGAACCTGTTGTTTCTTGAGCGACAAACGCATTCCACTAGCTGCCCGCAAACACGCGCTCACGTGGATGCGCAAAACTGACGTGGGAAGCAAAGCCGAAAGAGAAATCAAGCCGCTGCTTGAGCTGCCTGTTGAGGAAAGAATTCAGGCGGCTTTGAAGGCAGGGCACGACGGTTATTTTGTGCTTGACGACGCCGGCAAGGTAGTCAACCACGCGTTTTTCCAGATAAACGGAAACGAACTGCACGTTTATTCAGTGCACACGGCGAAAGAACACGCTAGAAGGGGGCTGGCCACCCGGACGGCTAGGGAATTGATTGAACTCGTTCCGAAAAAGTTTCCGGGCGTCAGGCTGTTGTTTCTAGGCGGTGGCGGCGACCCCCGCGTTGCCAGTATCGCGCGCGGCTTGAAAACAAGGCCACATAGCTTGAGCATCAAGTCGCGCGAAGACATTGGCAGCAGTTGCTTCGAGTTGTTGCGATAGCCGGCAACCAGCACCTCAAGAACTTCCCGGGCGTCGAGTTCCTCAAGTAAGCAGCTTCAACTTTCAACCGCAGCCATCGCCTTCAACGCCAACGCGTCGCTGCCCCACGCAGCCATCAGCTGCACTCCTACTGGAAGGCCGCCCACGCTGCCGCACGGCACGCTGCCAGCCGGAAGGCCGGCACAGTTCGCCGGAACCGTAAGCACATCCGCCAAGTACATTTGCAACGGGTCTTGCGACTTCTCACCGCACTGCCACGCCACCATCGGCATCGTCGGCCCGGCAACCACGTCGAACTCCTTGAACAGGCGCGCGAACTCCGCCTTCAAAAGGCTGCGCGCCTTCAACGTCTTCGAGTACCACGCCTCGCGGTGCTCTTTCGTCGTGATGAAAGTTCCCAAAAGAATCCTGCGCTTTGCCTCGGTGCCGAAAGCCTGCCTGCGCGCCTCGCTCACTGCATCAATCAAGTCGTTCGAGTCAACGTTCGCCTTGAAACCGTACTTCAACCCATCAAACTTTTGCATAGCGGAAGCGAACTCGCTGAAAACCAGGAGGTAGTAAATCGGAAGGGCGTAAGAAACAATTGGAAAATCCACTTCCTCCACAACCGCCCCGTGCGCCTCGAGCTTTGCAACCGCCTTGCGCACGAGCTTCTCCACGCCCGCGTCGCAACCAACGAAAAACTGTTTGGGAAGCGCAACGCGAATGCCCTTTGGAAGGGAATCAAGGCCGCGCGTGAAATCAACGGCAGGCGCGCCTGCAGTCGTAACGTCCTTCGCATCCTCCCCCGCAATCGCCGAGAGCATCAACGCGCAGCCGAAAACGTCGGGCGCAATTGGGCCAAGCTGGTCGAAACTCATCGCCATATCGACAACGCCGTAACGCGAGACGGCGCCATACGTTGGTTTGAAGCCAGCCACGCCGCAAAAACTCGCGGGACAACGAATCGAACCGCCAGTATCCTCGGCGAGCGCAACGTCACACAACCCCGCCGCGGTAGCCGCCGCCGCGCCGCCGCTGCTGCCGCCAGGCACGCGCGAATGGTCAACGGGATTCACCGTCTTGCAAATCGCGCTGCGCGAACAATCGCTCCCACTGCAAAACTCGTCAATGTTCGTCGAACCAAGCAACACGCCGCCAGCCGCACGCAACCGCGAAACTGCAGTAGCCTCGAAAGGCGCGCGGTAATCCTCCAGCATTCTCGAGCCGCACGTCAACCGCCTTCCAGCAACGGCCACGCTGTTCTTAATGGAAACCCCAAGGCCAGCCATCCTCCCGACCGCGCCATTCCGTCTCGCTGCGTCAACAGCGCGCGCCTCTTCCAGCGCGTCGGAGCCGAACGTCTCTATGAACGCGCC
>JBBSWX010000040.1:0-13771 GCA_038046065.1 Microcaldota archaeon | reverse complement strand
CCTTCAGCTTGCCGCCAAGCTTCTCGTGCAACAACAAGCTCTCTTCGTAAACATCCATTTCCCAGCTTGCCCCTCCCCAAAAGCGACCTTACGCCGCCATTAACCGAATCCCCCGCAAGAATTAAGCGCAATCCCACGCCAGCCCATGAAACGAGCTTCACTCACGCGCCCAGCCCCAACGCCTTGGCAATGGCGTCCTTGTCGAAACCGATTATTACCGTGCCGTCCACGTCGATGACCGGCACGCCCATCTGGCCGCTCTTGGAAACCATTTCCTGCGCGGCGCGCGAGTCGCTGCCCACGTCAATGTCGTTGAACTCGACCTTGCTCTTCCTCAAGTAATCCTTCACCATATGGCAGTAGGGACACGTTTGCGTGCTGTACACCGTTACGGAATGCTTCGCCAAGAAAACCACCTGCAAGCGTTTAGGCATTCAACAATAAAAGACCTGCGGCCATTACCGCGAGTCAGCCCGCGATGTGTTCAGGAACCCTACGGAACCCGCGCCTTTCAAGGCGTGGTTTGCGGGTTTCGTTCGGTTCATCGGAGCAGAGTGATTTGCGAATCTATTTGCGCGAGCCGCGTTAGAAGCCCCGCGTTTCAACGCAGGGAGTAGCGACCCGCAAGACGTGAGGGTATCCGGGGTGCGACCCCCGATTTCACTCTGCAACGCTTTCAACGCGAGGCTTTCAGTTGAGCATCCACACTGCAACGTTCAACAACGCTGCGAACGACACCCACGCCAAGTACGGCGCGAGCAGCCACGCGGCCTTGCGGTCGAGCTTCAAGAACGCGCGCATCGTCGCGGCAACGGCAAGCCACAACAGAACGATGATTGCCACTCCCAACGCTGGCGAGCGCATCCCGAAGAAAACGAGGGACCACGAGAAATTGAGGAAAAGCTGCACGCCAAAAAGGCCGAGCGCGCGGTTTCGTTCGCGGCGGTTAGGCAGCCTCCACACGCGGAACGCAGCAACCCCCATAAGCAAGTACAACAGCGTCCAGACTGGCGCGAAAACCCAGCCGGGCGGCGTGAACCAAGGTTTGCTCAACGAAGCGTACCAACCGGGAATTGCGGGAGTAGTGAAAACCGCGCCAGCCACGCCCACCAGTTCGCACGCCACCACGCTCGCCGCGAGCTTCAAAGAGTCCCTGCCCATAAACGCATACTCTCCAATCAATAAACTTTCCTGCCTTTCCTCGCGCGCCACCCTGCGAAAGGCGCTGAAGCTTCAAGCAAATTTATCCTAGAAATTTTCAACGGCAGCCTTCCCAGCTTGAACGCCCGCCAGAACTTCGCATCGTCAAAACCCGCCTTCGCCGCGTCCTCGCGCGTCGCCGCGTAATAAACGACGGGGAGGCGCGCCCACAACGCCGCGGCCAAGCAGAGGGGGCACGGTTCGCACGAGGCGTACAGTTCACAATCGTAGAGATGGGGGCGCTTGAGCTTGCGGCACGCACTCCTGATGGCGTTCACTTCAGCGTGGCAAGTAGGGTCATTCTTCGAGAGCACGGTGTTGTGCGCCCGCGCGATAATCTTGCCGTTGCGCGCCACCACTGCGCCGAAAGGACCGCCTTCCCCCGCCGCCGCGCCTGCAACGGCTTGCCTGATAGCGTCAAGCATCAACTCCTCGCGCATGGAAGGCTTCATGATGCACGCAAGAACGTGAAAGGCGCTTATTTAACTTTCCTTGCGCGTTCATTTCACTATGGCTCGCCACGCGTTTTACAAGCTCGTCGAAGGAACCATCGAGCTTGACGGCGTGCGCATGCACCAGACGAAACGCCTCTCGCCGTGCGAGGCGGCGCGCCTGATGGTAAGCCAGTTGCAGTTGCGCCGCGGCGAGCGCGTGCTAGACGTTTGCACGGGACTCGGCTATACTGCGTTGGAGGAGGCGCGCCTCGGCGCGGTTGTCACGACGGTCGAGGTGGATGGAGAGGTGCTTTCCCTCGCCAAGCAAAACAATGCGTCCAAAGCGTTGTTTAACAATCCTGCGATAAAAATAATCGAGGGCGATGCAGTGGAAGTGGTTGCATTGCGGTCCAACGTTTCTTTCGACGCCGTGATGCTCGACCCGCCGCGCTTCAGCCTCGCGGGAGAACTGTACTCGCTCGCTTTCTACCGTTCGTTATACCGCGCGCTGCGCCCCGGCGGGAGGTTGTTTCACTATACCGGCAAGCCGGGCGAGAAGAGCGGAAAGGACTACCGCAAGGGGATAAAACAACGGCTGCTTGAGGCGGGCTTCACTCGCGTAGAGTGGGTTGATGGCGCGTTGGGGTTCAAGGCGGTAAAGACCGCTGGCCGGTTGCGGTAGCGCAACGCGGGCGTCCCTCGCGCTATCTCCCGCCGGCGGTTCTCGCCGTTCACTTCGTTCGAGGACGTGTCGCATAAAGCGGTTGGAAAATTGCCGTGCGTATCCCGGATGGCAGTTTTTTCATTCGCTTGCGCAAAAGCGTCTCGAAAAGTTTGTTCCACTTTTCTTGCGTCGGCACGAAAACGCCGCGCACGTTGCGCTTGACGCGCTCCTCGTGCAACTGCACACCCAACTCTTTTGCGAAACGCACTACCACCCCTTGTGCCAACACGTCGGTTGCCAGCTGGTGTGCGCGCAAGCCCGGAAGCTTGTCGGCCTTAATGGCTCGCAATTCAGCGCCAGCCAACGCATCGAGCTCTTCAACACGCCGGTTTCGCTCGCCGTGAATATCCTCTAGCATCTCGTCGTGCACACGAGTATTCAACATCTCACCAAGCGCCAACTCGTAATCTCCAGCGGTAATCTTGTGCTCGGCGTAAAGCTTTGCGAGAGCGATAAGGTTCACGGGAATGAAGTGCGGCGGGTTGGCTAACGGTTCATTGCGAACGGACTTAGCTCCAGCTTTCGTGCGCCTCGCACGGTATTTCTCGGCCTGCCGCAAGTGCAATTCAACCTCCTCGCCGTGCGGCAGCAACCTGCCGAGCACGCGAAAAAGGTTAAACGCCTCGTCGTGCGCCACTACCACCGAACCGTGCAGTCCGCCCGTGCTCACCGCGTGAGGTTCAAGCGGGTGGGCGACGAGCGATATGCGCGTCAATTTCGGTCGCATAAACATTCCTCCAAAGCATTGCTTTCACTGCCCCGCGGGCTGCGCGTTGCCTTCCTGCGTCTCGACGATTTTCTTCAACAACACGGGAATGATTATGGTTGTTAGGAAGGCCATCGACGCGATGACTGCATACTCGTTCGGCCCGAGGATGCTGTTGCCGTCAGGTCCGACTGCCGTAAGGCCGTACAAGCCTATTATGAGCGCAATCTCGCCGCGCGGCACCATGCCAATCCCCACGGCAATGCTCTCCCGCAGCTTGACACCCATCATTGCCGCACCAGCGCCGCAACCCACCACTTTCGCCGCAACCGCAATCAACGTGATGACTAGAATGGGCACTATGTTGGCAGCCAGAGCGGTAAGATCCACCAGCATCCCCAACGAGATGAAGAAAATGGGCGTGAAAAACGCGCCCAGCGGGAAGAACAGCTCGACTATCTTGGGAGAGTTCTTGCTGTAATTCAACGTGATGCCCGCGATGAACGCGCCCACTATAGCCGACAGGCCTATGAACTCGGAAACGTACGCATAAGCGAACACGTAAGCCAAAATTGCGAGGTACTCCCGGCGGGAAGGCGTTCCGGCCAACGCCGCGTCGAAATACTTCGTCACGATAAACTTGCCCAGCAGCACACCGCCAACGAGGAACACGGCAGCCGCCGCCAGCACTTGCGCGAACGGCGCGAGCGCCGGTGCAGTGAGCTCCGCCGGAAAGTTCGTCACGAGCGACAGTGCGAGGAGCGCCAGCACATCGTCAATCACCGCCGCGCCCAAAATTATTTTCGCAAACTCCTTCTCAAGCACGCCCAACTCTCGCAGCACGGCCACCGTCACGCCCACGCTCGTCGCCGTGAGCGCCGCGCCGAGGAACATCGCGTAACCGAAACCGTGGCCCGACGCGACGGCGTAGTAATACCCGCCTACGAACGGCAGGATGACGCCCAGCAATCCCACGATAAAGTTGCGCAAGTTGAAAATCTGGCTCACGCGCGAGTGCAAGCCAATCTCAAACAACAGTATGATGGCGCCAATCTGCGCGAACACGCGCACGAAACCCTCGCTTGACACGAGGTGCGGCACTGACGCCGGGAAGGCGGCGAAACCCGCCACGCCCGCCACTGCGTTCAGCCCACCGGCCAACAACGGGTATGCCAAGCTTATGGCGCTGGGGCTAATCAGGATGCCGACGATGAGGAGCGTCATCACGGTAGGCTGCTTTAGGTACACAACGAGGAACTCGGCGAGAATCGCGGCGAATAACAAGAACGAAACTTCAAACCAAATGCGCTTGTCCTCTTCAACCTCGCTGAACAAACTCGCGCGCAACACTGAAAAGAAAAGCAACGCCGCAAGCAGCAGGAAGAGCAGGCTCGCGTACGGCCGCGTGCGCTCGGCAATCTTCCCAATAATCTTGCGCTTTTCCATCTTGAAACTAAAGAAACGCGAGCGAACTAATAAGCGTTGCCCGAACGCGCGCCCGCCTCGTTCACGCCCGCGGCTTGCGGCGGTAGGTTGCGAAAGAGTACTTTACGCCGCCCTCCTCCCGCTCTTCGCGCGCTTCTGCCACCCACTCGCGCCAGTTGACTTCGGGAAAGAACGCGTCCCCCTCGAAGCTTGCGTGCACGCGCGTCAGCTCCAACCGATCAGCCAAAGGCAGTGCTTGCTCATACACCTGCGCGCCTCCAACCACGAAAACCTGCTCGTCAAACGCCCCTGCCGCAGCCAACGCCTCTTCAAGCGAGTGGAACGTCTCGCACCCTCGCGCCTCAAAGTTTTTTTGGCGGGTTACCACAAAGTTCCTCCGCTCCGGCAGGGGGCCGCCCAGCCGCTTTGCGATTGCTTCGAAAGTCTTTCTTCCCATTACGACGGGGTGGCCGAGCGTGAGGCGCTTGAACCTCTGCAAGTCCCCCTTCAAAAAGACAGGCTGGCTCCCGCCCTTGCCAATCACGCCGTTCGCCGCCACGCACGCTATTATAGTAATCATTGTCCGGCGTCCCGCAACATTCCTTCCGCACTTCCTTCCGCACACACTTCCGCACTCAATCTCTCCGCATACGGTTTTATGCGTTGCGTTGCCTTACACTCCCGCATGGAATCTTCAAATTCAAGGCATCCGGACTCAAGGCACCCGGAGCACCAGTACCTCGACTTGCTGAAGGACATCATGGCGAACGGCGTGGAGAAGCACGACCACAACACCGGCATTTCCCTCAAGAGCGTGTTCGGCCGCACTTCGCGCTACGACTTGACGCAAGGCTTCCCCCTGCTCACGACGAAACGCGTGTATTGGAAGGGCGTGCTGCACGAGCTATACTGGTTCCTCTCCGGCCAGTCTAACATCAAGTACCTTGTGGACAACGACGTGCACATTTGGGACGACTACCCTTACAAGATATACTTGAAGCACTTGACGAAAGAAAGCCAGCCCCTCGTTTCAAAGGAAGAGTTCGTCGCAAACATCAAGAACGACGGCGACTTTGCAGCCAAATGGGGGGAGCTTCCGCACATTTACGGCAGCCAATGGCGCCACTGGCCTGCGAAAGGCAGGGAGATAGACCAAATCGCCTGGGCGGTTGACACGCTGAAAAACTTTCCCGAGCGCAAGCACGCCGTCGTGACCGTATGGAACCCCGAGTTCCTGTACGGAATGGCGCTCCCCGGCCAAGCCCTCTCCTTCCCATTATGCCATATTATGCTGCACTTCAACGTCGCGGCAGGAAAACTCTCGTGCCTGCTCTACCAACGCAGCTGCGACTTTTTCCTCGGCGTGCCCTTCAACATCGCGAGCTACGCGCTGCTCACGCACGCGATGGCCAAGATTTGCGGTTACGAACCCGGCGAGTTCGTGCACGTTTACGGCGACGCGCACGTATACTCCAACCACTTCCCGCAAGTGGCCGAGCAAATGGCGCGCACGCCACGCGCCTTCCCCACCCTGAAAATCTCGGACGACGTGACGAGCCTCGACTCTTTCACACCCGACAAAGTCACGCTCACGGGGTACGACCCCCACCCGCCCATTAAAGGCGACTTGACGGTCGCGGGTGGTTTCGACGAGAAAGACCGAACTTTAGGCAAGGTGAATTACCCCGACCTGAAGGCCGGGGCTTCCAGTTGATTCAGCAAATCAATTGTTTCCGTGCACGGGACGCGAAGCCCGATCCAAGCGTGAACGCATGGGCTTCGCGTCGGGTGCGTGACGCGCGGCGACAAACGCCGCGAGTTCCATATCCGCCTACCGTCCGGAAAGCACCTTGGCAACCGCCGTGTTGTCGATATACCTGGCAAAGTCTGGCATTTCGTTCGCGTTTGTGAGGTTGGAGCGCATAGCCCAACGAGCCTCATTTTCCAGAAGCGTCCGGTTCTTGAATTCTGACAAGCCGAAAGAAAAGCTCGGCCACACTTCGCGCAGCGTCGCCTCGTCAAGCGCGGTTTCCTTGGCGACTATCAACATTGCGTCTTTCGGGCGTTGTTTCACGAAATCTTCCGCCTTCAGCAAGGCGCGCATAAACTTTTCTTGCGCTTGCTTGTCTTGCGAAAACTGTTTGGACACGTACACGATTACCACCCAACGCGATTCGTTCGGGGTAATCACCGACACTCGGCCCGGCATTCCCGACCTGAGTTTGGAGGCAACCGGCTCCCAGATGAAGACGGCGTCAACGTCACCGTGCTCGAGCGCTGCGCCCATGTTTTGAGGGCTCAAGTCCGCGTAGGCTATGTCTTTGAACAAATCCACGATTGAATTTATGCCGGCATCCTTGCGCGAGACGAGCGAGAGGCCTGCAATAACTTGCTCCGTCGTTCACTTTCGTTTCCTTACCCCGGGCGCCGCCTGCGCGTCAACCGGCTCGGCGTAACTGCCGGTAAAACACGATGTGCACGCCCGGTCACCGCGCGGGTGGCCGCACGGCGCCAACCCTGCGGCCTTCAACATCACGGGAATGTCGCCGTAAGTCACTGAATCCGCCCCTATGCGCTTCGCTACGGCCGCGCTTACCTTCCCATCCAACGCCTTCAGCTCGCGCTCCGAAAGCCCCCCGCCCTCCGGTTGCAGGCGCGCCTTCTGTACGGCCGTGAGCGCCTTGTGGGCGATGAGCTCCTCGGAATTCATCGCCGTGCCCATGAAGCACGCTGCGAGTATCGGCGGCGCGGGCGTGACGACGTGCACGCTGCGCGCGCCTGCCTCGCGAAGCTTGCGCACCAACCGCGGCATCGTAGTGCCGCGCACTATCGTATCGTCCACCAGCAGTATGTCCTTCCCGGCAACTTCTCGCGCGTTGAAGAGAAACTTGCGGTCAACCTCGCCCTTCTGCAAGCCTTTCGGCGCGATGAACGAACGTTGCGTCCTTAACTTCCGCAATATCGCGGGGTGGTCGCTCAACGCGTGGCGCGTGAACCTCCGCGCGAACCCCCGAACAGCCGCAGGCAGCCCGGCGTCCCGCGCCATCTCTGCAGCCTTCCCGAATATCTCGGAATCGCGTTCGGGCTGGCGGCTCACGCGCAAGCCCAACGCCATCGCCAGCCCCACGCCTTGCGGAATGCCTGAACGCGGTACGGGCACGACAAGCACGCCTTCCGGCGGGCCGGACTCGCGCGCGGAGTCTATCTCGGCCGCAAGCCGCGCGTCGGCCTTGCGAATGTTCTCAAGCGCCTTTCCCGCAACTGCCGCGCCGAAACGCGCGCGGTGGAACCACACCGGCAACCCCCGTTCGACCGAGTTGTGGTGCATAAAATAGATGCTCTCGAAAATGCAGGTTTGCGAGCCTTCAACGCGGCGGGGCGCTGCCGCCTTGAACGACTTCTGCCGGCCGTCGCTGCCCACGAAGAAAATCTCGCCCGGTTCGACGTCCCGCACGTACTTCGCGCTCATAGCATCCAACGCCACCGTCTCGCTTGCCACCACGTGGCGCGAGTGCAGCTTCCCGAGCTTCAACGGCCGATAAGCCAAGAAATCGCGGAACGCCACCAGCTCGCCCTCGCGAGTGTAAGCCGCAACGCTGTAAGCGCCCTTGAGTCTCGCCTGCGCGTAGCGCACGCCCCTCACTATCGCAGGCTCGTTCCGCCGTGCAGGCTGCTGCAGCATCCCGCGACGCAAGAGTTCCGCAATCAACTCGGTATCCACATTCGTTTTCGGCTTGAAGCCCTTCCCCTCAAGCTCGCGCCGCAGCGAGTGGTAGTTCGTAAGGTTGCCGTTGAACACTATCGAAAAGTCCGGGTCGCGTTCGTTGCCGGAAGGAAACGGCTGCGTGTACCGCAAGAAGCCGTGGCCGCTCGTGACGTAACGCACATGCGCCACGCCGCCGTGCACCTTGCCAACCAAGTGAGTGAGCTCGTCGTAATTGCCCGCCTGCTCAAAACCCGGTACGCGGCGTGCGAGGGGCGCGTCAACAAGCCCGAGGTTGCGCACGTTCAATATCGCGTGGAACTCATTGCCGTCCTGCAGCCAGTGCCTGCCCAACGCCAAGCCGCAGCTTTCCGTGCCGCGGTGCTGCAACGCAGCAACACCCTTCAACAGCCGCCTTGCCACGCGCAAACCCTGCTCGCGGCGTTCAGCGCCGGGCGAATCAAGCCGATGGCTTATCGCGACAAGCCCGCAAGCCTGCGATTGCTTAACAACCCTTCGAGCCATGCATCAAGTTAACCCGCCGCGCTTTTAATGCGTTGCCTGTCCGAACTATGGCGCGCTACCATTCTTTAGCCGTACAACCTCGACGCGTTAACCGGGCGCGCTAATGCCCCTTGCGAGTAAAGCAAATCCGCATAAGCCTGCGCTGCCGACGCGTCACGCGGCTCGGAGCTCTTCAGTTGCAGGCCTATTCCCGCCGCCTGCGCCGTGCGTGGGGTGACCTGCAAATACTTCGCCAGGTACTTGCGCGCCTCAGCAGGACGGTTGCGGATGAAATCTATCGCCTTGTCGTGCGCTGCCTGCAGCTTCGCAACCACATAAGGGACTTCGCGGCGCGAAGCGTTGCGGGAAACCGGAAGCTTTTCGTGCATTGCAGCGGCGGAATCCGCCGTACTGGCATAATCCTGCGCGCGTTGGAGAAAGCGCACTCGTAAATTTCTGATGCTCGATGCCGAGAAAACGCGAGTGTTCCAGCCGCTGCCCAAGGTAAACGCTAAGCTCTAATTCTTACCGTGCCGTTCATCGCGTCAAGCTCCAACTGGTTGAACCCGTAACGAAAGGAGCTTGGAACATTGCTTACCGGAAATGTTTCGACCTCACTCGCTTTTCGCAAGTTTCCTCTTGAACTCGGCAATCTCTTCATGAAGCTTCCAATTCTTCTTCAAAGGATCGTCTTTCGCCAGCTCTTCAAGCTCCTCGAGCTTGCGCTTCATGTTGCTGCGCTTGTGCTGCAAGTCGCTTTTCGACATTCCCACTAAAACCACCCGCAAAGCTATCAGCGCGTGCCTTACTAAACTTGCGCACGCGCTAGGAGAGTTGATTATTCGATGCGCCTAGGCGCCAGCCGCCGCGGTTTGAGCGTCAAGCTCGCGCTTGGACTTCAGGAAGAAGTAGCCTATCATAATGAACGTAGCGATGGACGACAGCCACTCGGGAACGTGCGCGCCGAAAGCGTCAACAACCATGATTATACCGAGCACAAGCACCGAGTACATAGCGCCGTTCTTGAGGTACTTGTACTTCTTTACCGCCTCGATGTTGCGGATAGTCATCTCCCTAACCGCGAAGGCGCCGATGCCGTTTCCAATGAGAATCAACGGGACTGACATGGTAAAGGCGAAAGCGCCCAGAACGCCATCGATTGAGAATGACGCGTCGATTACCTCTAGGTACAGGATTTTGCTGAAGTCGCTTAAGTTCGTGCTGCCGTCAAGCAGCTGCCGTTCTTTCTCTTCGGCATTCTGCTTGAACCCGTGCATTATGAAGTAAGCCGTAGAGCCCACGACTGCCGAGAAGGCCATCAGCGGCTGCTTTTCGATGGCGAACCACACTATGGCCGCGAGGAACACCGAAACAACTGTATAGAACCACAGCCCGTTCTCGAAAAACTTCTTCTCGCCCTTAAGGCCAAAATTCTTTGGCTCTAAGAACAGCCAGTGGAGGAAAAGGAATATGAGAAAAACGCCGCCGCCTAAGAGCAACAGCGGCTTGGATGCTTCTATCGCCTCGATTACCGCCGGGTCTTCGCTGAACGTCGCGGTGAAGGCGCCCATAATGCCAAGCTGCGGGTTCGTGGCGTACACGATGAGCAGGGGCAACAAGCCCCGAACTAGGAAGACTGCAATGAGCAATCCCCACACGAGGAACCAGCGGCGCGCCTTTTGCGACATCGTACGCAGCACGTCGGCGTTGATCACCGCATTGTCTATGCTAGTGACAATCTCGAAGACAATCAAGCCGAGCACGGACAACAAAGCTATGCCAATATCCATTAGCTTACCTTAACCTTCCTTGCACTAACGAGAAGAAAGCGCGAGAAACTATTTAACCCCGAAAGAACCGCGCCATCCGCCAAGCCCGCTTCTTCAGGTTGCTGCGCTCGCACTCCCGCCATTCTAACGGTTAAATAGCCGTTTTACTTATAGCTTAGAATGGCGCGCATAATACTGACGAACTTTCACCCCGACGAACGCAGCGCGAGGCTCCTCGCGCGCAGGGTTGCCCGCGCCCTCCAACGGTGGGGGCAGGACGTTTCGATAGCATTGCTGCCAGAACGCCATTCCAACCTCGCGATGGTGCGGCGCTGCGCGGACAACGCTTTTGCAAACGGCCTCACGCAAAGCCCCTTCAAACCCAATTACACCGAAACGCGTGCGGCCTTCGAATTCTATTCGCGGCTGGTTGAAGCAAACTCGGGCGCGCACGTGGTGAGCCTTGACAACGTTTACGAAGAGTACTTTAAGGAACGCGGCGTGACGCTGCCGAGAGACCCGCGCCGCTGGGTTGTTGGCAATCATGAGCACGCGCACGTGCAATACGCCGCAGCCCATTTTCGCGACTTTGACCAGCTCGTGCAGCCGTTCGTTCGCGGCAAGTCGCTTGGTATCCTTCATTCAATAGAAATTCCGGCGGTTTACTCCCCGCACGCGCTTAAAGTACGCCGGCTGCACGAACAAGGAATGCGCAACTTGTGGGCTCACGCGCTTATGGATGACCGGACGGCAAGGTGCCTTGAAGATTACCTGCGCGGCGAAGTGAACCTCAAGAAAACAAGGGAACGCGGCTGGATGAACGCTACGGTAATGCGGAAAGTTTGCGAAGCAATCCTGCAATCGACAGGCCAACTGCGCGCCTGAAGCCGCCAAAAAAAGCGGTGCTCTCGGCGTAATACGCCAGCCGGTTGCTGAATCAGTGTTTCGTCATTCCGACTAGCCGCTTGATTTTGCTGTTCAAGAGATTGAGGTTCCTTTGAGTGGGCGCAGTGACTAGGGCTAGGCCTTGTTCGTCGTTCCTGAGCGTTGATAACCGCGTTTTCAGTTCTGGCTTCGACAACAATACCGATAACTCGCTTAATTCTTCTTCGTCGGCCTTAAGCAGGAGCGCAATCACGTCATTCCTGTCTTTCGGCACGCTTCGAGTTGATAGTGCGCTTATCTTGAAGTACAAAAGCATGGGCTTGGATGGAATCAGGACCTCGCCGCTGGCAATAATTGACGCATATTTCTTGAGATAAACGCGTTCACTTCCCTCGTAAAGCAATTTGAGCGGCGGCGCGTCCGGATGTATTTCACCGCTTTGCTCGTAGATATCGAAGATTACGCCGCCCTTGACGAGCCGGCTTTCCTTGATCGTGTAGCCGTCCTTTACGAGAAAGTCATACAACGGCTCGAAAAACTTGTCTGAAACCGCGAAATCAACATCCTTGCTTCCAGCGTATTGGTGGTAGTAGTAAACGGCCCAGCCGCCGAACAATAACGGCGCCTCCCCCAACCCGTTGGCTTGGGAAACGAACCGCAGCATTTCCTTGAATGACTTCTCACAGATTGCCTGCCGGTATAGTTCAGCCATTCAGGCTCACTCATTCAGAATTTGCGGCAAACGGTGTTTTTCGGCCACTTGCTGCAAGGCAGTCAATCCCATGCCCCCCAAGCTGGCTAAATCGACGTATAACAAAAACGGGTTTACTACGTTACCCCCCTTTAGTTTCCGCTCTGCATAGAAATTAAATTCATCTTCAGCCGGAATCAGCACTATCTTCGTCTTAAAGTCAGCCACTTTCCCTTCAACTGCACGCATTGCGGGGGTTGGGAGAAAGTCTTTATTGACATATACGGTAGTGATATCATTGCGCAGGTAACCGGAATCGAGCCACGCGCCAGAAAACAAAGTATGGGTGTGCTTTAATCTCTTCAAGATGGCCGCATCGTCAACAAAATAGGCGTTCTTTAGGCCGATGTCCCGCTGCCCAATCCAATCAATCAATAGTTTTTCCGGATATTCAAGCACAAAACGGGTTCTATACGGGCGCTTCACTACGCCTTTGGCAATAAGCCAACTCATTATTCTGCTGACTAATCCTTTGCTCAAGCCCGTTGCTTCAACTATCTGTTTCTGAGAAACGGGTTTCTTCCATGCTTCTGACAGCAAGTACATTATGACTCGCGCAGATTTTCCCATAAATCCGTTAACCATTCAGTCATCCCCGGTTCTTTCTACGGCATTACTTACGAAATTACTGGTGCAGAATCATTTATAAGTAGTTTACTGTTCAGTAAACCATATATTACCCCCTAAAACAAGCCGCGCGGGGCATCGTGCAGAATTGAGATGCTTGTCCGGCGGCCAAAGCTCCTCAAGCAACCGGGTAAGCACTGGCCGTAAGACGTTAGATGACGCTTCAACCCCTATAGACCATTCCGGTAGTGTTGATGCGTTGTTTGATTATGCCTTTCTTAAAGAATAAGTCCGCTTCGTTCTGCAGTAGCGTTTCGTTAATTTCTGTGGGCTTTAGAAAATAGAACTTGCTCCTCAAGTTAAGCGCAGTTCTGTTGCTGATCGCCGTGTAACGGACCAGCGAGAGTCGCGCGTCCGGCTCGTTTCCGGCGATGTAGTCTATTGCTTTGTTCAATGCGCGCACGACTCGGCGTGCCGCTTCAGGCCGTTCTTTAGTGAATTGGCCGGAGATGAGCAGAGACCCGCCGTAATACGGGTTCTGAAGGAAAGTTCGATCTACCGGCATGACTAGCGTCGCATTATAGTCGTCCATCAATATTGTCGCTACGGGATCGAATGCGTATAACGCGTCAACTTGGCCAGCCTCGAGCGCTTGTGGCTGGAGTTGCGGCGGCAAGTCTACGAACACCACTCCGGCAGGGTCAATCGAGTTCTTCTTGAGAAGCTCGCTGACGATCACTTTGCTGTGCACGTTGGCCGGGAGGATGCCTATTCTCTTTCCGGCAAGGTCTTCGAGATTGCTAATTGTGGAGTTCGTCTTGGCGATTATAAAGCTGGTAATGACCTGCGGCGTGTCGAAGTTGCTGTGAATAATGTTGAACGTGCCATTAGCGATGCCGTACGCCGAGAAGACCGTAGGCGCGCCAACCGCCACCGCCAAATCCAGCTTTCCCGCGCTTACTTCGTTAACCAGCGTCGGGTTATCCTCAATTCGCGTCAGCTCTATTTTCAGTCCCTCGTCCGCAAAATAGCCGCGGTCAATCGCGACAAACAGGGGCAGCCCAATGATATTGGACGCTTAGCCAATCCTAACGGAGTCTGCC
>JBBSWX010000039.1:0-2367 GCA_038046065.1 Microcaldota archaeon | reverse complement strand
AGTTGCCAGTCCAAGAAGCATAACCCACCACGCGCAACCTCCCCGCAACCGAATCAACCGGCACGTTGTGCTCGGAACCCGTAACGAACACCGCATCGGCAGGCGTGTTGCGCGAAAGCCACAAGCCCGCCTCCACCTCCTTGTCGGAAAGGCCTTGCCACTCACTGTTGCAATGCCAGTAAAGCATCTGCAGTGGCGTGGCGACGACGAAAATTAGAAGCACGATAAGAAGCGCGCGCGGAACCTTGTCGAGAAGCAACGCGGCCATCACACCTACCGGCACGGCCATGAACGTGAAAAACTTGGCCATGTCCCACACCGTGCCGGAAAGCGACGAGACGTTCGGCAGCAGGAAACAAAACGCGCCGACGGCAAGCAACTCGCGCTTCCACTCGAACCTCAACAACAACGCCGCCGCCACCGCGAGAAGAAACGCGAGCCCCAAGTTCGCCGCGTAGAACGCCGCGAAGCCCAACGCGTCACCCGGCGCGAGCCAACCCCACGCCAGCCGCACGTTGCCCGCGCCGCTCGTGGTAAACAATGCGTTCACTGCAAAAGGCAGTGAGAAAACCGAAGGGAGGAACACCGCAGCAATCCTGCCAGCAGGCAAGCTGCCGTCGCGCAAGAAACGCGAGAAAATAAAAACGGCAATAGCGAACAACGACGCGGCGAAAGCGTAGTAATGGAACGGCGCAAGCAACCCCGCCACCACGCCCGCCAAGAGGTACAACTTCTCGTCGCGCGCCTGCCACGCGGCCACGAGCAGCAGGAGGACGCACGCGAAGGCAGGCAAGCCTACCATCAACGCACGCTGCGTCAACAAGAAACCCCCTAGGAGGGAAGGCACTTGAAAGAACTGCCAGTCGTTATCGAAAGGCCCGCCGCCCGCCAGCTGCAGGAAGTCACCCCCGCCAGCAACGGCCTGCGCTAGTTTGAGGAAAGCAAAGCCACCGCCGAAAACCACGAGCACCGCCGCCAGCAACGCGGTAGAATCACGGCCAGTCACGCGGCGCGCGAATAGAAACACCGCTAGGAAAAACAAGACTGGCAACAGCGAGTTCTCAAGCCGCACTACTTCAACAACCTCGAAAAACCCGCCTCCGAAAAACTTTGACGCAACCGCCGAGTGCAAATCAACGAAATAATGGTATGCTAGGGGCGCGCCTGCAAAGAACGGCGTTTGCGGAGGAAAGTTGCCTTCGTTAATACTGCGAATTACAGGCAGGTGCATGAACGAATCGCCGTAATTCCACCCGCCTACGACGAACCCTCCCCCGCGCGGCGTCCAAAACGCTTGGTGGTAGTAGAAAAGCAGCGAGGCAAGGAACAACAAGACGATGCAAGACAAGAGCGCATACCGCCTTACCCCTGCTGAAACCTTCCCGATAGCCTTGCCGACTGCAACGCCAACATCCTGAAGCCGCGCCAACGCCAAGGAGGCACACAAGAGAACCACGACGGCGACAACGGCAAGCCTGCCGTAGCCGAACAACACTGCAACCCAGTAGGCAACGTGCGCCGAAACGAGGAAACTAGCGGTGACGGCCACGACCGCCGCTTCAAGCAAACCCAACCGCCGGCCGAGCAGCGAGACGAGCACCACGCCGGGAACGCCGTAAAGCGCCGCGACAACTGCGAGAATGCCGAGCGCGGGAATAAAGAAACCCGCGAATGCCAGCAGCACTAGCGCGCCGGCAGCGGCAAGCTTGAACTCCATAAGACTACCGATTAACTACAGGCAACGCGAAGATAAATAATAGGCCACCGCGCATAATGTTCTTACGGGTCCGTAGCTCAGCCTGGATAGAGCGACTGGCTTCGAATGCCCGCAACGCCCTTCGCGACGTTGCGCGAAAGTCGCAGCAGGACACCAGTAGGCCGCGCGTTCGAATCGCGCCGGGCCCGCTTTTAAAACCCGAAACACGCCCGCTGTTTCAAAAACCGCGGATTGATATACGCGCTATGCGCGTTTCAAAACAGTCTTCCGCTGTTTTCCAGCGGCGTGCTTTTCAAGTTTCCCGCGCAAGTACTTCATCAACGGCGGCTCTCCGCCGCTAATGCCCCGGCGTTCCGCGCGGTCGATGTCAAGGCGGTTGGTTCCCGGAACGTACGGAGATTTCACGTACTTCTTCAACGCTGTTGCCAAGAGCTTGGCGTTGCCGCGACTCTTCCGCAATAAGCATAGCCTGCGGCCGATGCGCAAGGCAGCTACGTATCGCTTGGCGGAATAGCTTGCCAGCACGGGTTTTCGCAGCAAGCGGCGCAAGATAATTGTTTTCGAGAGGCCTATCAGGCGGCCCACGCGCGAAAGCTGCCGGACGACTCGCGCGTGGTCTAAACCTGCGAACGGCGGGTGGCTCAAGACGG
>JBBSWX010000038.1:0-10077 GCA_038046065.1 Microcaldota archaeon | reverse complement strand
GTTTTCGATAGTGAACAAGGTTGTTATTGGCGGCCCAAGCAGTTCTTTTATAGTGGGGGCGAATTCCGGATAGCTGCGTTTAGGCTTGGGGAAGACCGCATTTTTGTTACCAACCCTGCCCAGCCCAGGAACTTCAACAGCGTCTTTGAAGTGGACTTGCATTTCGACGGCACTGCTGAGCTTGAGGAAGTCACCTCCGGGTGGCTGGATAGCGGCGCGCAGCGTTTCATAATCGCTTTTGTGCTGACGTTTTTGGTTGAATTGGCGGTTGCGAAATGGCTGCTGAAGTTTTCCGGAACCGCGTTGAAGACTGTTGCGGCCGCCAACATTGTCACGCTGCCGGTGGTTTGGTTCGTCTTTCCGCTAGTTTCAAGCAGTTTCGCGGTGGTGTTCGTGGCCAGCGAGCTTTTCGCGATTGTTTTCGAGGCCTTGGCGCTTTTCAAGTTCGGCGCGGGCGAGATCGGCTTGAAGAAAGCCTTTGTTTCAAGCGGGGTAATGAACGTTGTTAGTGTGATGGTCGGCATAGTTTTCTTGTTATTGAGCTTCTTTATCGGAATCGGGTTTTAGCCGGTTGTTTTGAACGGGAAGCAACGGGGGTGGCGCTGGCGGATGCCGTGCAAATACCTTCGTTTGTGGCGTCCAACGCGGTTGATGCTAGAACTTTGACGGCTACGCAAAAGTTTCTCGACATATTTTACGAGTTTAATGTTACTGAAACGCGACCCAACATTGCAGGCCTTCTTTCGAATCAGTAATAGCGCTGCATCGGCGTGAAGATCAGTTGCTTCGCTCTGCCAGCGGCTGCCATTCGAAACGGTTATATACTACTATTCGTATGTATGACTATATGAAGGTTCGGGCTACGCTGATGTTGGATGAAGTCGTGGTGCGCAAGCTGCAGGCAGAGGCGCCTAGCATGAGCGCTTTCGTGAATAACGCGTTGCGGAAAGAGCTGTTCGGCGCGCCCAAGTCGATGTTCGGCGCGTTCAAGGGTCAAGTTTGCGGTAGGGACAAGCTTGAGGATGATGATTAGCTTGGAGTACTTGCTGGATTCTTTCGCGTGGCTGGAGTACTTTGGCGGCAACGAGCGGTACCGCGCTTACGTCGAGTCTGAGGTTTCGCTTCCTTTGACTGCGTCGGTGAGCCTTACGGAAGTGATTCGGTCGTTGTTGCGCAAGGGCAAGTCTCGGAGGCAGGTTGACGCGGCGGTGGAGTTCATTGCCAGCCGTAGCTTGATAGTGCCGGTTGACAAGCTTGATGCCATTCGTGCGGGTTTCTTGGCTGAAGAGAAGGGTCTGCATTTTTCGGATTCGCTCATCTACGCGCTTGCCGGGTCGGAGCGGCGGTTGGTTACCGGCGACTCGCACTTCAAGGGGCTTGAGAACGTGGAGTTCGTGCGGTGATTTCCGTGGCCGTCTCAAACCCGTTGCGTGTTGCTTTGTCCGCGTGGAAGCGCGCGCCTTTGGGCGAGAGTCGGCTTGGGGGTTTTACGGTCGTTAATGACGGGAAGCTGCTTTTGCTGGCGCGTGAATACCCGGTTTCCAACGCGCATCCAACCGTGCAAGTATTTGCTTTTCCCAAGCCCGGGCGTGTTGCCGCAGTGGTGAAGGCGTCAACGGACTTGAAGCGGGACTTATGCCACCCGGTTGTTACCGCGCCTGGTTCGGTAGGCAGCCTTCATCTTATCGACAGCGAGGGCGACGCATTCCTGACGTACATTCAGTCGCACTACCGCACCGGTGGCCTGCCGCGCAAAGTGGCGACGGAGCTTAACGGCTGGCGCGTGCGCGCGTTGAGGAAGGCGGTAGAAATTGCGCGTGCCCGCGGTCAGAAGCTCGTCGTCAGTTCCGGTCACCATATTCCCAACCGATTTTTTGATGACGACTCGCAGTTTTTGTGTGATTTGCGTCGCGCGTGCAGCCAAGCTGGCGCGAAGCTCGAGAGGCTTGAAGGCAAGCGCGGGTTTAAGGCGGCTTGAACAAAAGTTCAGTCAAGCGCGTTTGCGGGCGTTGCTTGCCGCGGGTACGGTCGTCGTTACGGTGCCGTCGTGGAGGATTAACGCGTCGTGAACGGTCTTTCTGCCGGTTTCCGCGCCTTTGGCGTAAAGGGGAGATTGGATGATCGCCAGCTCGTTTTTACCGCGCTCGTCAGACCAGTATTTTGCTAGGCGTATGCCTTGGCGTTGCGCAAGTTTTTCAAGCGTCCTTATGAAGCGGCTTGAGCTGCCGTTTTTTTCCCGCGTGAAGTTAACTATGAGCCTGACTCCATTCTGGCGGTTTGCCTGCAAGCCCCACTGCACTTTTTCGAGCATCGCGAGCAAGGCTTGTTTTTCTTGCTTCGCGGGTGGCGTTGACGCGCGAGCCACCCTGCGGATCACGCCGGTCTTGGCGTCTTGCACCAGCGCGTAGCCGGGTTGTTTCGGGCGTTTTGGAGTGCCGAACAACAGCTTCTTCTCGCCGTATACGTGCTGGCCATCTATCGTCAGCAGCAGGTCGTGGGCGTTGCGGGTTCTTTCAGCGAGTTCTTCAGGGCTTTTGACGCCTGACCCGCCCCACAGCAGGCGTATGCTTCCTTCCACGCCCAGTTCTTTGAGGGTTTCAAGCGCGGTTTTGTTCAACTCTGCCAAGCTGGGGTGTTCCAGCGGCTCGCCACGCCCGCCGTGCAATAGGACGAGTCGTTTCAACGAGGGGTTTATTCGGGCAATCGTCGTCAGGCTTGTTCGCATCGCTTCGGGAGTCATGAACGCCAGCCTGCGCGGCACGGGGTGGAATACGCAGCGCGAGCACTGCCGCTTGCAGCCGTGGACGGGCTCGGCTTCAACTTGCAGCTCTTCCTGCAGGGGTATTTCGAGCGCGGGCATGCAAAAAGCATGCTGCCGTGGTTTTAATAGCTTTGGGCGCGCAGTCGCCCTTTTTCTTCGTGCGCCTTTTTATTCCTGCGCGCCGTCGGTTCACGCCTTTTCTATCTTGCGTTTTTCGAAGTAGAGCCACACGAGCACTGCGACGAAGAGGAGGGCGCTTATGCGCGCGAGCCACAAGCCCGGCGGAACTAATATATATTCAATGTTGCTTACAATAGTCATCTATAGCGCATTCTGGTGGTGGTTGGATGAATGTCAGTCTCGGCGTGCCTTACGAGGCAATTATGGAAAAGTTGATTGAGCGCGGGTACGCCGGCAACCAGACTGAAGTTATACGCCAGGCTTTGCTTGCTTACGAACGGCAGATTGACGAGGAGGAAGTGACTCTGGTTAACAAGGCTGTCGAGCAGGAAATGGCGCTTATCAAGGCGGGGAAAGTCAAGGCCGTGCCGCTGGAAAAGGTTTTAGCGCGGTACAAGTGATGCCGAATGCGCGTCGAATTCTCGGCAAACGCCGTTAGCGACCTTGACGGCATGGATGCTTCAGTCAGAAGGTTTTTCCTTAACCACGCCGGGAAACTATCGCGCATGCCGCCCCGTCGTCACTTGCGTTTCGGCCTGCCGTACTGTGTCGAGGATGTTACGCGCCAAGCGCGCTTAATCTATCATGTTGATGCTGAAACGCTTTACGTAATCCGCTGTTTCGCAACGCACGAAGCGTACGAAAAGTGGTTCAAGGCGTTCAAATGAGCGGCCGGTAGGCGAGAGTGGAGTTCGCTATCCCCGGCGCTTTCTTCTTCTCGTCGCTTGCGTTTCACGCCTTTTCAAACTTCCTTTTTTCGAAGTAGAGCCACACGAGCACTGCGACGAAGAGGAGCGCACTTATGCGGATGAGCCACAAGCCCGCGGTTTCTTCCTCTTGCGGCGCGGCATTCTCGCTGGTAGCCGCCGCTGCCGCTTCCGCGCCGCCTTCCGCAGTTTTCGGCGCCGGGGTTGCTTCGGCGGGCGCTGCGTTGATTGTAATGCCGTCAAGCACGCTGGGCTCGAGCTGCTTTGCGACGGTGACTGTTGCACTGAACTCTTCGAACGCGCCTAGCGTCACGTCGCGCCACTCGGCAATCACGCTGCCTTCGCGCACTTCACTAGGCGCGGGGGTAATCGTCACGAGGCCGTCGGTATAATCGCGGTAGCTTATCGGCAGGCGGTAAGAGAGCGTGCCGCGGAAACCCGAGACGGGCGCGGTGTAGGAGAGCGTGAGGGTGGATTGCGTTGGCGTGAACTCGCCGGTGGCTTTAGTTTCGGCGTTCAACTCGCGCGTTATCTTGCCTTCCGCCGCGGGGGTTGGCGTGGCGGTCGCGTTGGCTGTAGGGGTGGGTGTGGCGTTGGAAGTTGAGCCTATCGCCCCGCCACCAGCCGTTGTGAGGGACGAGGCGCGCGGCGTCGCCGTGGCAGTTGCCGCGATTGGCCCGGTGACTGTCGCGCTTGATGCGAGCGAGAGGGTGATGGGGCTGGCGGTGCCGGTTGCAGTTACCGTGATGCTGCAGTCGCCGCTCGTGCCTTCCACGACTTTCCACGATGTGGATGAAGAGCCGTCTTGCAGCACGCCAAAGTTCGTGCTCGTCGTTTGTCCTGCGTCAAGGCTGCATCCCGAAAGCCCTATTCCTACGGTCGTGTTGAGCCTGCCGCCAACGTTTATTGTTGCTTGCACGTCGAAGCGTTCGCTTGCAGTCGCGCTCGACGGCGCTGTGACATCAACGCTCTTCACGGCCGCAATGTTTAGCTTGGTTTCGCCGAGCTTGGCCGCGTTTCCGCCCGCGCCGTTTATCAATAGTTCCGTGAACGTCTTGTCGGCGCCGGGCGACACGCCGATTATTCCAGTGAACGTGATGGTTTTCGTGCCGCTTGCAGTCACGGTGTTGCCGTCGAACGTGCCGGAGTACGACGTTGCCGCGCTCCACCCCCCGAGGGAAGATAAGGATACTGAGCTGAGTGTCGCAGAGTTTTGCGCGTCGTCGTTCAGTATCACGGCGTTGCAGTTGAACGCGGAGGTCACTTGAATGTTAATCACGCCGCCCGAGCAGGAAAAGTCTTGCAGGCTGAGCGTGGCGGCCGCGCCTTGCGCTATCGCCGCGAGGAACACGAGCGGCAGGAAAAACTTTAGCATGTTCATGTTACATCCCCTTCTCTTAGTTTATGTAGAAGTTGCTTGTCAACAACGCGTAATCGCCGCCGTTGGACACGTTCACCCTAAGCATGTTGTTGCCTGAAGGCCACCCGCCAGTGGGCGTGGTAAGCCGCAGGTACGTGTACGCGTTGAGGTTCGTAGTGGTGTTCGAGCCGCCAACGCGCGACCAACCCAGTTGGGAGTAAGACAGGCACGAGCCGCTCCAGCAGCTTCCTTCTTGGCGGGCATACGCCACAGATGATATAGTAGCGGATATGTTCGTGCTGTTGCTGACGTGCCCAACGGGGCTTACCATCGCCGAGATGTTGCCGGTAGTGTTGAAGTAGTATTGGTACTGGAAGTTATTCGTGGACGTTTCGTTCATCATATTAACGTAAGCCGTGAGCGGGTACGTGATGTAAAAGTCTATGTTGCCGCTCGTGGACAGCACTTCATAGTCGCCCGCAGTGCTCTTGAAGACCGGGTACAAGTAGTACGACCCGATAGTCCACCCGCCGGTTGGCGGCGCGAGCGTGATGTTGGCGCTCCCGGTTATTGGGCACGACGAGTTTTGCGGCACGTTGCAGTTGCCCACGGTGAATGCGTACGTCACTTGCGAACCGTTGTTGGCGTAGCTGTAGATGCGCGAGATGTTGCCGTTGGAAGGCGCGCCTGTTGACGGGCCGGTCAAGGTGGCGGTAAAGGTGACGTTGGCGGACGTGTTTATAGTGTATGCCGTGAGGCGGGTTACTGCCGCTTGGAAGGGCACTACTTGGAACCACACCCACGTGGAGGCGTTGTTTCCGCGAGTGTCGTTTATGATGAGCTTGAGGTTGGTGTAGCCTGCAGGCCACGAGCCTGAAGCGAGGGAGACGTTGGGGTATATCCAGAACTTTACGGTGCGGTTGAAGTAGTTCGCTGCAGTCGCGTTGGTGGTGAAGTTAGATATGGATGTCACGCTTTGGCCGCCGTAATTCCATTGCACGAGGCTTGCCGAGCGTATGGAAAAGTTGTCGTTGGCGTCCACGTTGGTCGAGTATTGCGGTTGCAGGAGCGTAATCGTGCCGTTGACTGCTTGCGTGGGTTCGACGTTGTATGAAGATGTTGTGAGCTGCACGCGGAAGGCTTTGGCTTCGAACCACGCGTAGCCCGTCATCGCGTCGCTTTGGTTGTTGGCCATCGTCAGCTCTAGCGTGTAGTACCCTGACGGCCACGCCGTGGTTCTGCTGACGTTTATCGTTTGCGTGCCGTTCACTTGCAGCGGCGTTATTAAAAAGTCTGTGGGATAGTTGAGTTCCAACGGGTTGCCTTCCTCTAGCCATATTCTTAGCTTCGCCCCGGTTATCGTCGTGTTTATGTAGTCCGTAGCGTTGTACGAGTTCTTCCAGTCGCGCGTGGTTGTGACGTTAACGTACACGGGCTGGTTGACGTTGAACAAGTAGTTCGAGTTGTTGCTGGAGTCGACGGTGCGCGTCTCGATGTAGAACGGCCGCGCTTGGAACCAGCCCCAGCCGCCTTCCGACCCCAAGGGGCTGGATATGCGGAGTTCGGTGCTGTACGAGCCGCTGCGCCACGCGCCCGCTGCGGGCGTGATATTAATTATGTAGTTTCCGAACGACGCGTTGGCCGAGCCGTACCACGGGCTTGAAACGTTGATGCTGACAGTGTTGGCGGTAAATTCGTTGGAAAGAAGCTCGCGGGGCGGCCATTTAGAGTAGTCAAGTATCTTCTGTACACTCACGTTCACCGTCTCGCCGAACGGCTGGAGGCTGTTGGAGTAGCTGCCAGCGCCGGGTTTGTATATCGAGACGTACAGCGTTGCGTTGTCGCGCGAGTTGAACGCGTTCTTGTACGCGAAGGCGCTGCCGCTGTACTCGACTGGCGAGGCGTACGCCTCGTAATTGCGGATGGAAAACCACATGTCACCATAGTCCACGCTGCCATCCGCAGTCACGCCTTTTATGATTGCCGTATATGAGCCCGAGCTCCAGTTGCCGCCGGGCGCTCGCCACGCCGGGAGGGTGAGCGTGCCCGAACCGCCGTTCGTAGTGGTGGAGTTGAGCCCGGTAGTGTTGTAATTGAATTCGCTGGGGTTCCACATCCACCCGCCGCCGCTGCCGAAGTAATCGATGCGCTCGAGGCTGATTGTGGCGTTTAGCCCGTTGGACGAGCTCCACCACGTGTTGCTTGCTTCGTAAAGCTTTACCGTGAAAGTCACGTTGGCAGTGCGGTTGTTTTGCCAAGTTTCGGAATATCCGTATATATAGAACGCTCTTGCTTCAAACATTCCTTCGCCCGTGTCGCTAGTCCCGTCGGGGCTCGTGACGTTGAAAACCGCGCGGTACCTGCCGCCGTCCCATATATTGTCGCCGGGCTTGATTGTGCAGATGTACCCGCCGCTCGAGTCTGCAGACTGGCACGTGGATGCCGTGACGTTGAGCGATTCGTCCTTGCCGTTGCGCAAGTTCGTGGCCTTGATGACGCTTATAGTGGCGTTTGAAACCGCAGTTTGCGTGTTTGAGGAAGAGCAAGCTCCGCCCATACCGTAGCCGTACATTCCGCTGCTGCTGTTGTTCTCGGTCGCGCCGCCGGCGACGTTTTGCGCGTTCGTCACGCGCAGTTGGAAGTACACGGTGTCAGTTGTCTTGAACTGCCATACGTAGTCGTTGTTCACGCTCGTGGATGACGAGCGTTTGGGCGAGGCGCACATCGTGTACGGGTTGGAGAAGAAGCGCGTGCGCGCAACTGCCGAACCGTTGTTGACGCTTATCTCTGCGATGTATATACCGCCTTGTTTTGGCACGTCTATCATTAGCATGCTGGCCGTGCCGTTGAACGCCCACTCGTGCGCAGAGTTTGTGGCGTTGACCAAGCCCAGCGCCACCTGCGAGTAGCTTAACGCCGTGCCGTTCTCGTACCTTATTGCGATGAGCGTTGCGTTCGACACGTTTATCAGCGATGTCTTGTTGCTCGCGTTTATGTAGAAGTACGCGAACTCGTCAGTTCCGAAGAGGCTCTTGCTCGCGCCGCTCGCGTCAATCGGGCTTGCGCCTGCAGTTTGCGTCATTATCGTCACAGTTTTCTCGTCAACTTGCGTCTCGCCGTCGTGCGTCACGCTGGTGCGCATTGAGTACTCGCCGCCCACTGGCGGCGCGGTGAGGTTGAATTCGTAACACCCTGCCGTCGAGCAGGAGCCGTTCCACGTGGCGTTCGTCGAGTTCATATTCACGCCCAGCGAGTCTGAAAGCGTTATTGTAAAGCGGTTTGCAAGGCCGCTTACTACCGAGCCGTTGCCCCTGTCGGTGATGAGCGCCTCGAACCGTAGGGTGGAGTTGGCGAACGCAGTCAAACCAGTTTCGAACCCCGAGTTGCGGCTCGCCTTGGACACGGAGAGTTGCCAACTGCGCACTTGCAGCCAGCTCGTAGTGTTCACAGTCCCGTCGCCCGACTTTGTTACCGTGGCGAACAGGTAGTACGCGCCTTCCCCCAGGCCTGCCGTGGAAAAGTTGGCTTTGTTTGTATACCCGTTGCTAGAGTCTAGCGTGACGCTCGACAGCGTTGCTTTCAGCGTGCCAGTCGCGTTGTAAACGTATATTTGCGCCGAGAACGAGCCTGACGACGGCGTCGTGCCGTTTTCACTCACGCTCACTTCGGCGTAGCCCGTTGCGCTCGTGCTGAACACGTCGCGGTAAGCAACTCCCGTGCTGTCCTTGCTCACGAGGCGCGCCTCGAACGGGAAGACTAGAAAGTAGGCGTAGCCCGCGTAGTTGTTCAGCTCTAAGTAATAGTAGCCTTGAGTTGCCGGGGCGTTAAACGTGTAGATGCACTTGCCGTCGGCACCAGTTGTGCAGGACACGTTTTGCAGTCGCGTGCCGCTAGAGTTGCGCAGCGAGCCGTTCACTTGAATTCCGGCTATGCCGAGCCACTCGCCGTTGACGGAGCGTTCGGCACTGGCGACTGCAACTATCGTTTCGTATGGCGAGAACGTTGCCTTCAACAACTGCACGGAGATGCGGTCGTAGGAATACGCGTAGATGGATATCGTTACCATCGTGCTCCACACGTTCGAGTTTGGCGCGGTGTAGTTGATGCGCAGCCAGTACGTTCCGTTGGCCGTGGGGCTGTACACCGCCGTATAGTTTGGCCGTTGCGTGCTGTAGGAATAGAAGTATCCCGTGCCGTCCGCGGTAAGGTTGTAGCTCGACAATTGCGAGGTGGCATTGCGGATGCTCAACTGCACTGCGGCGTTCGCAACGAGAGAACTCGTATTCGTTCCGTTCGACGAGTAGCTCTTGTTCGCCACCCAACCGTAAAGGTTTATCGTTTCGTTCGGCCCGAACACGCTTTTCGAAGCGACTACGTTGACTTCGAAAACGTCCACCGCGCCGGCAAGAGATGCCAGCAATAACAACGAAAACACTGCCGCAAGCTTCCTTTCCACAAACGCCACCTGCCGGCCGCCCCGCGAAGGCGCGCCTGCCTAAAGCACCCATTCTAGCTTTTTAAACGTTTGCAATTTTCGTTTGGTTTCCGGGCGCGTGAGAGCACTTCGTGCGACGTCATTATTACCTTGCCCGGGATTATCCGTGTATGCAGCAACGCCCGCGTTTTTGGGAGCTTGATTTCTTGCGCGGCCTCGCGATAGTGGGGATGGTGGTTTTTCACGCTGCGTTCGACCTCAATTTTCTTGGCATTCTCGCGGTTGGCGTGGACTCCGGCGCGTGGTGGCTGTTGGCGCGCGCCGTGGCAGGCGCGTTCGTGTTCACTTCCGGCGCTTGCCTCTCCATAAGCTTCGTGCGCACTCCGCGCGCGCAGGTGGCTGGGAAGTTTCTCAAGCGCGGCGCGTTCCTCTTCGCGCTAGGCCTGATAATTACCGCCGTAACTTTCTTGCTGCTGCCGGGGCGCGCCGTGTGGTTCGGCGTGCTGCATTTCCTCGGCGTAGCGTCCGTGCTTGCAGTGCCGTTCCTGCATCGCGGGCGCGCGCTTCTTGCCGGCGCGGTAATTTCAGTTGCCGCAGGGTTTCTTTTCGAGAAGCTCGTCGTCGCAACGCCGTT
>JBBSWX010000037.1:0-1337 GCA_038046065.1 Microcaldota archaeon | reverse complement strand
ACGAGCGCGATTTTTCCGTTCGCTACGGCGTTGAGCAGGAACGCGAAGCCGGTGATTGACAGGATTGCGAAGAGCGCGGCGAGTTGCAGCTGGCTTTGCGAGAGTTGCAGGCCGCTTTGCGACAGGACGAAGAGCGCGATGGCCAGCACGATGACGATGCCTCCCGCGAGCAGCTCTACGGGCGGTTTGAATTGTTCGAGCGTGGCTTTGTTTACGACTAGCTTCAGCACTATGTTCGCGGCGCTGAACAGCAGCATTGCGGCGAGGGCGTAACCCAGCCATTCTTGGTTCGGCATTTTGACCAACTTTCGCAATTGTGTTAGTTGCCTGCAGGTTTTAATCGTTTGCGCGCCCCTTCCGCGGCGGTGACGAGCTGGTGAATCTTGTCGGCGAGTTCTTCCGCGTATTCTTGTTTTGCAAGCGGGTGTCCTTTTGCGTGTGCGAGTGAAACCAGCCGGTACAGGTTTTCGTTTCGCGCCCACGGGTGGCCTGGCTCTAGGAATGTGCGGCAGGCAACGAGCCTGTCAACTGCACTTCGGCCCCATTCGGTTTGGGCGTCAGCGATTTTCACGGGTGCAGGCATTTCGATTTCAGCCCGGATTTTTATGCGTGGCGATCTGTCGTACGTGATAACGCTACAACCGTCATTCGCCATTCGTTCTAGCCTTTGTTGTTCGATTCCGGTCAGTAGGCGGTTAATCAGCCTCTTCAACCCCGTTTGTGGCGCCGTGTGCCTGAATGAAATCAAGCGGGTTTGCACGGGGTTAGTTAAGTCCGGGTTGACTAATGCCGCGTGCAGGTTGAAGATGTGCGCGTCGGGATGCTGCCTTGCAAGGCGGGCGGTTATAAATTCCGTGTAGGTTGAGCTGGGGTTTGCGGCAGAATCGCGCAAGAGTTGGGTTGCAGCTTGCCTTCGTTCGTGTCGGTTCAGTTCCAAGCTTGTGAGTATATTGGCTAGTTTTTGTACCGTGTAAACGCCGGTAACGCGCTTGATTTCGACGGTATGCCCCATTTGTTCCAGCAGCGGCTTGAGCTGGCGGGCGCGCATTGTCGTGAACTGGTTTTCGTCAGGGTGCTCGCCGGTAAAGAGTATTATCCGAGTCATTCAGTAAGGCGTATTAATCCCGTTGGTTAAATATGCTTGTGGAACGCGTTCCTTCCTTGGGAGAGTGCCGCGGGCTGTTGAAGCGGTTGAAAGTTGATGGCAACGTAGTGCGCCATTCTGAAGTGGTTTTGCGGGTTGCGGAACGCATTTGCCGTGGCTTGCGGCGGAAGGAGGTTGCGGTGGATTGGCCGCTCGTCGCCGCGGCGTGCTTGTTGCACGACGTGTGCAAGCT
>JBBSWX010000036.1:5360-8168 GCA_038046065.1 Microcaldota archaeon | reverse complement strand
AATTGCTACGGCCACAGCGAAAAGCATACTCTCCGGCGAGGAAACCATAGTGATAAACGCGGAACTGGCCGTCATTTCGGGCGACGCAGTCAAAACCGTCGAAAAATACCGCGGCAGGCGCGGAATACAAAACAAAGGCAACCCCGCACACTCCGTCAAATGGCCCCGCAGGCCCGACTACCTACTCAAGAAAATAATCACGGGAATGCTGCCCAAAAAAACCACGCGCACGAAACAAGCGCTCGCCAAACTCAAAGTATACCTTGGCGCGCCTGCAGAGTACGCCGGCAAACCCGCCGAAAAAGCAGGGCGCAAGCTCTCGTGCGAAACCATAACCCTGGCGAAACTGTGCAAGCAGCTGGGTTGGAACCAAAAGTGATGCTGAATGGCCACAACTACTAAAACAAAGGCAACCAAGAAACGCCGCAAGGCAGAAAGCGTATTCCGCGGCAAACGCAAGTGCGCCATCGCCCGCGCGTCCATACGCCCCGGCACGGGAAAGATAACCGTCAACGGCCGCGACGTAAAAACGCTCACCAGCGAAACCGTGCGCGAAATAATAACCGAACCACTAACGTTCACCGACGCGACCAAATACAACTTTAAAGTCATCGTGAAAGGCGGCGGCGTGATGGGCCAAGCCCAAGCGTGCCGCACCGCAATCGCCCGCGCGATCGCCGAGATGGAAGGCGACGCAACGCGCCAAACAATGCTCCAGCACGACCGTTCGCTCCTCGTTGAAGACCCGCGGCGCGTG
The DNA here is from genome assembly GCA_038046065.1 of Microcaldota archaeon. Taxonomy (GTDB): domain Archaea; phylum Micrarchaeota; class Micrarchaeia; order Norongarragalinales; family UBA97; genus JBBSWX01. The sequence continues at coordinate 7,411 of JBBSWX010000036.1, read as the reverse complement.
GAACCGAAGAAGTTCAAAGGACCCAAGGCGCGCGCCCGGTTCACAAAGTCTTACCGGTAAGTTCGTGCAAAAACAATGACTGAAAGCGTCTGGCTGCGCAAAAGCCTGTGCTGCGGCGCCGCGGTGAAAGCCGCGATATTCGAGATTCCGGCCGCCGCAGCTTACGGCGTGACGACGCCGTACATCTGCGCCAAGTGCGGCAAGATGTGCAACCCGATTGAAATAAAAGCGCGCGCAACCAACAAGGTTGAACGCAAGAAAAGAGGCGGATGAAAAAATGCTCCCTGCAATAAGGTGCTTCTCGTGCGGCAAACCCATCGGCGACAAGTACGAACAGTACAAGACGCTCACTAACGCGGGAAAAAACCCTGTCGAAGCATTCGAAGAACTCGGCCTTGAACGCTACTGCTGCCGCCGCATGTGGCTCGGCCACACCGACCTGGCGGAAGAAATAAAGAAATACCCGCGGTTTTAAGGCAAGACTGCAAACCGCCAAAGCCGCTGCAACTACCGCCCAGCCTGCGGCAGAAAAAAAGCCTGCACTAAAAGAATATTAGCCCGCACAAACACAAAACAACTAACGGGGCCACGGGGTAGCCGTGGGCACTTTTTGAGCGCTACGCTCGATGCGGGCGCCGCCTCTCGACTGCGCGCTCAAAACCTGCACTAAAAGAATATTAGCCCGCACTAACAAACAATAATTAACGGGGCCATGGGGTAGCCTGGCATCCTAACTGGCTGGGGGCCAGTTGACCTGAGTTCAAATCTCAGTGGCCCCATACCTATTTCTGCAGCCCTTCCTCCACATCTACCGCAGCCTGCACGAGCACGGCGAAAACACTAGCCACAACCGCCTCGTCCCTCTCGCCCGCGCCGACCGCGCGCGCCTTCTCCCGCCTCGCCTGCAACGCCTTCTCCAGCGTGAAACCCTCGGGAAGCACCGGCAAGCCCGCGGCTTTCTTCACGCCGCCCATACGGCGCGCAACTTCCATGCGCGCCAACACCAACGAAACGACCGCGTTGTCGACGAAACCCATCTCGCGGCGCAAAGCGTCAAGCTCTTCCAACAAAATCACCTTACCGGCAATGAGGCGCGCAAAACGTTTTATGCCAGTTGGAAACGCTGCGGAATTCGCAGAACCTTTTCTGCACGCTGTCGCTCCACTGCAGTTGCGCTACGGCGCTTGCTCACACGGATCAACCCCCATTGCCGAAAAGTCTTGTAACGCTTGATAATAAACAATTCGTTTATTACGAGCCGTTCTGCTGGCGAATCACCGGGCGAGTGCGGCCGCCGGGAATCGAACCCGGTCCACGAGCTTACTTCCCATCCGCTTAAGGTTGGTTGGAAGGCTCGGATCATACCATTAGACCACAGCCGCTTGGTAAACGTTTATTGGCGGAAAAGGCTTTTAACAGGCCTTACTGCAAACGCTTCACCAACGTCGTTTGCGGCAGCTTGTGCAACGAGCGGCTCGCCTTGAAAACGGCGCTGGCAACCGCCCTCCTCGCGCTGAACTCCAACTTCGGCGCGCCCGGCAATCGGGAACGCAAACGCTTGGTGAACGCCACGAACTTCGCCTCGCTAGCAAACCAGTAGCCCATATGCATCAAGAAAGACAAGCAGTCCGATTGCCTGCGCTTGGCGACAATACGGGCGAACCCCCTGCGTTTGACGTCCGCCTCCGCGAACCTGAAAGCCTGCGGCGCCGCTCCTGCAAAAACATCTTTGAAACAGTGAAAACCCAATTCTACCGCCGTAGGGTCTGAAGCCGAATGCCAAAAGTCAATCCTAGTCCGCTTGCCGCTTTCGCGATGCGTGAAAACGTAGCGCAACACTTTGCGAGGCGCGGAATAGCCGGGCGGCACTCCCGTCAACTCGACCGGCTCAACCGCCAATATCGCGCCTTTCGAGGAAGAAACAAGCTCAAGCACAGAAAGTATATTCGAAACCCGAAAGTTAAAGCTAACGCTTCACGCAGGCAGCACTTTCAAAAATATCTCGCCGAACTCCGAGTCTTGCCACGCGAGCATCTTCTGCTCCTGCACCA
>JBBSWX010000036.1:0-5260 GCA_038046065.1 Microcaldota archaeon | reverse complement strand
AATATCTCGCCGAACTCCGAGTCTTGCCACGCGAGCATCTTCTGCTCCTGCACCAAGTGAAGCACCGGCAAGAGGTAGAAAACCGTCTTCTCGGCAGGAGAGTCGAAAGCGTTCAAAGCCTGCACGCCCACGTCGTGCGCGTTCATCAACGCGGAGAACAACAGCACGCTCTCCCCGTCCCTCAACGCCACCGCCCGGTCGTACACGCGCGTCATAAGCTCGTTCATGTCAACCTGCGGCAAGTTAATGTTCAACTCGCGCGGAACCGCCGACGGCCGCAACTTCGGCCGCGGGCCCTGCCGCATAACCTCGTCAACAGCATCTAGAAGCTCCTGCAGCGTCACGCGCCTGCGGCGAGGGCGGTTCGCACGGTAAACGAGCTCGGGAATATCCTCTCGCAACAACGCCGGCGTCTCTTCCAACGATTCTTCCACAGGCTCCTCGAAACTAATAGTCTCACTCTTGAAACGCAAAAGCAACGAGCAAGCGAGGATGACGTTCGCAGGAATCCTCAAGTCCAACGCCTGCAACTGGCGCACGCGCGACAAGTACGCGTCCGCAACCGCCACGAGGTCAATGTCCCACGGGTCCATCTGCCGGCTGCGCACTAGGTCGATGAGAAACTCTTTCCAAGTCGGCTGGATGACGACTGACAGCAAGTCCATTGCAACAACCCCGCCGGATGGGTTCGCGGCGGCCAACCACTCTTACGCGCAAGTTGTATAAAAAGCCTTTGCGGCGGGTTTTAAAGCCTGCACGCCGTATGAAGCTTAAGCCGGCTCCGCGCGCCGGAAGGTGTTTAACTTGAACCGGCTCAAGACGGGCATTCCAGGCTTTGACGAACTCGTGGAAGGAGGCCTGCCGGAAGGCTCCAGCACCCTCCTGTCCGGCGGGTCAGGCACCGGCAAGAGCATCTTCTGCCTCCAATACCTCTACTACGGCGCCAAGGAAATGCACGAGCCGTCAGTCTACATCACGCTCGAAGAAGGCCCGCACAACCTCTGGTGGAACATGCAACGGTTCAAGTGGGATCTCCTCCCGTTAGAGCGCGAAAACCTCCTGAAAATCTACAAGTTCGAACCCAACGAGAATATGGACGCGAACACCACGCAGCAAATAAAGAAAATCGTCGAGAAAGCCCGCGACCTGCAAGCCAAACGCCTCGTGATAGACTCGATAACCGCCTTCACCTTCTGGTTCTCCGACCCCGCCAAGATACGGTACGGCTTGTACACGCTCGTGGAAGAACTGCGGAAACTCAACTGCACGACGATACTCACGAGCGAAGTGAGCGGCAAGAAAGACGAGTACTCGCGCTTCGGGGTGGAAGAGTTCCTCGCCGACGGGCTGATAATGCTGTACTTCACCCCGCCCAAAAGAAGCCTCTTCGTAAGGAAAATGCGCGGAACGAAGCACAGCCAACTAATCCACCCGCTCGAGATAAGCGAGACGGGCCTGCACGTGGCTGCAAGCGAAAGCGTTCCGTGGGAAAGCATATAGGCGAAAGAAATGCTGCTCCGGCCGAAAAACTTGAGGCAACTCAAGCAGCAGCTAGAAGAACTGCCGGAAAGCAAAAGACGCACGATAGTGCTCGTCGGAAGGCACTTGAACGAAGCGACGCAAAGGATAGCCCGCGACCACCACAAAACTTGGGAGGAAAACGGCGCGGTCGCAGTAAAGATACCCGTCGCGTGGACCGAACTCGGCGCGCAGCTAGCTAGAAAACAAAAAGACTACAAGCGCAGGCTTGACGACAATCCCCTGCTCGACTGGCTGCACAAAAAGTTTCCCGTGCCAATCGTCAACCTGCACTGCACCTACGGATGCCGCGAAACAGGCTACGCACGGGCTGACTCCGGACGAATACCTGAACTATACAGCTACAGGCATAACTACCTAGGTAACATAATGGAAAAAATAGAAATCCGGCCTAACGAACTGCTGGTAGAATACATGCGCGGAGGCGTAAGACGGCGCGAAACCCCTGCCGGAAAGCACCTAAAAAGTTACTCGAAATATGCAATGCGCACGACAAAAAACGACATTGACTGGTTCAACGAGCACTGTGCCACCGAGCTCAACCACACGATCGCCGAACTCGCGCAAAAAGGCCTCTTGAAGCGCGCCCGCCAGCGGGACAACGCTTAAATATCGATATCGATTTAGTAATATCGAGGCCGATATTCGGCAGAATGGTTTTTGAATGACGGGCTTCCACCACCAGACGATACTAATGCACGGCATGCTGCCGCTCTTCGCGCTAGCCAAGTGCGGCGAAGCCCCCCAGTCGGGCAAGGGCGTTGTGGCAAGCGCGCTCGCCATCTCCAGCGGCAGGTGGAAGCCAAGCCCCGGAACGATATACCCGCTGCTGAAGTCGCTTGCGGAAGGCGGCTTGATACGCGAAACGAAGCTGGAAGGGCGCGGCAAGGAAATCGCCTACGCCATCACCCCTCGCGGAAGGGCGTTCCTCGAAAAAAAGCGCAAGTTCATCGCCCACTGCATGGAAGACTTCATATTCGCAACGCGGCCAGTGCTCCTAAAATTGTTGTACGGGCTGAAGGACGACGAGGTAAAGAAATTCTCTAGCGAAACCCAGTGGGCGCGCGCCTTCGTGACGCAAAGCGCGGTGATGCCGCCGGGCGAGGCGCGCGAAAACTTCCTGTCAACAATGCGCGGCATGGACGGGTTGCTTAAGGAAGCGCACAAGCAGCTGGCAAGGGGCGGGCGGAAATGACGGAACGCAAGGCAGTCATATCGCTCGAAAACGTCTGCAAGACTTACCGTATGGGCGAAGTGGACGTCAAGGCGCTGCAGGGCGTGACGATGAAAGTGTTTGAAGGCGAGTTCGTCGCCATAATGGGGCCAAGCGGCAGCGGCAAGAGCACGCTTATGAACTTGGTAGGATGCCTTGACTACCCGTCTAACGGGGTGGTGAGGCTCGACGGGCAGGACATAGCGACGTTGGACGAGAGCGACCTCGCGCAAGTTCGCGGCAGGAAGATAGGTTTCGTATTCCAAAAATTCAACCTCATCAACTACCTCAGCGCCTTGGACAACGTGGCGCTACCGCTGACGTTTCAAGGAGCGCCGCCGGAAGAACGCAGCGAAATGGCAGTGAAATACCTTGAAAAGGCAGGGTTGGGCCACCGGCTGGACCACTTGCCCACGCAACTGAGCGGCGGCGAACAACAACGCGTGGCAATAGCCCGCGCCCTGGCGGGAGAGCCGCAGTTGATACTCGCCGACGAGCCCACCGGCAACCTAGACTCGAAGACTGGCGAGGAGATACTTGAACTGCTGAACGAGCTCAACAAGGAAGGAAAAACGATTGTCATGGTTACTCACGACCCGCACCTGGCGGCCAAACGCGCGCACAGGATAGTGAGGATAAGAGACGGGCAGCTTGAGAAGAACGCTTGAAAGAAGGGGTGCATTGGAAATGAATGGAAAGAATGTTTTTGCAGTTATAATGGCGCTCGCGGTGATTACCAGCACCGTCGCGGCGGTGAACGCAACGCCCTCGAACCTGCCGGCGCTGCTAGGCAGCTCTGTGCGGGTGAGCCGCGCGACGTTCTACGAACCGTACCCGATAGGGCCCGGAAGCGCGTTCGACTTCTGGGTGCGCGTGGACAACCCCAACAACGCGGGCGGCACTACGATACGCAACGTCGAATGCAAAGTCGAACCCCACTACCCGTTCTACTCCGCCGACCCGGCCGACGACATGACGCGCTTCGTAGGCACCCTCGAACCAACGCAACAAGCACTCTTAAAATTCAAGCTGCGCGCCGACGGCAACGCGGCAAACGGCAACAACAACATATGGTTCAGCTGCAAGACGTCAGACGCCGGCTGGGTGCGCGTCGAACTCGCAGCGTACATCAAGGCGCGCGACGCGGTCCTCGACCTGCAGAGCGTGAACCTCGAGCCCTCCGAGCTCACGCCGGGCGGCAATGGCAAGATGGCGTTCACGTTGAAGAACAAGGCCAACTCGCCCCTCAGCAACATCGTGCTCAAGCTAGACCTCTCTTCCACCACGCTGCCCGTATCGCCCGTAGGCTCGGGAGGCTATGCCAACCTGCCAAGAATGCAGGCAGGCGAAGAGACCACCACGACGTTTGAATTGCTAGTATCGCCGTCCGCCGACTCGGGCGTGTACAAGATACCCGTGTCACTCACGTACGAAGACGACTTGGGAACGCGGTACTCCAGCAACTCCACCGCGGCGGTGGTAGTATACTCGCAACCCGACACGATGGCATCGCTCGAACGGTCTGACTTGCTGCGCGCGGGCGCGAAAAGCAACGCGGTAATCGCAATAACCAACAAAGGCCTTTCCGACATCAAAAGGCTTTACGCCACGATACGCGACGGAGAAGGGTACAGCCTCCTCCAGCCGCCTTCAACATACCTGGGCGACATCGACAGCAACGACTTCCAAACAATAGAAGCCACGCTGTTCATCAACACCAGCGAAAGCCACATACGCGTGCCCGTCGAATACACGTTCCTCGACGCCTTCAACCGCCAGCACACGAAAACCGAAGTGGTAAGCATGCGCGTGTACTCGGCACAAGAGATAACTGCACTGCAGCTGGAACAGGCGACGGGCGGAACGAACACGATAATCATAGTCATCATCGCGCTTGTTGCCGCATACCTCCTCTACCGCAAGTTCATCAAGAAAAAGAGGCTCGTGGAACAAAAGTGAACTCCCGCGCACAACAACGCGGAGGCCCTGCAGATGATTGAAGACTACATAAAACTCTCAATAGCCAACATATCACACCGGCGCACGCGAAGCCTGCTGACGGTGATAGGAATATTCATAGGCATCACGGCCATCGTCGCGCTTATGTCGATAGGCCAAGGCCTGCAAGGCGCCATAGAACAGCAGTTCGAAACGCTTGGCAAGGACAAGATAACCGTGATGGCCACCACAGGCTTCGCCGCCAGCCCGTTTGCAAGCGAAGTGGCCGCAAAACCAATCACTACCGACGACGTGGACACCGTCGCGAAAACGCGGGGCGTCAAGATGGCCGCAGGAATACTGATGAAACCCGCCAGCGCCTCGTACAAAAACGAAGGGAAAATGGGGATAGTCATAGGCTACCCCCTCGACGAAACGCGGCACTTGTTTGAAGACCTGGGCGGGTACGAAATGGATTCCGGCCGCAAGCTCAAGACATCAGACAACCGCAAAGTCGTGCTGGGCTCTTACGCCGCCGACGGCGTGTTCAAACGCAAGATATACGTGGGC
>JBBSWX010000035.1:0-9046 GCA_038046065.1 Microcaldota archaeon | reverse complement strand
TGAAAGCCGAGAGTGTGAAAAGCCTCTCGGAAAGCGACGTCCTCAACACGCTCGAGGAATAGAGTTCCACTTGCGTCTCCGAAAGCCCGTCGTTGCGCACCGCCACGCCCACGCACTGCCTCCCGCCTGGAAAGACGTTCAATTCGCTCTCACGCACATCTACCGAAATGCTAGACTGGGAGCACAATGGAATGGCGAACGACGCCGCGCACGATTCGTTGCGGCCGGACACGCGCGCCACCGCAGCGCGGCTTCCTGCGAAGTTGACGGGCATCACGGCCAAGTAATTTGCGTAACGCGCCTCGCCCGCAAGAAGGCTTATCGAGTTAGGTCCGGAGATTGCGAACGGCGAGTCGAACGCGACCGCCAAGTCGTTGGCAACCGGCAACGCGTTCTGCAAACGCAGTTGGAACGAAAGCGTGCCGCCGCTGCAGGAAGGCGCAACGAGCTCGGCTCCGAAATCGCACGCGGAAGAAACGTACTTCAAAGGCACTGTAAAGAACCGCAATCCCCCTGCAACGAGCGTGACGTTGAATGAAGTGGAGTTGAAAGACTCGCGACTCACCGTAATGGAATAATTGCCGGCCGGCAGTTGCGCGGTCACCTCGCCCCAATCGTTCGCGAAGTAATCCGACCCCGCAACCGCAACGAGCGCGTTCGCAATGCGCCTTGCCGAGCCGGCGTCAACCACGCGCACTACGAGCGTCGAAAAGTTGGAGGAAACCGTTCCGTTGCCGCTGCCGCCGCTTCCCCCGCCGTTGCCACCACTCCCGCTGCCTGCAACCGCGACGTTGGTAGCCGAACACAACACACCACCCGCCCGCGCAGTAATCTCAAAAAAGCCGCCTGACGCGTAAGGACACTCGACTGCGCACACGCCAGAGTTGCTGCCCACTCCCGCGCAAAGCGCGCTCGCCAACACGCCATTGCCACAGTTCACCGCCGCAGTGTTGGGAATTGACGTATAGTTGGAAAGGGAAATCACGACGTCCTCAACAACACCCGCTGCGATGGAAGGCACGCCGACAAGCACGCTGCAACTCGCGCCCGCAACCCCGCCGCCGCTCCCGCTGCGGCTGACGCACTGCGAAAAAACCGACACGCCTTGCGACACGTTGACAACGCCAACCGCCGCCTCGAAACCTACTGCCGAAATGGCGAACGACTGGCTGCCCGACGGCACGCCTACAACAACCGCGTTTCCTTGCGAATCCGACGCCGCGGAAACGCCTGCAACCGTAACGAGCGCGCCTGCCACGGGCTGGTTGGTTGCGCACTCTAAAACGTGCACAACTGCCGTGGAACCGCCTGCACCAGAACCGCCTGCCCCGCCGCCCGAACTCCCTTGCACCGTGAACACTGCCATTGGACTCGCGCCCAAGTTGCCGTTCGCGTCGCGCGCCTGGCCGTAGAAAACAACGTTCGCACCCGCTGCCAGCGAGCCGGTGACGGCGCTGCACGCGGAAGAGAAGCACGTTGCTGCGAGTGACGGCCCGCCGTTAATGCTGTAGACAACTTGCGTCCACGCCACGCCGCCCGCGTCAACCGCGTTCGCGTAAAGCGCTACCGACTGGCCTGCGGCAACTGCGCCGGAAGGAACTCGGAAAGTGGAAACTGCGGGAGGCGTGACATCCCCCGCCACTGCGGGCCGCGCGCAAATGCTGGTGGAAGTGGCGCCTTGCGCGACGAAAACGCTTTTAGAAGCTGGCGTGAAGCCCGCCGCGGCCAGCGAAAGAACGTAGTTGCCGGACGTTACCGAAGAGAAAACCGCGTTGCCAAAAGAATTCGTTGCAAGCGTGCTACCTGCAAGAGAAAGTGATGCTCCCGCCAGCGGCACGCCCGTAGTGCAGTCGAACGCGTGCACTGAAAACGAGGATTGCGCGCCTGCCACGGTAAAGTAAAACATCTGGCTTGCCGCCGAGTTGCGGCGCGGACTCGCGTCGGTAGCCTCGGCGTAATACATTACGTTCGCTCCTGCCGGCAGCGGTCCGAACGACGTGAAGCAAGCTGGCCCTGCGCACGACGTTGTGGAGAACGCCCCGCCACCCACCGAGTACTTCACGCGCGTGAACTCGACGCCGCTCGCGTCCGCCGCGGTGGCAACTAGGGTTACGATGCTTGAAGAGGAAACCTGCACGGGCGTGCGCGACACGCTCAACGCCGGCGAAAGCACGTCTTGCCCAGGCGCGGGTGTAGGCGTGGGCACTGCGGAAGCCTGTACGGTAAAACTGCCGGTCGAGCTCTGACCCAAGTTGCCTTGCGAATCGCTTGCTTCTGCAAGAAAACTCACCGTCACGCCTTGCGCGAGGGGCGGCACGAGCGCGGAACAATAACTCCCTGCGCACGAAACGGTTTGCTGCACGCCGCCCACCGAGTATTTCACGCGCGTCCACGAGATTGGCGAAGTGGAAAAAGAATTCGCTGAAATTAGCGCCGCAATGCCTTCAAAAACGGTTCCGGCCGGCTCGCGGGAAACGAAAACTTGCGGCGTGCCGCCCGCCACATTGGCGGCTAGACAAGAATAATATACGTTGTCGGCGCAGGCGTTGATGAAAACAACTTCAGAACGTTGTTGGAAGCCAGACGCGGAAAGCGTGACTTCACGCACACCTTCCCCTAAGTTGTAGACGCGCGCCACGCCAGCTGCGTCCGTGTAAGCGCCCGCGCCGCCCGCCAGCACGAGCGCGCCCTGCACGGCGGCGCCCGTCGCGCAGTCGGAAACGTGCTGCACGAGCGTGCCCTCCCCAAGCGCACCAGCCAACGGCAGCAGCAATACTGCTGCAAATACCGCCAATGAGAGCTGATTGAAGCGCAACGACACCACCCCTCCCCGAGTGTTACTACGGCATAGTAATACTATTTAAAACCCCGCGACTGCGAGGGTAACGCGAAAGGCGATTTGCTAGGGGAATTAGGCCGCTTGAAACCACTTACTAGCTACCGGTACTCCTTGCGCATGACGGCCATCACGCGCCACCACGCGCGCCTTGCTGGAGTACGCGACGCATCAAACCTAGGCGCCTATAACCCAGCTAGGAAAGTATGCAACCGGATAAACGCATGAGGCAAATGACTACGAAGGCACCTAAACGCTATCAAGGTCGTAGCGATGCCCCATTTTTTCTTTTTTAGCGCTAAATTGCAGTTTGTTTAGCGCATTCAAAGCGACAGTAAGCGGAACTCTTTCAACGACAATGCCCGCATGCTCAAGACCCCATACCTTGCGGGGATTGTTAGTCAATAATTTTACGGCCTTAACGCCCAAATCAAGCAGTATGCGGGCGCTAGCGGCATAATTACGGCAATCTATAGGCAGGCCGAGTGCGGCATAAGCACTTACCGTATCATACCCCTTATCCTGCGCCATGTAAACCCGCACATGATCCTTGAAGCCTATACCCCGCCCTTCTTGCGCCCACGCATAGATTAGGACTCCGCCACTCTGTGCGATTAGTTGAAGCGCACTATCCAATTGCTCGGCACAGTCACAGCGTTGAGACTTGAAGACGTGCGCAAAAGAACAAGCAGAGTGAACTCTAACGAAAACAGTGTCGGAACCGGACAGGCTACCGTTAATTATAACATAAAATGGCTCGCCAGCAACCTCGTAATAATAAAGGCGGAATTCCTTAACGCTGCCGCTTCCAAGCAGAACTGGCAGGCTCATCGGACCGGTTTTTACTAGGCCGTAACTGCTGACATCCCGGTATCGCGCAAGCATCTCCGCCCACCCGCCGGAAAAACGCGGAGAAATCTTAACCGGCGGCTTTCCAAACTCTTCTCGCACTAAATACTTAAAACCGGCATTACGCTTCTCGGAATATATCCCCGCACCGTCATTACTCGCCGTCACAAGCACGCGATAAATACGATCAAAACCGCGCCCCGCCAGACGTTCTAGCCAGCCATCATAACCGGCAGATCCCTCGAAAACCCGGGCGTATTCTTCCAAAGGAATGCTCGTAGGATTAAATACGTGCGTTACGCCCAAGCTGGCTACGGGATAGTAACGCCTAAGCAAATCTATGACAAAAACAGAGTCATTGGTGCCGAACGAGTTAGCTATGAACTGAATCCGGCTCCCTTCAGCCAGGTGTTTTCCGCAGCTTTGCAAGATCCGTTCAAGAATAACTGTTCCATCCACTCCCGCAGCACCATGAGTATACCAACAGCCGTCGTTTGGCGCAGCGATAAATGGCGGGTTGAAGGTTATCAAGTCAAACTTCCCAAGTATATTAGAAAAGAGGTCCGAATGAACAAAAACAATCTTCTGACCTACGTTGTTGAGCGCGGCATTGAATGCTGCAAATTCGAGCGCTCGCGGGCTTACATCCGATGCGATAACGCGACCAGCCTTACGCGCACATAATACCGCAATTATCCCCGATCCAGTACACAAATCCAGTACCGAATCGCCTTCGCGCACAACTAAATTCCGTCCGAAAAAATCGCTTTCGTCCGGAAAGATTGGGTAAACCCGGTCACGCGATGAATAAGTGAATAAATCCGAAACGATAAAACAACCGGCAATAACCCACACGCGAAAGTTGGCAGCATAGAACAATCCACCTGCAATCCGGATAAGATTTGCCTGCAAGAGTGATGCGGCGATCTCAGCATCCAGCTCCACCTCGGCTTCTAATAGAAACAACCGGCCGAACAGGTCTGGCGCAGACTCGTACAGGTGCTTCAACGCAACTCGCGCGGTTCCGGCAAACTCTAGAACCGGCCGGTAATGTTCCATGCTACTACAAAAGCATTTTAGCTCGTGCGCCTTTTCTAGACTTGTCGTACCGGCAAGGTACGACATAATTATAAGTTTACGAATGCATACGAAACTGTGGAAACTGAACTATTGATACGCGCGGGATTAACGAAAAACGAGGCGACGGTTTACGTTACGCTCTTATCGTTAGGCACGACCAAAGCGAATGCAGTAGCAAAAAAAACGGGAATATTCCGCTCCAAAGTTTACGAGTCGCTTGATAGGCTGGCTGCAAAGGGACTCGTATCGGAAGTAAAGATTAACGGAATAAAGCATTTTCAAGCAGCTAGCCCGCAGCGGCTTGCCAGCATGATAACTGAAAAGGAAGACCGCTTGCACGAATTCAGAACAATGGAACTGCCGGCAATTATTAGCGCTTTGAGCATCGATTTAGCTGCACCGCAAACTGAATTGGAGGTATATAGCGGACCAAACGGAGTGAAAACTTTGCTTGACAATATGTTGGAAGAGCTTCAAGATGGCGGGGCATACGTCGCGTTTGCAGGCGGGGAGTTCAAGCCAAAGATGCAAGCCTACTACAATCAGTTCCAAAAGAAAAAGAAACGCCTCAATGTACGCTCGAAGTTTCTTTATGACGAGTCTATGCGAAAGGATAAAGCAATCCTAAGCTCTACGCAAGGCAAGTGGCGTTTTCACGACAAGAAGTATCACTCGCCTACGGACATGTTCATATTTAACGATAAACTCATAATGACAATTTGGAACAGCAAGCCTTACTTCGCGCTATACATACGCAACAAAGAAGTCGCGAGCGTATATCGGGATTACTTCGACCTGATCTGGCGCATTTCAAAACCATAGCTGTTGAAATTGCAAATTGCGGCCTATTCAAGCTGAAGACAGTTCGCCCTAAAACCTACGCGTAATGCATAAGATCTTGAAAAACTAGCTCGCCAGCCGGAGGGAGTCGGCGTGGGACCGGCGGGCGGAAGCTATCCGCCAGGCAATCGCCAACTGAATAAACGCCGCGCAATCACCGCCGAGGAAAGGGGTTGCTTCCCGTGGAAAACTTCACTAAAAAACGCAGGGGGTGGGTCAGGAAGACCCTGAAACTGGGGAGGGGCGCTCCCCTCCGCGGTTCGGATGGGGTCACGGGGATTTGAACCCCGACATCTGAGTTTCTTCGCGTGCGTTATCTTCATCGCGGGCGTTCCGCCCGCATTCCGCGCTCCAATGCTTCAATCATCGCCGCGCGGCGAAAGCCGCGGGCGGCTCAGAAACTTTTTCGTGGCCAGCCGTGTGACGGGCCGGCCTGACTGGAGCCCAGCGCACTGCCAGGTTATGCGATGACCCCGCAAGAGAATATTTGCGGCACCGGCTTTATATAAGACAACTTTCCTCAACGGCTTATGCCGCGAACGACTTTGCCAAGCCGCGATTACGCCGCGTTTATGCGCGCTGCGGCACCGTTCCGCAAAGTCAAGGTCGGCGAATGGAACCTACAGGTAATTGCTCCCTTCGACTTCTCGGCTGCATTCGACCACAAGTATATGCGGCAAGTAGGGTTGGGGGAACTGCGCAACGGAGGGCAGCTCGCGCTTGGCGCGCAGACGTTTTATGGCGAGAGCTATTGCCGCGATTTGGTGGCGCTCTTGCACGCTCGCCTAGCTAGAGATGAACGCTACCTGATCCGGCTTGCGGAGGAAGTGAACTCGCGCATTACGGAGTTCAAGGCCGAATACGGGCGGCTGCTGCGGCAGGTAACGCCTGAAACCACGCCTGCAGAATTGGCGGCGATAGTGCACGAGCTGCAGGAACGATTGCGGTTGTTGCTGGCGACGTTCGCGTACTTCGGCGAACCGACTTTGGAAACGGTGGTAAAACAAAGGCTGGACGAATGGATTGCAAGCAACTTGAGTATGGATGCGGAGCTGCTCACGAAACTTCCGGAAGTGCTGGCGCCCGAGTCCACCACGGAATTGCAGGAAGATCAGCTCGCGGCGCTCGAGATAGCCGCCAAGCTGGGTGAATTGCTTTCGCAAGGCGTTCCGGCAAGCGAAGCGCTGGCATCGCAAGAAATAGCGGGCGGCATAGACGCGCACGCGACCAAGTACGCTTGGTTGGGAACCTATTGCTATGCGGGGCACGATTACCCGCGGGAACACTTCACCGAAAGCATCGCGGCTGAAGCCGAAACTGCCAGGCGGAAACTCGAGTTGCGAAAAAGCGAGGCAGCTCGGCGAGCCGCGCTCAGGCGCAGGATAATAGCCGAAAGCGCGCGCCCGGAAGAAACGGAATTGTTGGTGCGCGCCATCCAGGATTTGGCGCACGCGCGGATGGCGCGCATCGAGGCGGTGAACGAGTACTCTTCAAGGTTCAACGCGCTGGTGAAGCCCGCGTTCTGCAAGTTCACAAGTTGTCCGCCAGAATCGTTCAACAGCCTTACGCTCGCGGAAATGTCGGCCGTGCTGGAAGGGACTGCAAAACTAGACGAAACGACGCTGGAAGAACGCGCCAAATGCTTTGCAGCGTTCTACTGGGAAGGAACGGGGTTCGTTCTGGGCGGTGAGGACGCGCGCAAGGCCGCAAGGAAGCTTGCAGGGGAAGAGTCACACTCAAGCAACGCCATAACCGGCGTCAAGACTAACGGCGGTAAAGCGCGGGGGCCGGCGCGGGTAATTCTAGGGGGGGAAACTCCGAAAGAATTTACGGCGGGCGACATTCTCGTGACGACGATGACCGAACCGAACCTCGTGGTGTTTATGAAGAAAGCTGCCGCAATAGTGACCGACCAAGGAGGCTTGTTGTGCCACGCGGCCATCGTCTCGCGCGAGCTGGGAAAGCCGTGCGTGACTGGCACGCGCATCGCCACTAAAGCCATCAAGAACGGCGACTTGATTGAAGTTGACGCCGACAACGGAAAGATAACCATACTTGAACGCGCAGCAAATTGAGTGAACGCGCAGCGCGCGCCAACCTTACGGCATTAAATACCACTAGTCAGTTAAGACATTACTATTTCTGGGGGGATTGCGTTGGACTACAAGTTGCTGCTTGCTGCGGGCATCATCGTGATAGTCGCAGCCACGCTCGTGCAGTCGCAAAACGCGGGGGAGCCGCGCAAGGCGCTCGTGCAGGAAGAGTTCGACGCGTACCTCAACGGCTCGGCCGCAACGATATCGTTCTACAACATCGCCGACGCGTTCGGCGCGCCCGTGCCGGACGGCACGGTAGTAAACTTCACGGCGAGCGGGGGTGCGGTAACGGCGAACGCCACCGTCGTCGGGGCGCGCGCAACTGCAGTGATGGAAAGCAACGACACTGGAACGCTCACGCTCTCAATGACGTTCAAAGGGTTCGTAGTCAACTCGACGATGATAACGTTCGTGGGCGCAGCGGTGGACAACGCGAGCTCGTCAAATAACTCGGCCACTGCAGGCGTAGAAACCGCGGTGACGGCGTTCAACATCACGGCCGCGGGCGAAACAGTGCCGGACGGTTTGATCGTGAGGTTCGCCAGCGACTATGGCGCTATCACGCCCGTTGTTCGCTCGAGCGCGGGCAACGCAACTGCGACGCTGTCGTACAACGGCACTGGCAACGTCACGGTAACGACCAGCGTGAACGGCACGGTAATCGCAAGCGCCAAGATATTATTCAAGGCCGCCGAGCCTGCAACCGCAGTGCTGAACGCCCCTGCAACAATCGAAGCGGGAACGAACGCCACCATCACCGCTGTTGCGTTCGACGAGTTCGGAAACACTGTGGAAAACAACACGCGAATATCATTCAACGCGACGCTGGGAGAAATAACGCCCATCAACTTCACGAGTGGCAACACCGCAACCACGATATTCAACTCCACGCGCGCCGGCCAGACGACGATTGCAGTCGCGTTCGACAACAAACCCATTGGCAGCGCGGTAGTCGCGGTAACGCCGTCAACACCCGTGAACGGCGCGATTGAGTTCGCCCCCCAACCGCAAAAGGCAGGCGAGAAAGTCAACGTAACGCTGAAAAACACCGTGGATGCTTGGGGCAACGCGGCGGGCGACGGCAGCGCGATAACATTCGCGGCAAGCAACGGCACGGTAACGCCTTTGAACTATACTGCGAACGGCAGCACGACGGCAGAACTCTTCGCCACGAGCACTACCGGGGTGAACGTCACGGCGTTCTTCAACAGCAACGCCATCGCGACGGCCAACGCCACGCTACAACCGCTCGAGCCTTACGCCGCAACGCTCGAGTTCACGCCACTGCCGCAAACCGCGGGAAGCAACGTGACAGTAACGGCGCGCGCCTTCGACAAGTACGGCA
>JBBSWX010000034.1:0-3015 GCA_038046065.1 Microcaldota archaeon | reverse complement strand
GCGCGCGACAGTCTTCCGGTCAAGCCCCAGTTTGCGTTGGGCAAAGCTGGCCAAATCGCGTTTTAGAGCCTCGTGCGCAACTTCGTAAGCCGCCCGTACGAGCCTTTCGGAACGGTCGATGCGCGGTTGCAGCGCGGCGTGCATCGCAGTCATTCCGGCCACCGAAAGCAACGGATCCGGTGCGCAAACCTCCGCGTGAAGGCGCTTGGCAAGCCGAAGGTGCTCGCGTTCTTCAAGCAAAGTGAGGACTGCCTTCATGCCCGCCATCCCTCAAAAGATTAACTGCGCAACGTAAGCTATGCCGATGGCCGCGAGCGTGCAGGCGACGATGGGAGGCAACGCCGGCCAGTAACCGCGCCTGCGCTCGAGCAAGTGGAAGAGCAGGAACAACCCTATAACTCCGCCTACCAACGCGGCTGCGGAAAGCAACGGGGAAACCTTGAGGGCGGCGCACGCGAGCATCGCGGGCATCACGATGTCGCCAGTGCCCAACTCGATAAACTCGCCACTCCACTCCGCCTCGGAGGGGGGCGTTTCATTCGCGGGCTTCAACCGCCTCTTGGCGGAAGCGATTTTCTTCCGGTCACCCAACGCGAACGAGATGCTGAAGGACGCCGCCCGGCCTTCCAATCCCTTCGCGAGCGTAATCATGTGCTTCGTGTAAAACACTGCGATGACGTCGTACGCGGACAGGAGGAGCGCGAGGAGCGCGGCTGGCAGCAAGTCTATCCACACGCCGATGAGCGCGGCGACCACGCTCGTCGCAACTATCAACAGCGCCGTACGCAAATGAGGGAACTTGAAGCGCGCCAACGCCAGCACGAAAGCAATTGCAATCGCGGCAAGCGTAGGGATGAACAGTTCGAGCGCAACCTGCAGCGTGAACAGCACGAGCAAGAACTCTATCAGCGTGAAGAGGAGCTTGCCGCGGTAATACTTTAACAGCAGCAAGAGCACTGCGGCCGAAGCGATGACGTAAGCGAGGAGATAAACGGCGTTCGCCGGGTCTGCGGGGTTCTCGAGAATCTGGTAAGCGTCAGGCGCCTTGAGGAACTGGCTGGCAAGCCCCAACGCCAACAGCTGCGCGGCGACGAACGCCGCGGCCACCCACAATACGACTCGCTTCAACAACAACCACGCAACCAAAACCCGCAACTCGGGGGCTTACGCACAGTTGATTGCCGCAACGCAATTTAAACCCGGCGGTGGCAAGCGAACGCGGAAAGAATGGCGGCGCGCCTGCCTGCGCGGCTTGAGCCGCCCAACGGTAGGCAATAAAAAGCCGGGGGTGCGAAAAGCCTTTTGAAATGATTCTCGACGCGAACACGTTCAAGCTGGAACTCACGCCTGAAGCGGCGTTAGGGATACTGCAGAAGGAAGTGCAGCGCCGCGGGTGGCGGAAGCTTGAAGTCACGGAAATACGGTTAGTGTACACGCCTTACTGGGTGTTCAGCTTCGACGTGCTGGCCGACAGCAGCGTGCCCACCGGCCGGGCTGCGCTCAACGCCGCAACTGGCGAGCTGGACGAGTTCGTGCCCGTGCTGCTCGACCGGCCTCTCAAGAAAACCAAGGAGGCGGAAGGCCAGGCGGAAGTCGAGACGACGGCGATATCGAAGTCTGAAGCCGAGAAAGTCGCGCCGGTGAAAGTCGCGGCCGGCGCGGGCATAAAGAAGGACAACGTCACGGTGAGCGCGCTCACGAAAATCTACGTGCCCGCCTTCCGCATTTGGGTGACTGTTGAAGGCGCGGGAGACTTTAAAGTCAACGTGGACGCGATGCTGGGAATGCCTTCCGGCGCCGAGCAGATTCCTTCGCGCGAAAAAACGTGGGACGAGGCGACTGGCGAAACGCTTGATAGGATGAAAACGCCGTCAGGCATCGCGAGCCTCGCGGGCGAAGCGGCAGGCGGCGTGGCGGGCGGGGGATTGTTAAAAAACAAGCCCATCGTGTGGGTGGTGATGCTCATCGCGATAGTTGCGTTGCTCTACTTCGCGGCGGGCGGCCAGAAGGGCGCGGAAACCGCCTGCACCGTCGAGGAACGCTACCTCGGCGCGAAGCAGTACCTCAACCTCTTGGGCGAGCAGTACCTCAAGCCCTCGAAAACTCATTCGGGAGAGTTGTTCGTGAAAGGCACCTGCACATTCAAGGCGCGGGGCGGCGAGGACGCGTTCGCAATGGCGAAAATAACGCTGGTGCAAGACGGCGCGAAAACGGGGGTGACGAACTCCACCAGCGCGATGGCGAAAGGCGGCAGCGCGCTGCCGGTAGAGAAAGAGTTTTCGCTTTACTGGAACGGCACGCTCACGCACCAATACGCGATAAGCGTGTCGTGAAAAACGGGCTGTGAAAAAACGAGTCGTAAAAAACGTCAAGCGAGCTTTGCGCCGTTAGGCACGCGCCGTTCGGGCTGCGCCAGCACCACATCGCCGTTCTCAAGCACGAACCCCGTGATGAGAACTTCAGAAACGAATCCAGCAACGCGCTTGGGCGGAAAGCCCGTCACGCAAACGACCTGCAGCCCCACCAGCGAATCTTTAGAGTAAAGGCGCGTCAACTGCGCGCTCGACTGCCTCACGCCCAACTCGCCGAAATCCACCCAAATGCGGTAGGCTGGCTTGCGCGCCTCCGGAAAATCCTCCACGCGAATAATAGTGCCGGCACGCAACCCCACGGCCTCGAAATCATCCCAAGAGACAGTCACGGCGAACGCCTCCGCAAGCCGGGGTGGCGGGACAACGGCCCTAACACCGCGAGGAGCGCTTGCGCCTCGTCCTCCCCAACTCGCGAGCGCTCGAGAACGTTCTGGAAAGCCTTCGCCACCTTCCGCCCGTCCCGCACGCTCGGCACGCCGGCGGAAATGCGTCGGAAAGCCTTTTCCAAAAGAAGCCGCTTGCCGCGCGAGGCGAGCGCGGCCTTGCCGGCAGCAACTTCCTTTCCCGCAGCAGGCGCGCCTTCCTTCGTCGCGCCGCGCGAGTAAAGCTCGTAAAGCACTACCGCCACGGAGTGCGAAAGGTT
>JBBSWX010000033.1:0-4520 GCA_038046065.1 Microcaldota archaeon | reverse complement strand
GTTACCAATAAATACGCGCCGACAGTTGTCTTTAGGATTGAACTGATGGCACGCAAACCCCCCGCGGAGTCGCTCTACACCGGCACGCCAGTCCCGGTGCTGGAAAAGGCGCGCCGACCCAAGCCCCCCGCGTCGACAAAGCCTTACGCAAGCTTCTGCAGCACGACTGCAGGAATAGCGCGCATGCTAGGCAACTTAGGCAAGGGCGCGAAGTTCAGTGACGACGAACGGCAAGCCGTCGAGTTCCTCTCAATGGACTTGACTGCCGAAGCGCTTCACGGCGCGTCGAAAGGCCTCATGATATACGCGATCATCCTAGGCATAGTTTTCGGCGTCATCACTGCAATTAACACTGGCGCGCTCGCCACGCTTGAATTCACGATGCCCGCCGCAGCCGCGCTGCTCGTCGCGGGAATGGGTTTCGCCGCCGGAAAACTGCTGGAAAACTATCCGCAAATGCAAGCCGAACGCGAAAGAAAGCTCGCCATAGCTTACGTCCCCGAAATCGTGAACTACCTAGTAATGAACATGCGGCTCTCGCCCAACCTTGAGAAGGCCGTCGACTTTGCGGCAAACCACGGCCGCGGCAAGATTGCCGAAGACTTCAAGAAGCTAGTGTGGGACGTGCAGCTCGGAGTGTACTCCTCGGTTGAAGAAGGCCTTGATGCAATGGCCTACCGGTGGGGTGCCTACAACGACGACTTCAAGCAAGCATTAATGCTCATCCGCGCTTCAGTGCTGGAAGGGGACGAAAACCGACGGCTGGAACTGTTGGAAAAGGCGAGCGAAGACGTGCTGGAAGGCAGCAAGGAAAAAATGGATTTGTACGCCCGCCAGCTCCACCAGCCCACCGTGTACTTGTACTACTTCGGAATCCTGCTGCCGCTCATGCTCGCCATCGTCCTGCCCATCGCGAGCGGCGTTATGCAAAACCTCCCCGTCACCGGCCTGCTGCCGTTCCTCCTCCTGTACGACGTGGCTCTGCCCCTCCTGGTTTACGTCATGGCGCAAGGCATCATCCAAGGCCGGCCGCCGACGTACGTTCCTCCAGACGTGCCCAACGACTTTGAAGGCCTCCCGCCGAAAGGCACCGTGCGCCTCGCGGGAGTGGCGCTGCCTTACATTCCGTTGGCAATAATCGTTTTCATCACCGCCGTCGCCGCGGGAAGCCTTATGGACTCGCAAGTAGTCGCCGCGAAGCTCGCCGACCTCTCTTCCCTCGAGCCGGAAAAACTGGTTGCCACCATCCCGCACGTCACCCTGCCCCTCTCGGCCATTCCAGGCCTGAAAGACTTCGCGCTCTACCAGTTTGCAATCTTCGGAACCCTCATCGGCGCGAGCCTCGCGTCAAGCCTTTACCTCTACGGCAAGTACTCGGCGCGCAAGAAAGTGCAAGACGACATCCGGGCGATGGAAGGCGAGTTCAAAGACGCGCTTTACGTGCTCGCCTCGCGCCTCGGCGAAAACCGGCCTATTGAAGACGCCTTGCGGCACGCGATAGACTTCCTGCCGAAAAGCCGCGTTTCCAAACGCGTTTTCAAACGCATTCTCGAAAACATCACTACGCTAGGCATGACGCTCGACTCCGCCATCTTCGACCCCACTTTCGGCGCCGTAGCTAACGTACCGAGCGAAGTCATACGCGGGGGAATGCGCGTGATGTGCGACAGCGTGCAACTCGGCGTGAACGTCGCGGCAACTGCGCTAATCAACATGGCAATGCAGATACGCAACCAACAGAAAATCGACGAGATGCTAAAACGGCTTCTAGAGGATGTGACGACCATGCTGGGCACGATGGGCACGTTCATCGCCCCCATCGTCCTCGCCGTCGTAACAACGCTGCAACGCATCATCATAGGCGCGCTTACCGGCAACTGTCCCGAGAAAGGCGCGGAAGCCGCGGCCGGCGCCTTGTCTTCAGCCGGCAGCGCGGCGAGCGGCTTGGGCGGCGGCGCTGGAATGTCGCAAATGTTTTGCAACATAGACCCCGCCAAGGTAGTGTCGCCCGGAGAGTTCACGCTCGTCATGGGCATTTACGTCATAGAAATCGTCGTGCTGCTGGCATACTTCAACTCTCAAGTGGAAGACACGCACAACAACCTCGCAGCGTGGATGCGCGTAGCCTACTCGCTGCCAGTCGCAATAACCGTCTTTTGCGTGACGGCCTACTTTGCAGGCTCGTTCCTCGGCGCGGTGGGGTAAACAACAAGACTTTAACCCCCCCCCCGGAGCTTTGTAGCGGAAGTCCCGTTTTAGGGTTGTCTTGGTAGGAGTTGTTTTGCCCACTGGTAGAAGCGCTGCGCTTGTTTTATGGTGCAACGGGCTTCTGCTTCGGATGGTTCTTCCGGCTCGTATTCGATTAGCGTTTTTTGTTGGATTATGGCGAGGAATTGCCGGACTTTCTCCTTTGCGTCCGGTAGACCCGTCCTTTCCAAAAGCGCGACGGCGTCTTCGTGCTTCTGGCCGGCGGACCGTTCCCCCAGCAAGCATGTGGTGATGGCGTCGTTTGCGGAAATTGCGCAGTGAATCGCGTTAAGGCTGTGGCTGCATTCCAGTCTTCCCCCGATTCCGCCAGCTGCATTGCATGGAAAAACGAATCCGCCTTATGAAGGTAAGCGGCGTACTTGTGCTTGTCGACTTTCCGGGTTTGGATTTCCTTCATGCTAATGCGCCGTCGTAGATGGTTATTCCTTGCTTCCTTATTTCTTGCATGAAGGGGGAGTTACTCTTCTGCCCGGCTTCCTCCTTCGAGTATACTATTGGGGCGAGGGCGTTGCCTCCGAATGCGCCGATTAGATCGGCCGAATTGTCCAGTAACTCCTTAAGCACTTTCTCCTTGGAGCTAGCGTTCTTGACTATCACTAGGAGGTCAATGTCGCTGGATGGCTTTTCATCCCCCCTTGCCACCGAGCCGAAGAGGATTATCTTATCTATCTCACATAAGCCTAAGTTGTTGCTCTTGAATTCTTTTACTAGGTAGGACTGAAGGTAGTTTTCCATACTTGCGACCGGCTTCAATGAGTTGACGAGCAAGTGCCTTGGGTTCACGGACCACAGCACTGCGGCGCCGGCGCGCTGCGAATAGACTATCCCGTATTCCCGCAGTTTCTTGAGCGCTAGGTTTACTCGGGCTTGCGACACCTTGGTTTCAAGGGCAAGCTGACGGCCGGTCCAAGTCCTTGCAGGAAGGTACAGCAAAGTTTCGAGCACCCGAGCTTGAGAATGGCTTGCGGATATGCTGGAAAGAATGTTGTGGAAACGCATGGCAATCGCCTGAAACTACCCCGTTTAGATATTTAACAAAGCACCCATATATTAAGTTTATTGAATGTTGATTTGGTTTATTAACCCGCGTTCGAGTGCTTGTTTAGCTCGGAATAGGTTTAAAAACAAGGCGCGCGTAATGCAACCAGCAGGTGGTTTGCAATGAGAATGGTTCGCGGTCAAGCCTTCGAAACGATGATGCTAGTCATAAGCGTAATAGTCGCACTCGCAATACTCGCCGTGCTGATGGGGATACTCGGCGGCTTCCGCTTCGGGGTAGGCGACCCGAAGAGCGCGATGCAAGACCAACTGAGCCAAATCCAGCAAAGAGGCTACGGGAGCGTGGCTGCGCAACAAGTAACTTTTGAAGTTGGCGACGTATTCCTGAAGGAAGCCATAAAGAACACGCCAATACTCACGGATGATGTATGTATAATCTGCGATAAAACCTTGTGCACGACTACCACGCCCATAAAAGCCAGCGGCACATGTTCAACTACGAAGGGCTTTGTAAGCGTAACTAATCCACAGACATCTACCGCAACTAAACTCACGGTTACTAGCAAGGTGGAAGCCAGCATAGTAACTTGCGGCGACGCAAGCGTGCCTAGATACTGCATAGCTCTTGCCAGAAACGCTGCAACTGCAGCGACAATATGCAGTACGGCTTGCAAGTTGACGTAAATCGCGCCCTTTTTATTCTTCTTTCCCCTTTCTCCTAGTGGTTTGAATGAAACGCGGTTCCGACTGGTCGCCCATATACATGCTGCTGGTAGTCATCATCGCAGCGATACTCATCATCACGCTCATCAAACCCGCCTTCCAATCGGCTGCGGGCACGGCTAGCGGAAATTTGGACACGGCGCGCCAAGTCGCCACCGGCTGGCTCTTCCGCTGACGGCAGGACGGCCGAAAGGTTTTTGCCTTAAGCCCCCTTTTTTATTCCACCAAGCAGTAACCCCCCTTGTGAAGAAAGGCCAAGCCGCGTGGGGCTCGATGGAAGTCCTACTCTCCGTGATAATGCTGGGCTTCAGCATGGGCATCGTGTTCTTCGCAATGCAAAGCCTCGAAGACACGCGGTGCATCGCCACGCTCAAAGCCCAAACCACCTCGCTGGAGAACGCGATGCTCGACGTCGCGCTGGGCGCGCCTCCCACGCAACGCAAGGTGGATTACAGCTTCCCCTCGTGCAGGGGTTACCAGATGGCGGCGTTGCGGTTCGTGTATTACAAGAACGCGAAGTTTTGCAGCAT
>JBBSWX010000032.1:5074-15638 GCA_038046065.1 Microcaldota archaeon | reverse complement strand
TCTCGCGCACTCTTCCGTTCGTGAGGCACTTGCATTACGACGAGAAGCTCGGCCGCGGCAGGGCGTTGTCGAACGCGTTCGCGAAAGCGCGAGGAAGGCTCGTCGCGTATATGGATGTGGATCTGTCAACGCCCCCCCGCCACTTGCGGGAGATGATTGCCGCACTGGAGGATTGCGACGTGGTTACCGGCAGCCGCTACCTTTCCACGAGTTCCACCCGCCGCTCGTCACTGCGCCTGTTCCTCAGCAAAGGCTTCAACCTGCTTATTCAACTGCTGTTGGGCTCGCGCGTTTCCGACCACCAATGCGGCTTCAAAGGCTTCCGGCGCGAAGTGGCAATATCACTCTGCCGGCAGGCCGTGGAAGCGCACTGGTTTTGGGATACTGAACTGCTCGTGCTCGCGCAGAGGCAGGGCTTGCGCGTGAAGGAAATCCCGGTGGAATGGCGCGAGGGCAAGGAAACGAAAGTCAACTTCAAGCGCGACGTGCTAGAGATGGCGGCGGCGGCGTTGCGCATGAGGCTGCGAGAGTGGGGTTAATGTATGAATTCCGTGAAAAGGCTCTCGCCGAAAAACGCCGCGTTGAGGCGCGAGCTCGCCAGCTGCGTTAGAGTTGCACGGCGCGGCGACCGCAAGTATTACGGGCTGCAGTCAAGAGCCTATCGTTTAGACCGTAAGTTCGGCGAAGTTCATTTTGACGAGCGCGCCGCCGAGTCAATTCGCGAACGCCTCTCGCGCGGTGAGGGCGGCGTGCGCGTGCTTGACAAGGGCTGCGGCACCGGAAATTTTCTCGCGCACGTCAAGCGCATCTGCCCACAAAAAGTGCATACTACTGGAATGAGCCTCACGGGCTCGCTGGCCGGCGAGAACAAGCCGCTCGTGGACGAGTTCGTGCGGGAAATTGGCTTGACCACGCGCCACGCCGAGGGCTTTGACGTCATTCGCGACGCTTACGGCGAGGACTACCACCTGCCGGCGCGGTTCTTGTGGACTTCGCTGCGCAATACGGTGAGCAACTTGAAGCCTGGCGGCGAGGCGTTCATAATGCTGCGCACCGTCGCAAGGCCCGGCTGCGGCTCGGCAACGTTACACCAATGCCACGGCATCGTAACGCGCTTGAAGCAACTGCCGCAAATCGAAGTTATGGCTGTAAACGAAGTCAAATGGCCGCAACCAGCCGCACGCCGCGTTCCGCAAACCAACGTGGACATTCTCCTGCACTTCCGCAAGAAAACCTCTCGCACGAAATAACTGCGCCTTGCAACACCTACTTTCCGTACAACGGCTCGAGCAAGTCTGCGCGCGAGATGACTCCAAGCACGCGGCCTTTCTCCGCAACGAGCACCAGCGGGCAGTAACGCAACAAGCTGCTAACGGCTATTATGGATGCGGCGAGGGGCACGATGGGCGGCGCTTCCTCCATCACTTCGCGCACTGTGGCAGACTGCTTGCCTTCAAGCAACGCCGCCAGCACGTCCGCCTCCGAAACCACGCCCACAGGATGCCCCCCCTCGATGACCGGCAGCTGGGAAATGTCGCGCTCGCGAAACTTGCGCACCGCCTCGCGCAGGCGCGCGCCGGGCGACAAGGAAACCACTTGGCGGCTCATCACCTCGCCCGCGCTCACCTCGCGCTGCCGGCCGCACTTCTCCAACGCCTCGAAAAGCCGCACCGCCTTGCCGTACGCCGGTTCTAGCGCGCCGCACTCCACCTTGGCGATGAACGACTGTGACAGCCCGCACGCCTTCGCCAGCTGGTGCTGCGTCAAGCCCAGCTTGCGGCGCAACGCCCTCACTTCCGACAGCGGCGTGAATATCATAACCCCTTAAGGCGGGAAGTGTATAATAAACGTTGCGCATAAATATTCCTATACGAATAATGCGTTCAGCAAGCATTAATACCCTTCCCCCTCCAAAGCTAACTGCGCCCTTGCGGGCGGAGGGGTTCCGATGGTTGAAAAAGTTTTCTTCACTAGCGAGTCTGTCACCGAAGGGCATCCGGACAAAATTTGCGACCAAGTGTCTGACGCGTTCCTCGACGAAGTGCTGCGGCAGGATCCTGCAGGTAGGGTGGCGGTCGAGACGCTCGCCAGCACGGGCTTGATAATGGTGGCCGGCGAGGTCACGACGAGCGGCTACGTGGACACGCAAGGCATCGTGCGCAAGACGCTGCGCGAGATTGGCTACACTAACCCCGAGTTCGGCTTGGATTGCCAAGACTGTTGCGTGCTCACTGCGATTCACGAGCAGAGCAAAGACATCGCGGTCGGGGTGGACGCGGGCGTGAAGAAAGAACAGGGCGCCGGCGACCAAGGCTGTCTGAAAAAAGGCACTTTGGTTAGGACAAAAAACGGGTTCAGGAAGATTGAAGAAATTCACAAGGGGGAGTTTGTCGTTACGCCTAACGGCATTAAACGCATTTTAAATGCAAGAATGACTGGCAGAAAAAAGCTTGTTGAAGTGATTCTTTCAAACGGCATGCGCCTCGAATGCACTCCAGATCACCGTATTTTGTGTTACGGCCGCAAAGGCGAAACGTATTGGAAGGCCGCTGGCGAATTGACTGCACAAGATTTTGCGTGCATATTAAAGCCTGCCGGATATTTTGCTGAAGAAAACGCAGTTTCTCACGTGCCACGGGAGCAATTCTTTACCAAGTATAACCACCGCGTGTTTGGCCCATCAACGCTTGCGTTAGATCCTGGAGTTGGCTACTTGACGGGGGAGCTTATCGGCGATGGCAATGTGAACAAAGTTGGGGTGATGGAAATCGCTTTCGGAAACAATTTTGCCCACGTGCCTCTTGTTCAAAACATTGCCGAAGAGGCGATGCCGGGCCAATGGCGAGTAATAACCGCGAGCAGAAATACCAGCCTTAAAATCGATTCCGTCCTAGTTAGAAAGCATTTTGAGAATTTTGGTCTTAAAAGAACCAAGTCGCCGCAAAAAAAGACTCCGGACGCATTGTTTACATCGCCAGAACCGGTGATAAAAGCATACTTGAGGGGTTTGTTCGACAGCGATGGAACGATAGTGATAAACACGGGGAGGAATAAATCAAATGCAAGAATCCGCCTATCGTCTTCTTCACTCGAACTTTTACGCGAAACTCAATTGCTTATGAATGATTTCGATATAAAGACAGTAATTCTTTTCAATAGGCCTGCCGGAACGCCCGTAGGCAGGGATCCCCGCTATGCTTCCAAATACGATAACTATGTGCTTAATGTCATAGGCTTTGAGAGCTTTCAAAACTTTGCTAAAGAAATCGGATTTCTTGATCCAAAAAAAACCGCTAGAATTAATGATTTTATTGGAAAGAACAGTAATAAAAAAAGAAACTCTCGCGGAATTTTTCTCATACCGCACCCTTGGAAAAAAGAATTAATCGATGAAAAAAGGCTTGGTAAAGAACTTCCTTTCGCAGTGATATCTGTCAAATCAGTGGTTGAAAAAGAGGAGGACGAGGTGTATGACTTGGAAATTCAAGACGCACACCTGTTTTCTGGAAACGGGCTGATAGTGCACAATTCAATGTTCGGCTTCGCCTGCAGCGAGACGCCGGAATTAATGCCCTTGCCCATAATGCTGGCCCACAAGCTGGCGCGCCGGCTGGCGGAGCTGCGCAAGGACGGAACGTTGCCATGGGTGCGGCCGGACGGCAAGTCGCAAGTGACGGTGGAGTACGTTGACGGCAAGCCCTCGCGCGTGGACACGGTGGTAATCGCCGTGCACCACAACCCTGAAATGCAGGGTGAACCGCTAAAACGGGAGATTATCGAAAAAGTAATCAAACCCGTATGCGGAGAGTGGCTTGACGCGCAGACGAAATACCACGTCAACTCGACGGGCATCTTCGTGGTGGGAGGGCCCGAGGCGGACACGGGCGTGACTGGCAGGAAAATCATTGTCGACACTTACGGCGGGTACGCGCGCCACGGCGGGGGCGCGTTTTGCGTTTCTGGCGACTCTTTGGTAAATACTGAGTTTGGACTGGCACCAATAAGAGAATTGTCCAGCGTGCCTTCTGGTTCTCTCATTAAAACCGACTTATCGCCCACTCCTTTGGAACAGTGGATTGATAATGGCGAACTCGAAGTCTTGAAGATTCAAACTAAGGACGGTTTTTGTTTGGAGGGAACGCCAAACCAATCCATTCGCGTAGTGGACGCGCGTGGGAATTACGTCTGGCGCCGCCTTGATGGACTGGAGTTTACTGACGCAATATCTATACAACGGAAAAACCGGCTTTTCGGAAGTGGCGAGCTGCCAGAATTCAAGTTTCAACACAAGCCGGGCACTCATCGCAGTAACGAATTTTGTTTTCCAGATTATCTTACTGAAGATTATGCTTATCTGCTCGGATTGCTAACGGGCGATGGCAGGTGTACTACCAGTGACGGTGTTCAAGTATGCGTTTGCGAAAGTCAGATGCAGCAGATAGTTGACGGATTGTTCAACCGCTTGTTTGGTAAGAGCGGAAAAACGTTCGGCCACTGGGCGTTTTACTGCGGCGTTGAACTGCGCGCTTACTTGGCTCACTTGGGGCTTGGCTATTGGCGCGCCTGGCAGAAGAAGGTGCCGTCAAGCGTTTTTTCAGCTCCAAAGAACGTGGTTGCGGCGTTTCTTCGCGGTTTATTTGATACTGATGGCACTATTCGGTTGACCGGCAGGAATTCTAACTCGGGCGACATTAAACTCACAACAACTTCAAGGGAGCTTGCGTTAGGCGTTCAGCAACTCCTTCTTAATCTAGGCATTGTTAGTCACATCCAAAAAGTCGACGCAAATGGTAAAACGTCAATTATTCGCGGCCGTGAAGTTCGTTCAGCAAGGCCGTTGTATCACGTTAGAATAAAAGGGTCACACGGCGTCGAGATTTTCAGGAAAGAAATCGGATTTGGTTTGCCGCGAAAATCTGCTCGGTTGCAATCAATTCCAAGTGCCGGAAAAAGAAACCGCCTAACCGTACCACACCAAATTGAAAGAGCCAAGCGGCTATGGGCGAAGCTTCCTTCCACCGAGCATCAAGCTGACAAAGCCGGCGTTGGCAGGTGGTTGCGCAATCCCAGTACTAAAGGAACGAAGGAACTTACTTACGAAAAACTTGCAGTATTCTTAGACACCTACGATGCTCGGTTTGCAGGCGATCCTGATTTTGAATATTTGCGAACGTTCTACGTGATGGGGCATTACTATACTCAATTAAAGAACGTTGAAAAAAGCAAGTCGAACGTATATGATTTTGTAGTTCCAGGTGTGCACACATTCACGGCCAACGGTTTTATTTGCCACAATTCCGGCAAAGATCCTTCTAAAGTCGACCGTTCGGGCGCGTACGCCTGCAGGTATATTGCGAAGAACATCGTGGCTGCGGGGCTGGCGGAAAAGTGCGAGGTGCAACTCGCTTACACGATTGGCGTGGCTGAACCCGTGAGCGTGCTGGTGGAATCATTCGGCACGAACAAGGTTCCCAACGAAAAGATTTCAGAGCTCGTGCGCAAGCACTTTCCCCTCAAGCCCGCGGACATTATCAAGCACTTGCAGCTCTTGCGGCCGATATACAAGAAAACTGCGGCTTACGGCCATTTCGGGAGGGACGAGCCGGAGTTCACGTGGGAACGCACTGACAAGGCGGAAGTGCTGCGGAAGGACGCGGGGCTCGCGTGAGGAAGGCCGGCAAGGTAAAGGTTTGCGCGTTCAGTGGCCAAGGTACCGCGCAAGGATACTCCTACGAAGGTGTTGATGCCCTCAAGAAGGTTAGAATCGCTTCTAGAGCGAGCCTATGGCCTCGAGCATCTTTCGGTGTCCGGAAACTAGTTTGCCGAAACGCTCCAATTCTTCGGAGAGTATCTTCAGCCGCCGCCTAGCGTTCGCGATTTTCGATTCGTCCATTTTCAATCCACTCTGCAATCTCCGCGTCGGAATACCGTCCTTCACGAATACAGTGCATAGAACCTAGCGGATGGTGAGTTATGGCGCGCCCGGAATAAAAACGCTATCCGAACCAGCTGCGCAAGAAAGCGGGGGCTAGCCTCCTGCAAGCGCGCTTGCAAACCCCATTTTATACCTTCCAGCCCCAAGAAAAGTGGGGGGAAATGGCGTTGTTTTGCCTGCGTGTTGATATTGACAGCCGTTTCGGCTTGCTTAACGGAGTGCCCAAGCTGCTGGAGGCGCTGCGCAAGCAGGATGCCAAAGCGTCGTTCTACGTGCCGATGGGCGGCGAGAGCACGCTCCCGGAATTGCTGCGCCACCGGGGGGGCGAGCGCGGCGCTGCCGGGGGCGTGAAGCTGCCGGCCCTCGAAATCTTGAGGATGTGCCTGTTGCCAAGGAATTTCGCTGAAGAGAACATTACGCTCTTGAAGCGCATCACGGATGAAGGGCACGAGCTTGGCGTGCACGGTTGGAAGCACCGCGCGTGGACGCGGTCGCTCGCAAGCATCAACGCGGCCGGGCACGTGGCTCTCGCCACGCGAAAGTTCGAGGAATTGTTCGGCCGCAAGCCCAAGTCTTTCGCCGCGCCGGCCTTCAAAACCAGCCGGACGGTGCTCGAGGCTCTCGACGCGTTCGGCTACTCGGCTGCAGGCGATTTGGAGGGCGACGCGCCATTCAAACCCGTCGTGGGCGGGAAGGAGTACTCGTGCGTGCAGGTGCCCATCACGCTGAAAATGCCGAACACCGACCCGCTCATCGAGGCGTTCAGCCTGCAGGGAATGAATGACAACGACGTGGTAGCGCGTGTGTGCGGAATGATTGACGAGCTCGAAGCGCGAGGCAAGCTTGCGAGCCTCTACTGCCACGACTTGTTTGAAGGCACGGCAAAACCGCACGTCGTAGAGGCGGTGCTGGCGCACGTTAAAATGCAGGGTTACGAGCTCTCCACTGTGGAAAAAATCGGGGCGGGCGCCACTGCGCGCAAGCAAATAGTTTTCTGAATTACGCGGTGCATTTAAATGGACTTGTTCGCCAACGGCGCTGGAAAAACAAAGTTCGGCGTGCTGGACGCGAGCCTGTTTGAGTTGATGCGCGAAGCGACCGTAGCGTGCCTGCAAGACGCGGAAACGCCGCTCGAACGCGTTGATGCCGTTGTCGTGGCGAACTTTCTCGCCGGGCCGCAAGCCTCCCAACTGCATTTGAACTCGCTTTTCTCCAGCGTCTTCCGCGAGTACTGCGGGTCGTCCTTCCGCGTGGAAGCCGCGTGCGCGTCGGGAGGCGCGGCCATCCACGCCGCTGCAGGGCTGTTGCACTCGCCGGGCGTGGAGAACGTGCTCGTGGTAGGGGTGGAAAAGCTTTCCGGCAAAAGCACGGAAGAAACGACGGCGAACATTGCGATGGCAGGCGACCGCGAGCTCGACCAGAAGAACGGAATAATCTTTCCCGCTGCGTACGCCCTCATCGCCCAACAACACTCTAAAGAATTCGGCACCACGCTCGAAGATTTGGCGCTCGTCAGCCTCAAGAACCACGCGAACGCCAACCTCAACCCCACCGCGCACTTTCACGACAAGAAAGTCACGCTCGAAGAAATTCGCGAGTCGCAAGAAGTGTGCTCGCCCTTGCGGTTGTACGACTGTTCCCCCCTGTCGGACGGCGCGGCGGCCGTGCTGCTCTCGCGAAACAAGACCTCGCGCAGCGTGAATCTCGCCGCCTCAAGCCTGCGCACCGACTCGCTTTCCCTCTGCCAACGCGCCACGCTCACGTCCCTGCCAGCCGCGAAAGCCGCCGCGTCAGACGCACTCGCGAAAGCAAAACTATCTATCACCGATGTTGACGCGTTTGAAGTGCACGATTGTTTCACCATCGCCGAACTCGTCGCCTACGAAGACCTCGGCCTCTGCAAGCCCGGCGGGGCTGCAGCACTCATCCGCAACGGCGAGACCACGCTATCGGGAAGCCGCCCCGTCAACCCCGACGGTGGCTTGAAGGCTGACGGCCACCCGATAGGCGCGAGTGGAGTTGCGCAAGCGTGCGAAGCGCTGCTGCAACTGCGCGGCGAGGCTGGCAAGCGTCAGGTGGACGGCTGCAAGACGATGTTGTGCCACAACGTGGGCGGCGTGGGAGGCACGGCGGCAGTAACGATATTAACTGCAATCAACTGATGAAAAGCAATCGGCGACAAGAAAATGCAAGCGAATGCAAGAAAGCCGCGAAAGAAAAGGTGAACCCAATATGGCTTCAAGAACCGTCGTCGCCTCAACGCGCGTACACGCAGCGTCACGCGAGCATCCCGACGCACCTTACACCAGCGGCATCTGCCGCACTGGCGGCGGAAAGCTCTCGCCGTTCAAAACAAAGCAAACTGCGCAACCTGGCGATGAACTCCTAGAAAAGCCTTCGTTCGACATAACTACGATAGGCGTCGTGGGAACAGGGCAGATGGGCGTGGGCATCGCCGCCCTCTGCGCGGCCAAAGGCTTCAACGTAGTGCTGAAAAGCAGGCGCGAGGAAACCGCGCGCTCCGCCCTCGAGGCGATAAGCCGCCAACTCCGCAAGACGCTTGGTACCCAGCAAGCCGCCAACGCGATTGCGAGAGTCTCCACCACCACGCGCTTTCAAGACTTAAAATGCGCGCAGTTCGTGGTGGAAAGCATCGTGGAAGACGAGGCAGCCAAGCGAGAGGCGTTCCGCCAACTCGGCGAGAACACTCCCCCCACCACGGTGATTGCCACCAACACTTCCTCAATTCAAGTCGGCAAACTCGCAGCCGAAACTGCACACCCCAACCGCGTGGTGGGAATGCACTTCTTCAACCCCGTGCACGCAATGCAACTCGTCGAAATAGTGCGGCCGCAAGACGCGAGCGGCGAGGCGGTGGCAAAGGCAGGCGCGCTTGCCGAAGCGCTGGGAAAAACGGCTATTACCGTGAAGGACTCGCCGGGCTTTATCGTCAACCGCCTGCTGCTCCCGCAGTTGAACGACGCCGCGCGGCTCGTGCAGGAAGGCGTGGCTTCAGCTGAAGAGGTGGACGAGGCCGTGCGCTTGGGGTTGAACCACCCTATGGGGCCGTTGAGGCTCATAGACTTGATTGGCGTGGACACGGCCGTGGAAGTGCTGCGGCAGCTTCACGCGCAAACGGGGGAAAAGCACTTCGCGCCCTGCAAACTTCTCGAAAAGATGCTTGCGGAAGGCAAGCTCGGGCGAAAGGCAGGGGAAGGGTTCTACACGTACAAACGAAAATGATTCCCCCGACAAAAACGCAGCCAGCTAGATTGGCTTGAACTCCACCCGACCATCCGCCGTTTTCACGATTCGCTTTATCGGCCTGGCCGGAATTCCCACCACCACGGTGTAAGGCGCCACGTCTTTGTTGACGAGCGAACACGCTCCCACCACCACCCCTTCGCCAATGCGCACGCCCGGCAGTATAGTCACGTTCGCGCCCAAGTAAACGTTCTTCTCCAAAACCACTTTCTTGAATACACACACTCCACCGTGCCACGCGGGGGAAGAGTCGTGGCTAAAAATGTTGTTGCGAAACCCTATGCCCACACCCTCACCGATTTCCACCATGCTCTCGCGGCACTCGGGAGGCTGGTCGATGAACGAATCGTAACCCACCCAAACGCCCTTGCCCATCTTCACGCCGCGCAGACGGTTGGCCAGCACGCGAATGCAGCTGAACGGCCCGCGCATCGCTAGCGGCACCAGCACCACGCCGAACAACCTGTGGAAAAACTCGCGCGCATCCATGCGAAACACTGAAAACATTAAACGCAAGGGAGAATAAATGCCTGCGCACACCGGTAGTGCGTCTGGGTTGCTGGGATAAATAACCTTATTTTCTGGTGGCGCGTGCTGGGTGTTGAATGGAGAGCCCCTCGGTCGCGAGGGGTCGGCCTCGCCAAGGAGCGATGCCTTGCTATCCCCACTGCAAGACTTTGAGCGGTTTTGTCGTGAAGGACGGCAAAGAGCGTAACGGCGTGCAGCGTTATAATTGTCGCGTTTGCCGCCGGACGTGGAAGAACGCGCCTTACGCGCAAGTCGTCAAACAGTACGAAAACAACCGCCTCGTACGCGTCGTGCACAAGCAAGTGTGCGCGTCAACTGTGGTGGACGTGGAGTTCGTTCTCGCTGCAAGCCGTTTGGGAAAGACGTTGAAAACTGCGTTCGTGGAACGCTTGAACGCCACGAACCGCGCCGGACCAGCGCGGTTCCACAGAAGAACGCTGCATTATATATAGCAAGGCTGAAGAAACGGCGATGGCAGCGATGTTCATTCGACAAGCCGCCTATAATCTCGTCAGAACGCAAGGCCGCCGGCAAGGCGGTCTGAAAGAAGTCCCTCGCACCCCTTGTCAGAAAGCCGGTTTAACCAACCGCCCGTGGACGTGGCTCGACCTCCTCGCCCACCAACCCGCCGCGTAAAAGAAAAGCTCAACCCAGCGCAAGCTTGGCATAAACCGAATACCGCCCGAATTATCCCAGCACTACAAACGCACTATCCGATTGAAGGCGCGCCTCGTCACGATGGATGCGAACTAATTACTGCAGTGATAGAAGCTGTGAAAACAAAAACGAGGTGGGCCTGCGGGGATTCGAAGCACCCAACCCTCCGCTCGCGTTCCT
>JBBSWX010000032.1:0-4974 GCA_038046065.1 Microcaldota archaeon | reverse complement strand
TGCACGGGAAAGAAACAAGCGAAACGAAAACGAGGTGGGCCTGCGGGGATTCGAAGCACCCAACCCTCCGCTCGCGTTCCTGCACGCGATGCTCGGGTTCCGTGCACGGGAAAGAAACAAGCGAAACGAAAACGAGGTGGGCCTGCGGGGATTCGAACCCCGGAACCTTTCGATTATCAGTCGAACGCTCTGTCCAGGCTGAGCTACAAGCCCATTGAAGTATTATGTGCCGTGCGGCTATTTATTTTAGTGCAGGTTTTGAGTGCGGAGTCGGGAGGCGCGCACGCCTCGAGCGGAGCGCTCAAAAAACGCCCACGGCAAGGCTGCAACTCTCTTAAGCTATTATGTGCCGCGTTAAGGCTTAAAAGCGTTGCAAGGATAGCTAAGATTATGAGAAAACGCGCGAACGCCGCGAAGGCGTCGCAAGGAAAGCCGCAAGTCGCACGCTCGGCCATCATCGCGGTGGGCTTGATAATCGCGGCGGTAGTCGCGCTCAAGACGCTGGATTACTTCGCGCCAGGCGTGATGAACGGCCTGCAGGCGGCAGTTGCAGAGTACGGGTTGTTCGGCAACTTTGTCGCAATACTCTTGGGAAGCATGCTATTGCCATTCCCGACAGACGCGTTCTTCACTTCTACCGTAGCGTTATCTTCCGAACCAGTCCAGCTCACAATCGTTGCGGTTGTTGCCGCGTTCATCGGCGGCATGGTGAACTATGCGCTCGCGTTCTTCCTCAGCGAAAAGTGGGTGGCAAAGCAAGTCGGCAAACCCGTGCTGGATGAAGCCAAGTCGTGGTTCGACGCCTACGGCCCGTGGGCCATAATCATTTTCGGCGTGCTGCCCCTCAGCGCAGTAATAGACCCCCTCACGTTCGTCGCCGGCCTCGCGAGAATGGATGCGCTCAAGTTCGCCGCGTGGAGCCTAGCAGCGAGAATAATCCACTTCACCGCCATCACCATCATCGCCAAAGGCGTGATAGGCCTTTAGAAACTATTTAGCACGCCTCTTTTGGCGCGCGTCTTTCTTACGCGCGAGCTTCTCCGCGCGTTCGGCCGCCGCGCCGCTCGCGCCGTAACCCGTGAGTTCAAAATGCGGCAGTATGCTACCTCCGCTAAGCGGAATACGAGCGACGTTATTGCCTAGCAACAGTTCAACGCCAAGATTACGGCACGCCGTTTTCAGGCAATCGAGGAAAGGCGCGGCGCGTTTTTCGCCAAGCGCAGTAGTCTCTTGAAACAAGCACCAACCCGGTATATCAAGTGCTTTTCCACGAGTGTGCGCCCAGCCTATCGCGTGCTGCAACGCCCGCGCCTGCCAGCCGAAGTAACGCGTGGCGAGGCTGCGCGGCAGCTTGAACTCAGAATTAGTGTCCGTACCAAAATGCTGTTGCAAGAACTTGAGCTTTGCAGTCTGCTCGCCCGAAGCTAGGGTTAATTGCATAGTGCCGATTGCAGAACGGTTTTCAAACGCCGGGTAGGAAGGGTCGTTGCCGCCAGAAGCAGCCTTACGGAATTCCTCAAAATGCTCGAGTTTGGGAAAAGCAACGATCTTCAGCAGGTTACCGTCTAGTGAAACACTTGAACTGCATAACAATAGCATCTTGCCGTCCTTCAACGCCTCGATAACGTGGCCGGGTTCGTCAACCACGCGAAACCTCCCCGTGCGGCGGTCTCTCCACGCGGCCAGCGCGTGAGGCAGCAGGACGTCGTGCTCGTCAACCGACAACTTCAACCACACTGAATAGTCTCGCAGCGACGCTTTTAAATTCAACGGTTGCGTACTCGAATAGCAAATATGGTTTACCAACACTTGCTGCGCGAAACAAAGCGGCTGCGCGGCGAGGGGAAGGACGACGCGGCAATACGCCGCGCGCTCTCAAACAAAGGGTGGCGCGCCCACGACGTGAACATAGCTTTGAAGGCATTGGCGCCAAAAGAAGCGCGCGCGGCGGAACAGCCGGCCAAGCCCGCGCAGCAAAAAATTAGCGTTGCAGTGCGAAGCGCGCCTGCGGAACGCCAAGCCGCCGGGAAGCAAGAGTTGCGCGCTGAAGAGGCGATGGTGGAATTGTGGAAGGCCGTGCTACTCCAGCCGGGGGAGACGCTGCGCAAAGAGCGTTACCGCGCGCGCTTGAGCATCGCCGCGCAAAACGTCGTGGCGGCCAGCATGATAATAGTAGTGTACGCGTTGCTGTTGGCGTTGGTGGGAAAGAGTGTCTTCCAACAGTCACTCGCAGGAGTGGAGGCGACGGCTTACGCCGCAGGCAACGGAATCGTGTTTATAGTGGCGATAATACTCGCCATCTTTGCAGTAGTGCTGTTCTTCAACATCGGAGTGATACACTCGGTCGTCGTGTTCGCGCTCGCGAGGCTGTCGGGCGGCAAGGGAAGCTTCTGGCGCCAGTCGCACTTGATGGCGCTCGTGTCCGCCGCGTGCAGCACGCTCCTCGTCGCGGCGAGCGTCGTCGGGGTAATCGCGTCCCTCTTCTCGCCGCAACTCGGCTTGCCCGTCGCGGGAGTGCTTTCAATAGCAATCGCGGCGTACGCCACGTGGCTAATCGCCGTGGCGGTGGGAGTGGAACACGGCTTGCAAACAAGGCGCGCCTTCCTCACCGTCGCAGTTCCCTCCGTAATCATCGCGGCGTTGCTGTTGGCGAGCTTCACGCGGCCTTAACGCTTGCGCAAATGAATGCCATAGGCTGGTTGTGAATGCCTTGGACTCCGGCCTAACACTTCAAAAAAAGGGTTCAAGTTTCCGGTAAACACTTTCTCCGCCGACCAGCCGATATTGGTAGTTAATATCGCCTCGCCTCCCGGCTTCAGCAGCCAGTGAACGTTTTCCACGGCACTCGCCGCTTGACTATGGATGCCGTAATTTGAAACTATCACGTCGAAGCTCGACGGCTCGAACTTGCGGTGCAGCGTGCGCGCCGTAGAGTAAACAACTTTACCGCGCAGGCTCGGCACGACGTACTTGCGCGAAAGCGCCGTGCCGTGCCAATCCATTTCAGGGTGCTTTGCGAGAAACCTTTTCC
This sequence comes from Microcaldota archaeon, assembly GCA_038046065.1. Lineage (GTDB taxonomy): Archaea > Micrarchaeota > Micrarchaeia > Norongarragalinales > UBA97 > JBBSWX01. The sequence continues at coordinate 1,943 of JBBSWX010000032.1, read as the reverse complement.
ACTGGGCGCCCGAGCCAACCCCCACGTCAAGCACGCGCAGCTTGCGACCCTCGCGCGCTGCCTCGGCGCACTTGCCTTCCAACAACTCCTTAAAGCTCACTCGACTAGCAACGTTATAGTGATCCAACGCATTCCGGTTACCCCAGTAAAGCCAACAACGGCCGCCGGTGCGCCTTTCAGCTTGCACAATCGAATGCAGGGGAGCAATTTCGTAACGCTCGCGCTGAAGCTCTTCCTCGCCGAAAATGAATCCGGGCGTGAAGCCCGCCTTGCGGTTCAATCAAACCACTTTCTTGCGCAAGCGCATTGAGTTGTTGTACGAAGAAAAGTCCAGCACGTCAAAGAAGGGATGCAAACGGTCTAGTATACGCCACAAACCCGTGAAATTCGAGTCCAAGGCAATGAACGCTTCGCCACCCGGCTTCAAAAGCCAGTGAGCGTTCTCGATAGCGCTAGCTTCCTGAAAGTGGACGCCGAGGCTCGAGACTACGATGTCGAAACCGGAAGGCGGGAACTTACGGTGCAGCGAGCGCGCGGTGGAAAAAATCACCTTGTCACGCAAGCTGGGCACGACTAGCTTGCGCGACAGCGATGTGCCGTGCCAGTCCAATTGCGGGTGCCGGGCGAGAAACGCCTCCCACTGCGCGCCGGAACCAACCCCGACATCAAGCACGCGCAGCTTCCGGCCCTCGCGCGCTGCCTCGGCACACTTCCCGACCAGGTGCTTTTCAAAGCTGAATGCCTGCACAGCCCCGCCATCGTGATAAAGCAACGACGCATAGTGCTTCAACGGGCTATTAAACCAAAACCAAACAGAGCCTTTGGTGCGCCGCTCTTTTTGTGCGACGCGCCGCAGGCGATTGAGCCTGGAAGACTCGCGTTCGAGTGCGTCCTCGCCGAAAATGAATCCGGGCGTGAAGCCCACCTTGCTTTTCAAGAGAACCACTTTTTCAAAGTCGCCTGCTTGTCGTCCTCAGGCTCTTTGAAAGCTTTTTTGATGGAAGACTCCAGCCGCTCGGGGGAAAAGTCGTGCTCGCCGTGCATGAACTCCAAGAGTTTTTCCCGCTGGGGCGCGCGCAGTTCGACTTCCTCCCTCCGCACGGGCACGCTCGCAGGGTTGAGGAACAAGTCTAGCACGGGCGCCACGTCGAAACCCGAGGCCTTCTCCCCCAAAGCCGCGGCCAGCGACTCGAGAGAATCGCACTCCTTGACGAGCTTCAACCCCTTCTTGGGGCCGATGCCCCGCACGCCTTCGTTAAAGTCAGTGCCGCACAACATCCCTATCCACACGAGCTTCTCGCGCGAAATGCCGAACGCCGCAAGGTTGCTTTCAAGGCTGATGATCTCGGGAAACACTTCCACCGTGAGGTTGCGGCGCGGAAGCTTCCGCCTTCCCGCGATGGTGATGTTGCGCACGAGCAACGGCGAACCGAACAAAAGCGCGTCGTAATCTTGCGAACCCGTGCAATCAACCACGCCAGCCGCGGCCATCACCGCGCACTGCGCCTCACCCTCGCTGGGCGCCTGCACCCACGGCACGCCCATCAACTCGAGCAACGACTTGCTTTCCTCGACAATGTCGGGAGTGATGCGAACTGTGCGTTGGACGAGCATCGCCACTTCCTCCGTGCGGCCTTCCTCGCGCGCCTTCCTCAACGCCTCCTCGGCCTCGGCCTTGCGCGCCTTCCTCTCTTCAATCGTCCTGCGCTTCAACTCGCTGGGCGTGCCGTCAAACACGAAGCACGGACGAATGCCCTTCTCGAGAAGGTTGCACGTGCGGTAGAACAACCCGCTCAAGTGGCTAGTCACGCGGCCGCGCGAATCCGAGAGGGGCGTGCCGTCAGGCTGGCGGATTATCGTAAGGAACTGGTAGATGGTATTGTAAGCGTCTATCGCCACGCGCTTGCCCTTCAAACCATCGAGGCTGCACTGCTCTCGCTGCA
>JBBSWX010000031.1:0-15321 GCA_038046065.1 Microcaldota archaeon | reverse complement strand
TCTATCGCCACGCGCTTGCCCTTCAAACCATCGAGGCTGCACTGCTCTCGCTGCAAAATCCCGCCTAAATCAACGCCCAAAAAACCACACCTCAAGCGCCCCGCGCCAATGCCCTCTGCACCAATTAAGCAAACTGCTATTAATTAGTGCGCGAAACGCACAGTCAACTTAAATAAGCTTACCGGAGTTAAGCATGCCAAGCGTAGCATCCAAGCATAGCGTTCAACCGAAAGGTCAACCTCTGGAGGCATGTGCGATAACTAGCGACTCTTGCGACATTTGCGGCAAGCCCGCGGAAACGCGCGCGTTCGTGGAAGGCGCGCTCATGAGCGTGTGCCGCAACTGCGCCTCTTACGGTCGCGTGTTGAAGGACGAGCGCCGCAGCGCTGGGCCGCGCGAGATTCGCGTGGCCGCGGACTTGTTCGTAATTGACGGTTACGGCAAGGCGGTAACCGGCGCGGCGGCAGCCAAAGGAATGACGCTGCACGACGTCGCGGCAAAACTATTCATAAACGAAGGGTACCTCAAGCAAATGGCCAGCGGCGAGAGGAAGCCTGACGTGAAAACCGCCCAGAAACTGGAAAAGGAGCTTGGCGTCACTCTGTTGACTGAAACCAAGCCCGAAACGAAAGTGGAAGCAAAGCCGGCAAGCGCGCCCGCCCCGAAGGGAGTGACGCTGGGCGACGTGGTACTCATACGCAAGAAAGGTTGAAACGACCGTGAAAACAAAACCCAAAGACGTCGCGCGAAAACTCGACAAAGCCACGCGCGCCACACGCGACTCGCAATCGTTGACGCCCCAGTCGCGAGTGGCAGTCTCGCTCGTCACAATCGCGTGCGCGCTGGTGTTCTTCGCTGCCGCCCTCTCGACTGAAGACAACCTAATCAAGGCGCCGGTGATGATCGCCTCGCTCGTTTTCAGCGGGTGGTTCATCCAAAGATACACGCACGCGTGGGGCAAGTACGGCCTAGTCATGATTAAAGGCCAAGGCGGCTTGGCGTTGATGAAAACGCTTGGCGACCGCCACCCCAAGCTAATGCGCGAGGCTGCAGACTTCGGCCTCACGATGGGCTTTGGGATACCTTACGCATTCGCACTCTTCTTCCTCGGTGGTGAGAAAAAGAAGTTTGCAATCCACGCGGTTGCCGCCGCAGCGTTCTACGGGTGGTTCGCAAGCCAAGCGGCAGGCGTAAACGCGCTCCTCCTGCCCGTCGGGCTCGCCGCGGGCTTCCTCGGCATCGGGCTGTTAACGCTCGCCTCTTCCACCGTAATGATATTCGCCAGCAAGACCGCTTCCTCGGCAGTCGCGCCCCTCGTGCCCGGCATCACCGTGCCGTGGGAAGCGATAGCCGCCGCCATAATAATCGCGACAGTGCACGAGGTTGCGCACGGCGTGCTCGCGCGCGTCGAGAAAATACGCATAAAAGCTTCAGGCGCAGTCTTGTGGGGATTCATTCCCGTCGCGGCGTTCGTCGAGCCCGACGAGGAACAACTCTCGCGCGCAAGCATCTGGAAGAAACGCCGCGTGCTCGCCGCGGGAACGGCATCAAACTTTTACTTCTTCATAATATTCATGGCCGCCGCGTTCGCGTTCGTGCAACTCGCCCTCCCGCCCCTCGTGCAAGGCGCGGCCATCAACTTGCCGGAAAACTCGACGCTGCAAGGCATCCTGCCGCAAGGCGCAATCGTCCAAGCGCTCAACGGCCAGCCTTTGACGCAAGCGAACGACGCCAACGCGGCGTACCGCACCGGGAAAGAAGTTACCTTGATTGTTGAAGGCAAAGAATACCGCGTGCCTGCCGTCGAGTTCGTGGTGACGGAAACTGAAGCAACTCAAACGGCGTTGGTGAAGGGCGACGTGATAACCCACGCAAGCGCCACGCGGCTGTACAACCTCGAGCAACTGCGCGACGCGCTGACCGTAGTAGGCTCCGACAGCCTCATCAACCTCACGCTAAGCCGGCAGGGGAAAAACGTTGAAGTTGCGGCACGCACGAACGCGGACGGCAAGCTGGGCGTGCAACTCTCACAAAAAGCCGCCTTCCTGCTGCAAGACAAGCCAAAGCCCGGGCTGCAACTGCCCTTCGCGCTTGCAACGCTCCTCGCCAGCATACTCGCCCTCACGGCCGTGCTGAACCTCGCGCTGGCAATAATAAACGTGCTGCCCGTATTCATCACCGACGGCCACAGAATCATTTACGAAGAACTCGCCGAAAAGCTCGGCAAGAACACCGCGGCGAAAGCAGCCGCCGCTGCAGGCGCAGTGACCCTAGGCCTGATAGTGATAAACCTCGCGCGCTGGTTCAAGATAATATAATTATTGAAGGGGGAGTGCGAATGAATGTTGAAGAACTAGCCATCAAGCACGAACAGATGGATGAAGGCGAGCTGCTGTCGAAAGCCATCGCGACCATCGAACGCTCGCAATCGCACGGCGTGGTAGTCACGCGCGGAGGCGCGCTCCGAGGAACGGTGGACGACAGGTGCCTCCGCGACTTCGCGGGCGACGCGACGCAAACGAAGCTCTCCACAGTCCTCGCAACAACCACCACCGCAACGGCAGCCACCACGCCGGAAGAACTCGTCACAATGTTCCTCGAAACCCACTCGCGCATAATCCCCTTCTCCCGCGGAGGCGCCGTCACCGGCGTGATCACGCGGCCTTCCGTAATGCGCCTCCTCATCGACGCGCCCCTCTTGAAGAACCGCAAGGTGCACGAGTTTTCTTCACCTAAGCCCGTGATAAGCGAACACGCAACCATAGAAGAATGCCGCAACAAGATGCGCGACTTGGGCACATTCCACCTGGCCGTCGCCGCGGCCAACGGGACGCTTGAAGGAATCGTGTCAAGCTACGACGTGTGCATCAAAGTGCTCCCGGAGCTCAACCAACCCGCGAACCGCAAAACCGCGTACAAGCTGCCGCACGCCGTACTCTCACAAAACGTGACGGCCATAACCAAAAGCGTGCCGTCAACAGTTATGTACGACGCGCCCCTCGCAGACGCGTGCCGCAAGATGGCTGAAGACAACGTGTCCGCCCTCGTGGTGGTTGACGAAGCCAACCGGCCGTTCGGGCTGCTCACCGTGCGCGACGCGCTGCACGCAGTGCTTAAGCCTTCACCTGAACCCGTGTTCGTCTACGGCCTGCGGGACGACGAGAAAGCCTTCACGCAATCCTTGCGCGAAATGGCGGCGGCATTCCTCGAAAAGGTAGGCAGGAAGACGCACGCCGACTACCTCGCCATCCACGTGAAAAGCGTGCAGGAAGGCGTCAAACGCCGGTACGCAATCAAAGCAAAACTGTCAGTAAACGGAAAACTTTACACCGCGGGAACGAAAGAAAACATCACGCAAAAAGAAAGCTGGGACTTGCGCCTGAGCGTCAAGACCGCGCTAGAAGAACTCGACAGGATGGCTTCAAGCGGCGAAACCAAGCCCCGCGACCTCAAGCGCAAGGCAACGCGAGAAGAGCTTCAATAACCTCAACAAATCTTGAAGAACGCAGGCTTGAACGAAGTCTCCTTGCGGCCGACGAACTCCACGCCATCCACTCTGCCCGACGGAGGCTGGCGCGCCTGCAAGTCCAGAAAGAACTCTGCTACGTTCGCTTGCTCGCCGCACACGGCCACCTCGACGCTACCATCATCAACGTTGCGCGCGTGCCCAGTCAAACCGTGCCTCGCGGCAATCTGCTTGCAAAAATAGCGATAACCCACGCCGTGCACATCGCCGGAAACGCGCGCAGTAAGCTCAACCAAAGGCATTCTCCACACTCCCTTCCGCCACGCGCCGCCCATCCTGCAACTTCAAGCGCGCGCTGAATAAAAGGCTGCCGGAAGAATGCGAAAAACGAAGGGGAGAAAAACGACGCCGATTAAAACGCACGCCGATTAGAAGAGGCCGTGCTCTTCCGCAAGCGGCTCGCTGCCTGAAGACTCTTCCTGCGGCTCGGTGCCCAAGCCCGGCAACGGCATTTCCGGCTGCGGCGCCTCAACCGGAGGCGCGCCTCCCCTCGCCGAGCGAACGAGCTCCACCAACGCCGCCTCCAACTTCTCGCGCGCAACCGCCTGGAGACTCCCGTGGGAACGCTCGTCGGTAAACACCACGACGAAAAACGCGTACTTGGCGGCTTCGACTTCCACGTCGAGAATCTTTGCGGAAACGAGGTCGAGAGCCTTGCCCTCTTCGCCCGACGCAGTGGCGAAAGCCACGATTGCGTCGGCAGACTCGTTGAAAGCCTTCTTGCACGCAACCGGAATTTTCAACAAGTCTGGCGCAGTGAGGCGCGCCAGCTCGATGTCGGGAATGTTCTCCTCGCAAAACTTCGAGCACAAGGCGAAGCCGTCCACCGCGCTGCCGCCAACGTCAACGAAAGCAATCTTCACGCAAACCCTAACGCCGCGCGTGTTTTTAAGGACTCCGGAGCGCAATGCAAAAACTACGGCTGGCGGTCGTCAAGCAGTAGCTTGCGCTCCTTCTGGTCGAACCCCACGCGATACTGGATGAAAAAGTTGTCGCGCCCTAGCAGGTTGTAGAGCGGCTGCAAATCTTTCGATATGTAGACGATACTCTCAAAAGGCCGCTCGAACACAGGCATCGAGAGAAACACTTTCCGAGCGTAACACTTTACTGCCACGCGGTTTATGCCGTGAATCTCGCGCCGCTCACCACCGGAAAGCGGCATTCCCAAAGCCTGAGCTACATCCTTCCGAAGTATTGAAAAGTCGGCGCCGCTATCGACAAGAAACTGTGCAACTATAGTTGCACTCTCGTAATTCACGCGCGCCGTCACTACCGGCCGGTAAACCGATTTTTCGAGCGCAGGTTCAGCCACGAAAGGAAGCTCGACTTTCACGCCGGGTTGCACCTCAGTAAACCAAGCTAGCCGCTTCCTTGCGAGTGGGCACGCGAGTTACCAGCAGCTCGCTAGCCTGACCCGGCTTGAACTGACGCGTGAGAGAACTCAAGCTATCGCTAGATAACTCCACGCCTTCGCCCGAAACGGCAACCCATTTGCCGGCATAACGCGAAAGTAGCTTGCTGTTGCTACCCAACCACGCCTGTATTTCTTGCAGCGAAGCCACTCAGACCACCTCGTAAATATCGTCACTCAACGCGCGCTTTTAACTACTTCCATCACTCGCACGTAACGCTAAAACCTTTGCTGACAACACACTTTTAAGCCGCAAGCCTAATTATACCCTTAAATAACTAGCCAAGCAGACTATGAACTCTAAAATCAGTACTCCACCGCTTCGAGGCGGCAGGCCGCGGCGATGATGCTCAACTCGAAAATGCTGATGAGCGCGAGGCTCAACGCGGTGGTGCCGGCGAACAGGAAAAGATAGGCGTTGATGATGGCCGCCGCGACGAACAGCAACGCGGCGTAAGACTCGCTGTCGCGAAAACGCTTTTCGTGCAAGCTCGAGTAATGCAGTGAAATCCTGCCCTTCAAGAGAAAGCCCTTGGGGAAGAGCCACCTCACGCCCGTGACGGTGAGGCTGTCCTCAAACAAGTGGAAGGCGTAACCCAACGCTATGCCGGAAGCGAAGGCAAGCGCGAAAACCATTGCAGACGAGAAGGCAAGCGAAACAACCGCAGCCGCGGCGAACCACAACGCCACGCCGGCCACGAGACCCGCGTACGAGTGCATCACGCCCCGGTGGTCGCCAGCCCTCCGGAAGCCAGCCAGCCGCAGCGCGAGCGAAAGCGGCTTGAACAACGCCCAGCGCGTGGCGGAAACGAAAAGCCCGAACCGAGCATCGCCCCTCGCGCCGGCAACATCCGAGTCAGGCATCAGCACGCCGGCAAGCGCGCCCGCCATGAACAACAAAAATAGCGCCAGCGAGCCCTCAACGCCAGAAAACAATGCGAACGCTAGGGGCGAGAAGAAAACCACGGCCGTAACGAAATGCATCCTTCCCAGCATAACGCATCGTTAAACGTAACTGCGCGAGTAGTTAAATGCGTGTGCCTGAACGGGCGAATTACCCCTGCCTGAAGGCCGGGGCTTCAGGTTGATTCGACGAATCAATTTGCACGGGACGCGAAGCCCGACCCAAGCGTGAACGCAATGGGCTTCGCGTCGGGTGCGTCAAGACGCCGGATTTCCCGCGCCTTGCGAACCAAACCCAAAGCCGCTAGCATTTGCGTCTGAAAAGTTCTCTACCGCCGGGGCTAGAAGACTCCGGCACAACTCTACGTTCGCGGCCTTCGCACCGTCCGGGCAGACGACGAAAGAAGCTTTCTTCGATTGAATGCAGCCCGGCAGCAGCAGCGAAACCACCAGCACGAGCAAAAGCAGATGACGCATTGCCACCCCATTACGCCGCGGGAGTTTATTACGGTTATTCCCCCGCCCGAAAGGGCACCCTCTCGAAAGCAAGCGCTCTTCCCCCGCCCGAAAAGCAAGCGGAGCTTGAATCGCCCGGGCCGTTGCCAACCATTTATAAGAGATTAACCCCTTCAGTATTGCGCCGGGTAACGCACCGCGCAACAGCCGGCAAGGGGGGTTTACGATGGTTGAACTACTCCAGTTCGCACTGCAGCTCCTGATATACTTTATCATACCCGGCGCGCTCGTCACCGCCGCGCTGCTGCGCGGCGTCAAGCTGTCGCTGTTCGACAAGGGCGTGCTGGCCCTCATAATAGGCATGCTGCTCAACCCCACGCTTAGCATACTGGAATTCACGTTCCTCAACGTGAAACTCACGGGAGGGCTCGTAGCCGCGAACGCGCTGCTGCTCACCGTGGCCGGAGTGCTGTCACTCTACCTGCAAGGCGCTTTCAGCCAATTCACGCCCCAACTCCCAAAGATCGAATTGCAAGGCGTGTGGAAGAACAAGAGCCTCATCGCAAAGACGCTCCTCCTGCTGCTCATCGTATCCGCGTTCTACATCCGCCTCGCGCCCGGCTGGTCAACGAGCTTCTTCGAATTCGACCCGATATATTACGACCACGTCACTGAAATGCTAGTCAAGAACGGCGCCGTGCCAGTATCGTCTTTCGAAGTGTACTACCCCCTCGAAAAAACCTATCGCGTCTACCCGCTAGTCATATACCTGACCGGCTCGTGGTTCCTCCAATACGAAAACCTCGCGGGCGGAGGGTTCGATAAAGACGCGCTAATGCTCATCGCACAAATATACCCGCCCCTCGTGGGCGCGCTAATGTGCTTCCTGGCGTTCATGCTCGTGCGTGAAGAGTATGATGAATTCATCGGCGTGATAGCTGCGGGCGTGATGGCCTTCACGCCAAACATGGTGGTAAAGTTCGGCGGGGGCGTGAACGAACTGCAGCCGTTCGGCATGTTCGCCGCCTTGTTGTTATTCACCATATTCGCGTTGGCGGTAAAACGCAACAGCGCACGCCTCGGCCTGCTCGCAGGCGTAATAGCCTTCGCCAACGTCCTCGGCTCGGCGCAAGCCATATGGCCGCTCATGATCATCGCGCTGTTCGGCGCGATATACTCGGTGCTGGCGTTCTGGCGCAACGAACTCGAACTCAAGGCGGTTGGAATACACGCGGCAGTAGTCCTCGGCGGGGTGATGGGCTACTATGCGCTTTACAGCTACACCACCGTGGGCTTCCAAGCCAACGCGCAAGTGATACTACTCGCGGCATCTCTTTTGCCTACGCTGCTGCTCGCGGCGCCGCAGCTTGCAACCGGCAAGCACTTGGACAAGCACACTAAGAAACTTGCCTTGGCAGGGCTGGCCGGCCTCGCCATAATCGCCTTTATCGCCATTCCCGGCGTGGCGCCCACCGTGATGAACTTCATCAACGCCGCCGCCGGCTTCGCCCGCCAGACGAGCGCCCTCACGATGACGGTGGCGGAAGAGAACGCAACCACGCCCGGCCAATACTTCGGCGCCTTCGCGTACCTTGACCCCGGCCTGCTCCTACCGCTCTTGACGTTCGTCATAATCGCCGGCAGCATAAATACGCTCTACAACCACGGCCACAAGAAAGTCATCGTCAGCCTCGCGGCAATAGCAATCATCACGATAATATTCAACAACACCCTAGACTCGCTGCTGCTCGCCGTGACGAAAGCGTTCTTCTCCCAACTGACCTACCTAAGCCAGTTCATCGCCCAAAGCGACGCCTTCATCTACATGCTCCTCGCCGTGCTCGCCCTCGCCGTGGAAAGCGTTTACGTCACGGAAAAGAAGTTTTCCTACACCCCCCTGCTGCTGGCACTCGTAATCCTGCCCGTCTCGTACATCGGCCTCAACAAGCTCAAGTTCCTCCTCCACCTCGCCTTCGCACTCGCCCTCTGCCTGCCAGTAATATTGGGAATGCTGCTCGAACTCGCCAATAAGCTTTCCGAACAACACTTGCAGAAAGAACCCGACCGCAAGTTCGCCAGCAAAGCCGCTCTCGCCCTCCTACTAGTAATAGGCTTGTGGTCAGTGTACAGCCAAGCCACCACCGTCGACACGTCCATGAACCAACTGCGCTACTCGCGCATCCCGCCCGACTGGATAGCTGCCTACGACTGGATGCGCACCACCCCCACGATGAGCGACGACACGTGCATCAAAGAGTACGGCTTCAAGTGCCGCGTGCTCTCCTGGTGGGATTACGGCCACTGGACGACTTTCTTCGGCGAGAAGTACAGCGTCCTCGACCCCGGCAACGAGCACCTTGAGTTCAACCACGAGACCGCCCGCACGTTCGTCAACGGCAACCCCGAAAACCTGCGGTATTCGATGGCAACCCACCAAGCGACGCACATACTCGTAGACGCGGAACTCATACAAAAGTGGGGCGCGCTCGTCTTCCTCAGCGGCACGTGCGAACGCAAATACACCCCAATCTGCCCGGCAACGCCCGACGTCAACTACTCGACGAACGAAGGACGCGGCGCGTACGAAGTCGCGCACTTCTACGAAAACATCAACAGCGTAGGCAACTGCCCGCAAGGCGCATCCCCCGTCGCAATGCCCGCCTTCCAAAGCCAACTCACCGGCGCGGTTTACTGCTTTGCAGAAGACCGGTACTTCCTCCTCAAGAACACGGGCATAGACTACAACTACTCGCGCAAGTACAAGATAGCCGGCCGCGAAGAGTTCAACGCGCCCGAACCCGCCTACAGCTACCTATTCCCCGTCGCGCAAGGCCAATTCCTCAACGCCAACCCCGACTTGAGCTACGCCAACGCCAACAACACTTACGCCAACTCAACCTACGCCCGCCTGTTCTTCTTCGAAAACCTCCCGGGCGCGCAGCTCGCCTACAAGTCGCCCAACGGCCAAGTGAAGATATTCAAGGCCAACAAGGGCTTATACCTCAACGCCACGGAAAAGAAGTTCTATGAACAAACGCCCCGCTGACGGCCGCGAGCGAACTGCCACGACGACAAGCGCGGCGCCAACCGCCCGCGACAGTTCGCTTGCAGAACTGAAAGTAATACTGCGCGGCGCGGCCTTCGCCGCAGCCGGACTCCTCCTCTCCAAACTATTCTTTTACGCCACGCGCCTCGCCGTCGCGCGCCTCGGCGTCGAAGACTACGGCCTCTTTTCGATAGCGCTGCTCACCGCAAACTTCGCATTCCTCCTCGCAATCCTCGGAGTGGATCAAGCGTTGTTGACGCACGTCTCGCAGTACGCCGCCAAACGCGATTACGCCAGCCTGCGGGCCGTCGTGCGCACGGGCTTCAAGATAGCCCTGCCGGCAAGCGTCGCCACCGGCGCGCTGCTCTTTCTAGCCGCGCCCTTCCTCGCCGAGAGCGTGTTTCACGCGCCCCGCCTGCAACTCCTCCTGGAAATAATGGCTTTTGGCGTGCCCCTCACCGTCTTCACGATGATGTGCGCCGCGATATTCCGCGGCCTCAAGCGCGTGGAGTTAGAGGCGGGCGTGCGAAGCGTTGCCGAAAACGCTTTCAAACTCGCTTTCGTCGCGGGCCTCGTGCACGCAGCCGGGTGGGGCGTGCAAGGCGCGGCGGTTGGAATAGTTGCGGGCGCAGGGGCGGCAGCCGCCATCGCCTGGCTCGTCCTCAAGAAAACACTGCCCCGCGCGCACGAAACCGCCGCATACCTCCCTGCCAAGACCGGCGAATACCCCGCCGCCAAGCTCCTAAACTTTTCCCTGCCCCTCGCCCTCGTCGCAATTGCCTACGCCGCAATACCGTGGATTGCCACAACCCAACTAGGCATCAGCAAAACTCCCGCCGAAGTAGGCGTGCTCAACGCCGCCAGCCCAACTGGAGAACTAATGCTCCTACTGCCACTAATGCTCTTCGCGCTGTTCATCCCCGCCCTCTCAAGCCTCACCACCGGCAACCGCAAGGCAGTACGCCAAACATTCTCGCACATCACGAAATGGGTGTTCATGGCCAGCCTCCCACTCGCGCTGCTGTTGTCGTACTATGCTACGCAAGTCCTCACGCTATTGTTCGGCAGCCAGTACGCCCAAGGCGCGGCTTCCCTGCAAGTCATCGTCGCCGGCTACCTCGCCTACTCACTCCTCCTGCCCGCCGTGTTGCTGCTGCAAGTGCTCAACCGACCGCGCAGCATACTCGCCAGCGTCACGGTAGGCGTGCTCGCCTGCGCCGCCGCAGGAGCAGTACTCACGCCCGTTTACGGCACGCTAGGCGCAGCCGCATCAATCGCAATAGCAATGGCCGCTTACGGCGCGACGGGCGCGCTGATGGCCAAGCGCGCCTACTCCGTGAGCATAACCTCGCGCTATCACGTGCGCATAGCCGCGGCAGGAATCATCGCGCTCGCAATATTATCGCAAGCGGACAACCTCGTCACCAGCCACCCGCTCGCCGAAATGGCTTTCCTCTCCCTGCTGTTCCTCGCGGTGTACGCCCCGCTCCTCCACGCGTTCAAGTGCTTCGACGACGAAGACAACGACATCATGCACGCCACCCTCCGCAAGCTGGCTAGAATGATGGGCAAATAAAAAAAGGCATTTCGCAAGATGGCAAGCAATAATCCTCACGCAAAAGAAAACGCCGCCCTCAACGAAATAATGCGCGAGCTGAAAGAACGAGCCAACCCCCGCAACGTTGCGGGAATGGCTGCCTTCGGCATCAACCCCGCAGGCACGCTGGGCGTCAATATTCCCACGCTGCGCACTATCGCACGCTGCCACGCTGGCAACCACCGCCTCGCGCTGCAACTATGGAAGACCGGCGTGCACGAGGCGCGCCTCCTCGCGGCCTTCGTCGACGACCCCCGCCTCGTCACGCCGCGCCAGATGGACTCGTGGGCGGCAGGGTTCGACTCGTGGGACGTGTGCGACCAAGCGTGCTGCAGCCTCTTCGACCAGACTCCGTGGGCGTTCGAAAAGGCGGTTGAATGGAGCGGTCGAAAGGAAGAGTTCGTCAAGCGCGCCGGCTTCGCACTCGCCGCAGGCTTGGCGTGGCACGACAAGAAAACCGGCGATAAAGAATTCGAGAAGCTCTTGCCCATTATCGCGCGGGAGGCGCGCGACGGCCGCAACTTCGTGAAGAAAGCAGTCAACTGGGCGCTGCGAAACGTGGGCAAGCGCAACGCGCAGTTGAACAATGCAGCCATCGCGACTGCAAAACGAATAGCACGGCAACCGTTCGCCTCCGCGCGCTGGATCGCCGCCGATGCCTTGCGCGAACTGCAAAGCAACGCGGTGAAGGAAAGGATTGCTGCAAAGGAACGACGTTCCTAATAGCTAGGCGCTTAATCCCCTCAGCAAACCAAAGTTTAAATACTGAAATAACGCTAGACACTACCGCCGAAAAGGTGATTTGAAAATGGCACTACCTGCAAGAACGAGCCTACGGGAATTGAAAACACGCCATCCGGATATCTTCACTCCAAAACTGCAAAGGTACCACGCGCGAATGGCAAGGGCATATGACAACGCGCAGAAACACGACGGAACTGGGCGAAACGTGCTGGTATTACTGCATAACACGCTTTCCAAACACCCGCAACACGCCCGCCAAATCCTAGATTTGACAGATAGAGAGCTAGAACAAGAACCAGACGTATGGCCTACACTCCCCTTCGTTGGAAGGATGCTGTCTGCACACCCGCAACACGCCCGCCAACTACTAGCCATAGCCAAAATAACGTTAAGCAAAAAACAAGCCTCATGGAATGCACTTACCCCCTTGTGCGAAATGCTAGCCAAACACCCGCGACACGCCCGCCAACTACTAGCCGTAACTAAAAAAATGCTAGCTCGAGAAAAAGACGTCTGGAGTACACTCATTACTTTACGCGAAACTCTTGCTAGACACTCGCAACAAGCACCCCAAATCCTTAGATTAACCGGCAAAGCATTAGGCACCAGCCAAGACACACGTAGCATACTCTTTACCCTGCGAGAAGTACTTAGCGAACATAACGCTCGCAAAGTCTTCAGAACGGCTCACGCAGCCCTAAACGCCAACTTAGACGTACCGGTAAACCTAAATCACTTGGACTACGCGCCAGCACGCGCGCCACAAACTGGAACTCCTCGCCAAAGATAACAAACGTTAAAGCAGCGCTGTGATGACCCGACTGGCGCGCGGCAAAAACAGGAAATGCCGCCTGACGCAAGCGATTTAAAACCCGAACGGATAAACAGCCATTATGCCTCAAGAACGCGCGTTTCACGAAAGCATCACCCGCTGGATTGAAGACCTGCCGCGCAACCCGCACAAGCAACTGCTTTTCACTGAAGCGCGAACGCATCGCGACTGGTGCGCGCTTATGGACGAACCGGAAAAAATAGGTGCGAGAGGAAAAAAAGCGACGGGCTTCACGCTCCGCAACGTTGCGACAGGCATTTGGAACCGCGAAAAGGCGCTCGCATACCTAGAATACCTTGACGTCGCGCTTGACCACGCGCGCAGCGTCCCGCCAATGGTTGCGCCAGGCGGCAGCGCAACGGCGCGGCAATCGCGCGGCAAGGAAGCCTTGCAAACGCAATGGCTGAAGAACGCGAAACTCCGCGAAACCGTGGAAGAACTGCAACGCAAGCTTGAAGAAGCCGCCAGTGCGTTCGACCACAAAATCGTGGCTGCAAGGCTTGCGGAAGCGTGCCGCCAAGTGAACATACGGCCTGTAACCCCCCGGCACCTGCTGGGTCACGAAGCGTGGGAAGGAATGACTTTAAAACAAGCGCAGGACGAGCTCACGCGCCTTGAAAACGCCTACTACCGCCAAGGCAACAACCACTTGGAAGGGGCTGGAAAAATCGCCAGCCAGTTGGACGGGATTGAAGGCGGCCGCTTCTTCCTGCTGGACGCTAAAGAATTGACTCAAGCCGCAAACAACCGCATGGGCGGCAGGCACAGGCGCGCGCCAGCCTAGAAGTGCGAGTGCCCCAAGTCGGATCGCGCGTCCCTGCGCCACGGGAAGGCTATTACCGCAACGATGGCAACCAACGCCAACACTTCAACAAAACCCATTAGATGCCTATGACTCCCAAGCGTATACGCCTGCCGCCGTCAAAAGACGGGAGTCTTATGCTGGCCTTCTAGCCAAAGCCTCAGATGACGCTGCTCTTCGCGAAAACTTGACCAAAAGACGGCCTCTACACCGGCGGAGCCTTCACCGCGATGAACGCGAAGGCGATCGCGAGAACCTGCAACGCAAATATCGAAAGCGTCACCTGCCGCTCGCCCCAACGCCAATTGAACCGCTGGGAC
The DNA here is from genome assembly GCA_038046065.1 of Microcaldota archaeon. Lineage (GTDB taxonomy): Archaea > Micrarchaeota > Micrarchaeia > Norongarragalinales > UBA97 > JBBSWX01. The sequence continues at coordinate 1,684 of JBBSWX010000031.1, read as the reverse complement.
AACTTCATCGCAACGTGCGTCAACGAATACACCTTCTCGTACGGCGCCTTCAGCGAACCGTCCTTCTGCAAATCGCCGTAACTCCGCGCCTTGAAACCGCTGCGAAGTTTAAGCAACGCCTCGGCAATCCACGGCAAGAAAACTACGAAGCCGAACTTCTCCACGTTACCCAACACTACCGCAGAAATGAACACCGCACCCGCGAAATACGTGAGGGAATCGCCGGGAAGCATCCTTGCAGGAAACCAGTTGAAAAACAAGAATGCAGCGAGCGCAGCGCAACCCAACAACGCCACTACTGCGCCTTCCACGTTGCCGTAACGCAACGCCCACAAGAACACCGCCCCGGAAGCCAACGCCAAGCTTCCTGCCTCAAGGCCGTTCACGCCCGCCAACATGTTTGAAGCGTTAGAGACGCACACTACCGCCAACGGAATCAAGACGAGCGCGTACACCCAACCCAACTGCACTACGCCTATAACCGGGAAAGTCATGTAAGTAGTGCCCGCCTTCACCGCCACTAGCGGGATTGCGGCGACGAGCGTGAGCAACGGCTTCATCCACTGCTTGAGGCCAACGCGGTGGTCTAAATCCCCGTAAACGTTTCGCACCGCATCCTTGCGCACGTACAAATCATCAAAAAAACCCACCAACGCAATGGCGAACGTGGACAACCCCGCCGCGAGAAGCACCGCCAAATTCAAATGAAGCTTGACGAGAAACGTGTTCAACGCAATGAACGCCATCAACGCCAGGAAGAAAGCGAACGCCACCGGCATGCCGCCACTCGTAGGCACGAAAGGCTTGCCCGGCTTCTGCTTATCCGCACCAGTAATGCCTATCGCAGCCATAAACCGCATGAAGTACGGCGTGACGAGAAGCGTAGCGGCGAAAGACACTACCGCAGAAATGCCGAGCAACAGCAAGCGCGAATCTAAAATCATTGCAAACCCACCCGGGCAAACCTTATTTACCGCCCACGGGAAAAACCCAGTAAGGCAACCCTCAATAATTATTCCCGGGCGCGCCTTAAAATTAGTGTTGGAACCTGCAAAGTGCTTGAAATGGAGCTTGATGAGGCTGAGAAAGAGATTCGAAAGGCAATTGACGCCGGCGAGCTTTGCCTAATGGTGGGAAGCTGCAAAGTGCGGTACGAAGGACGCGCGGCCTCGAAACTCTCGGAAGGCGACCGGCTCGTGGTGATAAAGCACGACGGCACGTTCCTCGTCCACCAAAGCACTAAAATGGCGGCAATAAACTACCAAGGCCCCGGCAGCAAGGCAACGTGCAGGCTGGAGTACGACGCGAACAACCGGCACGAGAAAAAACCCGTGAGCCTCACCGTGAGCGCAGTGAGGACGCTAGCCAACGGAGCCGCCGAGCGCATTGACTGCACCTTCCGCCAAGTGTACTCCGTAAGCCGCTTCAAGCTCAAGGACGACGAAAAACTACAGCTGTTCGGCAGCGAGCGCGAGCTAAGCAACCTCCTCATGCAAGACCTGCACCTCATCGAAAAAGGCCTCACGCCCCTCCAGCAGGAGAGCGACGTGCGAAAAGGAAGCATAGACATACTCGCGCAAGACGCCAACGGCAAGATAGTGGCCATAGAATTGAAACGCCGGGACGCAGGGCTCGACGCGGTGACGCAACTCGCGCGCTACGTCAAGGAACTTTCGAAACGCCG
>JBBSWX010000030.1:21132-53820 GCA_038046065.1 Microcaldota archaeon | reverse complement strand
AAGGGCGCGGCGGCTAATAAACGTTGGCAAGCCCGCGCGGCGCTGTATCCTTAAGCAACGTAGTCGTCATCAACCAAAACCAAGTCCCCAACGCCAGGAATAGTCGAGTTGGCCGCCACGGAAAGCTCGGACAACGCAGAGTCCATCGCCGCCTCTGCTTCGGAAAAGTCGGGGGCGACAGTCACGGTGGGCGTGGCGTACTGCGTTGGCAAAGGCGACGCGGATTCGCTCCTGGCAGCTTGAATGCACCCGGCAACCAGGATTCCCGCCAACAGCAATGCGAACCATTTATACATACGCCAACCCTTTCAAAGTAATCTGCAATGGGGAATAAAAACAAGGCAGTTACGCCCCAGCCGGCGTGGCTTGTGGAGCCGCCTGCAGCGGCTGGCCGTTAACCGCCCTGTTCAACGCGTTGCGAATGAAACGGAACAACTGGTTAAGCTGCATCGCGCGCTGCTTGACAACCCCCAGCGTAGGTGCAGACTCAAGCTCGGCCACGCGCTTTTCAACCGCCGAAACCGCCGCTTCAATCGCAGTCGTATTAACCCCGCGGGCAGCCAACACGCCCAACGCCAACCGCACCTTCACGACCGCCTGACGCGATCCGACCGCCATAGTACGCACTTCCCCGGCAATAAGCTGCTTATGCCCCTCGGCCTGGAACTCGCGCCACGCCAAGTTCATAGCTGCCACAACTTCGCGGCGCGCCGCAGGGGTAGACGCGTTCACCCACGCTTTTCGGCTCTCGTTAATGCTCTGGCGAATTGCGGCAATAAACGACGCGTTTGCGCCCCACGCCTCCAAATGGTCTGCAGCCCTCGCCAGCCTAGTGAAATGGCCGGTGACGGTAAGGTTGACCAACTGTTTAGCCGCCGCACGCTCGGTGGCGTTCATCGCAACCAATGACTTGGCGCGCATCTTTTCAAGAGCCGCAAACTGGCGCTTGAAGTTAGCTTCAGCCGCTAGAAAACGCTGTTCACGCGCCTTCACCAACGCAAACTTTCCGCCTGCTTGCGCGCCGGGCTTTGCCGCCTCCGCCTTTACCCCCGAAGCACTAGCGTTAGCTCCCGTTGAGCCCTGCAAGAGCCTGAGGAGACAACCCCGGCGGTCGGTTGGGTTTTTTATCGCGTTGCAAACAGCGAGCTCGCCCGGCGCCAGTGAAGGTGCGCCTACCTCGAGGTTGGTGGCTGCAGCAGCTAGCGCAGTGCCGAAAAGCGCGGTGATGACGAACGCGGCGAGAACAACCTTAAGGAAACCAAAATTCATGCGAACATCCCTCCACGCGGCAACTGCCGCAACAATGCTTCCTGCAAAGTATTATTTAAACAAGCTTTCAGGCGCGCGAACAGTAAAGCTTCAGGCAGCCATGTTAGGAACGGCAAGACTGCGGGAACGCTGCGATTGGCAATAGGGGGATTAAAAATGCCGAGCGCCCCTAAAGGAAATATGGCGCGCCTATTCGCGCTGCTGGTGCTGCTCGCGGCGAGTGGTGCGGCATCGGCACAAATAGTCATTCAAGGCACGGTGTACGACTACCAGTTCGCGCCAGTGCCTAGTGTGGTAATGGTGAACACCACGCCTGAACAGATAGTGGTTGCGGTGAACGGCAGTTATATGCTTCAAGTGCCGGCCGGCGAGTTCCTCGTTACAGTCACCACGCGCGACGGGGGCACTGAAAACCAAGTGGTGTCCGCAAGCGCGCCCGGCGTTTACAAGCTGGACTTCATAGTTATAAGCACGCCGGACGCTGAACCCGTTGCGGCAATTGCGGAAACGCTGGACGACGGCGGGATGGCGCTGCCGGATGAGGGCACGGCTACGCAAAATTACTTGCCAGTTGCAGCGGCAATAGCTGCAATCATCGTGGCAGTCGCGGCGTGGGCATACTTGCGCAGAAAGCCCCTTACCACCAAGCCCCCGCAACCACCAACGCCAGCCAATGGCCACGCGCTTGCGCCCCGCAGGATGCCCGAGACGAATGAAACCCGGGAATTAATGGCTGCGCTTGACGCGATGCAAGGCATTGCGACGCAAAAAGAACTCCGCAAGCGCCTGAACGCGTGGTCGGAGGCGCGCGTGAGCATGGTGCTCACCGCCCTCGAGGCTGAAGGCAAGCTGGTAAAGATAAAGAAAGGCCGTGGGAACGTAATACGCAAGACGGTTTAGGCACTACAACTCACGCGAAGCGCCGGGGCAACGCCAAGACTTCGCCGCACTTGCGGCAGGTGCGTTCCTTGCGCTTGTAGTTAAGCTCTAAATCCCGGCTGCCGCAATTAGGGCAAGCCACTTGCCGCTGGGAGTGAAAGTCTTGCCACCCATCCTTGCCGTCGCGAATGATTTTCGCCCCGCCAAACCCACTCTTGAACTCGCCGATTCCAGCGCTGCCGCAACGCGGGCAGGCCGCGGGGCTTGCAGCCTCGAAACGAAACCTGCAATCCGAACAAGAATAAGCAGTCATGACAAACGGTTTATACGCCCAAGCGCTAAAAAACCTTGTGACGCACCGAAAGAACGCTGCTGAAAAACCGTTTGCGCAAGAAATTCGAGCCGCGGACGGCAATCCAAGCGCGCGTTGGACTTGCGAAACGCTCTATGCCGCATTCGGGCCTCAAGGCTGGTGGCCGGTAGCCGAACCGGGCGGCACGGCAGAGTACAAACGCGGCCGCAACTCCCGGCAACTCTCGGAAAACCAGCGTTTTGAAGTTGCGGTTGGCAGCATACTCGCGCAAAACACGAGTTGGAATAACGCAGCCAAAGCCGTGGAAAACCTGAGGCAAGCAAAGCTCGTTAACGCCGCGCGGCTGACGCGCGCAAATGTGGGGGGGCTGGCGGAACTCATGCGGCCAAGTGGATATTACCGCCAAAAAGCCGCGCGGCTGAAGACCCTAGCTGCCTTTTGGGTGGAAAACACGGGTTTTGAAAAACTGGAAACGGCGGTAATGCGGCGAAAACTGCTTGAGCTCAACGGCGTTGGGCCGGAAACCGCCGATTCTATACTACTTTATGCCTTCGGCAGGCCGGTTTTCGTAGTCGACGCGTACACCCGCAGGATTTTCGGCAGGACTGGCGTTTGCCGCTTGGAGCGCGGTGATGAGGGAATAGTGCGGATAGCTGGCGAGGCTGGGTTTTCGCTGATGGAACTCGCGGAATTCCACGCGCTCCTAGTGCAATTGGCGAAAAAACACTGCCTCAAGCGCAATCCCGCGTGCACCGGCTGCCCCCTCGCAACGGCCTGCCGGTTTGCGCGCAACCCCGAATGACCCTCGCACCCCCCTCCCCTCACTTCCAGTAATACGGGTTTGCGGCAACGCGGGCTTGCGGCAACACGCCAATGACGAAACTCCCAAAGACTGTTCTTTCCAGCTACCCGCCAGTAATGCCCTAATCAACCGTTAACTACCGCCGTACCGAACGGCGGTACTTGTTTAGCTCCCTCTAGGATTTGCGGTAATTGTGTTTGATTGCCATTCAACGGCGGCGGTCTTCTGCTAGAGGTAAATATTCTTATTTGGAATAAACCAGTAGCTAAATATTCCGTCTTTAGCTAAACAGATACGAACGGTGATATCGGGGGCTTCTACGCGACCCGCGCAATTTGATTCGCAAAATCACACGAGCCTGATGAACCGAACGGAACCCGCAAACCACGCCTTGAAAGGCGCGGGTTCCGTGGGGTTCCTGAAATCACGGCGTCGCTTGCGTGCGGAAGGCGCCGGAGTACCTGGCGCGACCCTTCAACTCCTCGAAAACCAATTGGCACACGCGCACGCCGGGAACAAGCGCTATTGGAAAAGGCGCGTTATTCACTACCTCCAACACCTGCACATTGTCCACACCAGGCTGAACGAGGCTTGAACTCACGTGCACCGACAAACCCAGGCGCGCCACACGGCTGCGGCCTTGAATCCACGCGCAGTAACGGTCGGAAAGCCGCACGCGTTCGGCAGTAGCCCCTAGCACAAGCCGGCCTGGCGCGAGTTTCAACGGCCGCGCGACCGACGCCACCGTGGGGGTGGTGAACTTTCGGTAATCCAAGCCTTCCGACAGCCGCGCATACCCCCCGCGCTTGAAGGTGCGAAACTCGGAGGAAAGAGTCAAATCAACAGAACACGCGCCAACATTAGCTGGATTAAAAGGAGTAATGGCAATCCCACCCCGCCGCACCGCCGCCAGTATTTCGCCGCGCGAGAGTATCACACCCCAATTACCGCCTTTGAGTTTAAAAAGGAGCCTCAAGGCATTTAAAAAACAAAGGCCTAATACTGGCGAATGGAATCTTGCGCGATAACTTCCGTACGGGGCTGGTGGGTGCTTGACTCGCGCGGCTGCCCTACCGTCCGGTGTGAAATAGCAGCGGGCGGCAGTACGGCAGTCGCTACCGCCCCGTCAGGAGCTTCCGTGGGAACGTTTGAAGCGGTTGAGCTGCGCGACGGGGGGAAAGCCTTCGGCGGCAAGGGCGTTAGCAAGGCGGTGCGCCACGTTAACGGAAAGATTGCCGCAGCGCTTAAAGGAAAAGACGCATTCAACCAAACCGCAATTGACGAGGCACTAATCACGGCTGACGGCACCGCCACCAAGGCGCGCCTTGGCGCGAATGCCACCATCGCGGCGAGCATGGCGTGCTTCAAGCTGGGCGCGGCGTTGCGCGGTAAGGAAGTGTACTCGCGGTTGGGCGGCAACAGGCTTCCAGTGCCGTTTTGCAACGTGATAAACGGCGGCAAGCACGCGTCGAACGGCCTGCCTTTTCAAGAATATATGTTGGTGCCGGTAAGGTTCAACTCGTTTCCCGCCGCGGTTCAAGCGGTTTCTGAAACATACCACGCGCTTAAGGAACGCATAAAAGAAAAGTGTGGCGGAGCGTTCACGTCGGTTGGTGATGAGGGAGGGTTCACTCCCCCCTGCAGGCGCGTGGAAGAACCATTGGAACTTATGGACGCCGCAATAGCCGCTGCCGGGTATTCGGGAAGCGTGAAAATGGCGGTGGATGTTGCCGCAAGCTCCTTCATCAACAAAGGCAAATATGTGGTTTATGGAAGGCAGTTGACGGCGCATGCGCTTGCCAACGTGTACGAAAAAATGATTGATGCTTTTGATGTTATTTCTATAGAAGATGCGTTTGCGGAAGAAGACTGGTTGGGGTTCGCACAGTTAACGCGCGAGGTTGGCGGTAAAGTGCAGGTGGTTGGGGATGACTTGTTGGTAACGAACCCCGAACGCATTCGCAAGGCCGCGAACTTGCGGGCGTGCAACACCGCGTTAATAAAACCAAACCAGATAGGCACGGTAACAGAAACGTTGGAGGCCATGGCTGCGGCGCGACAAGGGGGAATGCGTTGCATGGTTTCCCACCGGTCGGGAGAAACGGAGGATTACTTCATTTCAGACTTGGCTTGCGGCACGAACTGCGGGCAGATAAAGCTCGGCGCGCCGTGTCGTGGCGAGAGGACGGCGAAATACAACCGGCTGCTTGAAATCAACGCGGCGTTAGGCAAGCGCGGGTATTATGCTGGAAAAGTTTTTGGACGGGGGGTAGTATGAACAAACAAAAAATATTGTTACTGGTACTTGACGGGTTGGGAGACCGGCCGGACGAGCGGCTTAATGACCAAACGCCGCTTGAAGCCGCGCGAACTCCTTACTTGAATTACATGGCTGAACGCGGGGCAACGGGCTTGTTGGATGTTGTTGGTGTCGGTGTGAGGCCGGGCAGCGACACGGCGCACTTGGCGTTGTTAGGGTATGACCCGGCCAAATACTATTCCGGCCGGGGGCCGATAGAAGCGGCGGGTGTGGGGATAGCTGTTGGCAAGGGGGATGTTGCATTCCGCGCGAATTTCGCGTCAATTATGGGAAACGGCCAGGTGGTAGACCGCAGGGCGGGCAGGATTGAGAGTGTCAAGGCATTCGAGCCCGCGCTCAACAAAATTAAAGTGCCAGGTTTTCAATTCACATTCAAGGCGGGTTGTGAACACCGCGGCGCGCTCGTTGTTCGTGGAAAAGGGGTTTCGTCAGAAGTTAATGGTAACGATCCGGGGGTTGAAGGGAACCGGGAGAAAGAAATCAAGCCCACCACAAGCGCGCCTGAAGCAAAGGCAACGGCTGCAGCGGTTGAAGCGTACTTGAAGCAAGCGCGGCGCTGTCTTGCCAACCACCCGTTGAACAAGAAGCGCCGGAAACAAAAGCTTCCGCTTGCGAACACCATTCTGTTGCGGGGGGCGGGGGCTGCGCCCGAACTAACTCCGTTTAAAGACAAGTACGGCTTGGACGCCGCCGGTATTGCGGGGGGAGGGCTTTACCGCGGCGTGGCTAAAACGCTCGGTATGGACGTGATTAACGTCAACGGTGCAACTGGCGGCAAGGATTCGAATATACTAGCAAAGATCAACGCTGCGAAAACCACATTGGCCCGCAAAGACTTTATTTTCGTTCACGTGAAGGGTGCCGACGATTACGGTCACGATGGCGACGCGTTGGGCAAGAAGGCGTTCATAGAAAGAGTTGACGCGGCAGTGCGAGAATTGTTGACGCTGGAAAACACGGTTGTTGCTGTTACCGCCGACCATTCTACCCCCTGCCAACTAAAGGCACATTCAGGAGACCCCGTGCCACTCCTCATTTACGGCAAGGGTGTGCGGCGGGATTGCACGCGCAAGTTCGGCGAACGCGACTGCGCCGTGGGCGGGCTGGGGCGGCTGCGGGGGTTGGACTTAATGCCAGAATTGATTAATGTTTCTGGCCGCGCAGAGATTTACGGCGCTTAAAACGTCGGGCGAAGCTAAATAAACACTAAAAAACACGCCAAAAACATCAAAACGCGTGCCAGCCGGCAAACCAGTGGCCTGCAAGCCGCCGGCCAACAAGCCTGCGGCCGCCAAAGGCTCGAATAGTGGAAGTGAGGAGTGTGTCCCGAACCGGTGCAACAAGAGAGCATTACCTTCGGCAGAAAGGCCAGTGTTACGCATACTTCCGCGCCAACCCCGAAGACATTGGCAGGATGGCCGCCTCGCAATTCACAATCTATGATTTCATAACAAACGCCTTTTCATTCTCCCCCACTAAAAAAGAAGCTTCGGTAGCAGTGCTGATGGCTCTCCGCGAACGGCCCCGTACATTCACTCAACTGCTTGAGGCGACTGGCGTCAAGAAAAGCACGCTCTATCTACTGTGCCTTTCCCTCCAGCGGTCTGGCCTCATCACACGGCCGGGCGGCCGCGATTCGCCCTTTACACTGTCGCAAGAGTTCTGCCGCACGCTCTCAGCCTACGCCGAATGGTGGGCAAAATGGCTTTCAGCAAAGGAAGGCGCGTAACGGCAGTTGCCCGCCTGCGTCAGCCGCCGAGTTGCGGGTGTGGGGGAGAATGCGCGGCTGGAAGCCGGGGCGGCTGGCTAGAATGAAGGACGGCACGGGCGGCCGGCGCGGGGGGTGGTGCAATTGCCGAAACAAGGCCGCAAACCCGCTTGCACAATTATTACCAACCCGCATCAATCGGTAGGTAAAATAAGCTTGGCGCCAATCTAGCAATCAGCAAGGTGAGCCGAGCTGGCTGAACTTGGCGTGCGGGGGGCGATGAATTTGGGAATCTTCGAACTTTTCGGCAAGAAGAAAGCGCAGGCGTCAGGAGTCTTCTCCCTGCGGGCGGAAGTGCATCCCTACTCACTTAAAGCCAACACTAACGATTTCGTCGAGCTCGAAATAAAGCTCGAGAACACCTCCGACGCGCCCCAACTAACGTCCATCGTGGTTTCCGTACCGCCAGGCTTGGGGTTCGAACGCAGCGCCATATCCAAACAACGCGAGGTGCGCCTAGGATTCCTAAAGCCCGGCGAAGTGAAGTTCTTCAAAGTGCCGTTGTGGGGCACGCAACGCACCCCTAACGGCGAATACCCGCTCAAGATATACGCGCTGGCGCACTTCAACGACTACGCGCACGTGCTCAACGAAGTGCGCAAGGTGCTGCACTTCCGCGTGGATTGAGGCGTTGGCAATGGCGTTTGTGCGCACCAAAATCGTGAACGGCAACCTTTACCAATACCTCGTGGAGAACTCGCGCGTGGGCGGCCGTGTGGTGCAGAAAGTCGTGAGGTACCTGGGCCGCGCAGGGGGTGCCGTGCGGAGTGTAGTGCCTAAAACTAGGGGGGGCGTAGTGCCTAAAACGCGAGGGAGTGTAGTGCCTAAACCCTGCAGGCGTGTAGTGCCTAAAACTGTCCCGGCTTCCCGTACCGCAGCATTGCAGCAATCCCGAACGCCGCGAATTCGCGGCCGGCGTCGTCGCCCGAGTCGAACACGATGACTTCGGCGCCAGTGTCCTCCGCCCTCTGCATCATTGCGCGCGCGGCTTGAGACTTGCGCAAATATTCATCCAACACCATCACAGTTTCCGCCGCGCCTTCCACAACCGCCTTTTCCACGCGTTTCTCGCCGTACGTAGACTTTCCATCGTTCTTGCCCAAGCTCGCCTTGAACGCGTCAAGAAGCCGCAACTCTTCAGAGAGCTTGAGCTGGCCCAACGCCTTCTTTATCACGTCTTTCTTCAACAGCTCTGGCACGGCGTTCCGTTCGGTGGTGGAAGCGTGCTCGACCAGTATCTTTCCAGCCAGTGCAGGCAGTTTTGCCTTGATGAATTTGGCCAAAGCGTCCTTTTGGAAGCCCGGGCCTGCAATCACGACCGCGTCGCACTCGGTCGCCGCAAGCGCTTCGGCAACCTCGCCGAAAAATTTCGTTTGCTTAGCCTCAAACTCATCACTGCGGCGCTTGCTCGCCGTGTTGCTTATCTCGAACGCCTGCCTTGCCCCCGTAGCCCGCACCGCAATTGCAACCGCCTGTTGTTCGTCCACCAGCACTATCAAGCCTTTCACGTGCCGCGAGCGTTTGACGGCGTCCTCAAGCACTTTTCGTTCGGCATAATCCAGCTGTTTGTAAAGCTTGACGTCAAAGTGCGGTTCAACATCTATCGTGTGGTGGCTGCCGGTTTGCACGTACTCCTCGGGCGAGCCGGAGATTATCACGCCCGTCACGCGAATCTTGTTGGCGGCCTCGGCGAACTCCACGCCTTCCACCTTAAGCCGCATGCGCACGGCCTTCTTCTCGCCGGCATCCTCCTTCGCGCCCGGCGGCCGGTAGCGGCGTTGCGTCATGCCCTCGAGTTCGTCACCCACGGCAATTATCCTGGAGAGGTACCACAAGTCTTCCACAGACTCGGGCTTGAGCTTTAGGTAACCCTCCTCCCGGTTGCTGCGTATTACGCGCATGTTCATCCCGTAAGGCTGCGTACGTACGCCTTTATCGTAGTAGCGTTCTTCTCGGCAGCGCGCGTGGCCGCGGCTGCCAGTTCCCGGCCCGTGGTTATCGCCACGACTGCCACCAGCACGGCCGCGCCCGCCAACAGCAAGTATTCGACGGCAGTCTGAGCGCGTTCATCCATCACAATCCAACCCGCCTGCAACTCACGCAAGCACCCGCGTTTTTACGAACCACGCGACTACCGCGACGAGCAGCACCGAGCCTCCTGCCAGCAGCAGGTATTCGATGGCAGTCTGGCCTTTCAATTGCACGCGCCCCCGCCCGTTATCATAGCCGCACCCAACCGTTTGCCAACCTCGTATATCGCGAACGCAATTAATATCATTATCGGGATGCGCACGGCGTGCCGCGCCATCTTGCCGCCGCGAATCACACCCACTGCCAGCGTGACGAGCACCACTTCCACTGCAAGGAACAGCGTGAGCATCGTGTCTAGAAAACCCGTGCTCATCGGCTGCGCGTCCGGCACCGCGCACCCTATTCCCGTACCGATTACCGCGACGACTGCCAGCGTGAAACCAAATATGAACGGCGACAGCAGCAAGGCCGCGGAGTAAAGGAACGCGGCGTGAACGAGCGTGCGAGATGCGCGCTCGCGCGCAAGCCGGTTCACTTCGGCAGCGTCCTCTGCAATGGCCAGCATCGTGTCCGCGAGCCCCGCGCCAGACTTGCGCGCGTCGCTTATTATCATAACCATGCGTGAGAAGAGCTTCGACTGCGACTCGGCTGCAGCCCCGGCAAGCGCGCCTTCGAACGTTTTTCCGCGCTTCAACTGCGCGAGCGCTGCCCCCAGCGTTTCGGAAAGCGGGCCGTAACCGCACTTTGCGGTCTCTTCGAACGCCGACTCCACCGTTCCCCCCGTCTTCAAGATTGTCGCCATGCTCCTCAACGCGTCGGCAAGCCCGTCTTCCACGCGCTTCACGCGCGCTTCCTTCAAACTGTGCGGCACCACTAGCGCAATGCTGGCAACTGCGGCGAATGCAATCACGGCTGCCAGCACGGGGCTGCCGCCGGTTTGCGTGGGAAACGACGCAGACAAGGCGTAGGCCGCTACCGCAGCGGCGAAGGCAACTGCCCCGAATAGCGCGGCGTAAGCCTCGAACTTAGCGCCGATGCCGGAAGCCTCATACTCCTGCCGCACTTCCAATAGGATTTCGTCAACAAGCATTTTCATTCACGGTTCAAGGTTTTTTGCCAGCGTGAGCACTCCCGCACTGGCTGCCGCCGCGGCTATGAACGCGAGCGCTACCAGCGCATTGTTCGCACCCCCGCCCAGCAAGGGAAGTTGCATCACTGCCGCGATTATCGTTATCACTACGGGTGCCACAACGCCGCTCATCATGAATGCCACGCCCACGAGGTTGAGTTGTTCAGTGTAATCGCGCATGCGCATCCTCTGTTCGAACGCCGCCTCGGCCGCAGTCTGCGCGAGTATGTCGGAGAGCTTTCCTCCAGTGCGCAAGGCGCGCGCCAACTGGGCGGCAGCTTGCTTCAAGCCTTTCGATGCCGTCCTGTCGCTAAGGTTGGCCAGTGCCTTGTCCGCCGGCGTGCCGTTATTCATTTCCGACACCGTGCGCTTTAGTTCGCGGCTCAGCTTGCCGTAATCCGCGTTTGCCACCGAGCTTAACGCGCGCGTCAAATCAACTCCCGCTTTTACTTGCGTTGCCAAGTGGCGGAGTGCGAAGGGCAGCTCGCGGTTTATTTCCGCCGCGCGGCCAGCCGCCTTGGCTGCAGGTCGCGTGGTGAGCGCGACGCCCGTCGTGAAGAACGCCAGTATCCCGCTAGCCACGGCTGCAATGATTGCAACCGCGTCAACTTGCGGCGTGAGGAAGAGGACGCACGCCACCACGGCGGCCATCGCTCCCGTGCTTGCCGTTGCCGCCCTTATCAAATATTCTTCAGGCGTTTCGTTCATCGCCGCGGCGGCCAAGTCTCCCTCCAGCGAGTCGGCTGACGGCAGTTTGCCTAACATCCCTGCAGCCGGGGCGAACACCATCCAGGCGCCCAGTCTGCTCGGCTGAAAATCGAGGCTGCGCTTGCGCACCCCGCACACCGCGTACGCCACTCGGGCGGTGGGCGCGTCAACGAACGCGTCACGCCCAGTTGTTGCGGCGTGCGTTTGGCGCGCAGGCTCCATGTCTTCGCCCAGCACCATGCGCTTGAGGCGCAGCGCGTCTTTCGAACCCATTTTTCACGCCTTCAGAACTTGCCTGCCTTCTTGGCCAGCGCGTGTTCCTGCACGGCTTTGCACACTTGGCCGAGCGAACGCACGTTCCCAGCCGCGAGTTTCGCCAGTATCTTCTCGCGCTCCTCCAACTCGGCCAACAAATCTTCCTTCGACTGGCCAGTATAGCGGGCCAGCATCTGCACGTAGTGCACCGGCGTGCCCAAGTCAACAAGCTCATCATTGGCCGCGTCCCACTGGAATATCACGTTCGTATCGGGCAATTGCCCGTCCTCGCGCGGGATGATTTCCGCAATCTCGGTGACGCGGCGGATGAGACCCTTGCGGCGGTCGTACGTCCTTTGCTGCATCACGACGAAGTTCAACGCGGGAATCATTATTTCCGGCACTCCAATGGGTTCGTTCAACAGGCGCACGAGCGTCTCGCGCGAGTTGTTCGAGTGAATGGTGCCCATCGCGCCGTGGTGGCCGGTGTTCATTGCCGTGAAGAGCGTCTTTCCTTCCGCCCCCCTGATTTCACCCACGATTATCCTATCCGGCCGCATTCTCAATGCGTTCTTCAGCAGCGTGTCAGTATCAATCTCGCCAGTCCCCTCGACGCCCGGCGGCCGCGCTTCAAACCGCACCCAGTGCGTGAACGGCAACTGGAGCTCGGCCGTATCTTCAATAGATATTATCCGCTCGTACTTGGGCACGAAGCCCGTGAGGGCGTTCAGCGTAGTCGTCTTGCCGCTCGCCGTGCCGCCCGCGATGATGACGTTAGCGGGAAGCGCGCCCATGCCGTCAGTCGTGAGCCACAAGAATGCCGCCGCGCGGGGGGTGAGCGTGTGGTTGAGCACGAGGTCCACGATGCTGAGCGCGTCGCCCTTGAACTTCCGTATAGTTATCGTGCTGCCATTCAGGCTGATGGGCTGCATAGTTGCGTTCACGCGCGTGCCGTCAGGCAGGCGCGCGTCCAACAGCGGTGATTGCGAGTCTATGCGCCTGCCCACGTTGCGCGCTATCCTGTCGATGAGGTCGGTGACGTCCTTGTCGTCGTAAAACACCACGTTCGTCCGCAGCATCTGGTGCTTGCGGTGGAACACGTACACAGGTCTGCCGGTGCCTATCACCATTATTTCCTCGAGGTTGTCGTCCGTTATCAGCGGGTCTAGCATCCCGAAGCCCGCCATCTCGCGCACGACCGCGTTGGCGTAGAACTCCTTGGCGTTGAGGGGCACGTTGAGCTCGCGCGTGGACTCGATTATTTCGAGTACCTTGTGGCGGTAACGCTCGCGTTTTTCCGCCTGCGTTGCCAGCATCGCTTCGGGCGGCAGCGAGTTTGTGGCAAGCTCGAATATCGCGCGTATGAGGTCGCGTTCTTCCCCCCGGTAACGCGGGGCGGGAATCTCGTACAAGCCCAACGGCTCTCCCCGCTCGCGGTATATCTTCACGTCGTTGTACTGGTCGAGCAGCACGCGTTCGGGCTGCGGCTCGGCCGTGCGCCCGGCCGGTTCCGCCTCGTCGTCGCTGCCTTTGGCCTCATCAATAACCTTGCGCAGGTAATCCATCGAAAGGTATTATACTCCGCGGGGCTTGAAAAGCGTTGCGCACGCCTTCAGGCTCCTGTCGCGAAGCCCGCACTCACGTTTTGCGGCGTGCTGGCGTTGCCAGCCCCTGCAAGTTGTGCGTGCAACGCCAGGTGCGCGTTGTAGTGCCTAAACTCCGGCGCGCTGCCCATGCCAGCCGGTTGCTGTCGTCAAAATCGTTTTCTGGCAGAACAGAAATGCTTATATTCTGTTCTGTGTAAAAACAAGCTATGGGCTCGCCTGAAGTGTTTGGGGAATGGTCGGCTTACGCTAGAAAGAAAGCACTCTATGCGCGCGATGTGGATCTTGGCGCGCTAGAGAAGCATTCGTTTTCAAAGATAGTGGCGGTGACCGGAATCCGCCGTTGCGGCAAGTCCAGCGTGCTAATGCTTTTGCTGCAAAAACTTGAAGGCGAGGGGAAAAAAGCGGCTTACGTTAACGTTGAAGACAATCGTTTGGACGGCACTGACGTCCTTGATGATGCGCTCAAGTGGTTTGGTGATGAGGGTTACCTGCTGCTTGACGAAGTTACGGGCGCACGCGATTGGCAGGGCTGGCTTGCAAGGAACCATGAGTTGCTGAAAGGCAAGCTGAAAATCATAGTGAGTTCCTCTAGAAGGAACTTGGTCGTTCCCAGCAAGCCGCTGCGCGGGAGAATCCTTGCAATAGAGCTGTTTCCCCTTTCTTTCAAGGAATTTCTGGCCTTCAAGGGGGTTCGGCCTGAAACGACAACCGCAGGCCGGGGAAAGTTGGAAAAAGCACTCGCGGATTACCTCAAGTACGGTGGTTTTCCTGAAGTTGCCTTGGCTGAAGAAGAAGTGGACAAGGTTCGCTTGTTGAACGCTTACTTCAAGGACATAGTGGGGCTTGACGTGGCTGAAGTCTCCCACGAAGACCCGGGCACGGTCGAGGCTTTCGGGAGGTATGTGCTTCAAAGCCCGTTATTCTCAGCGTCCAAGTGCCTCAACTTCTTCAAAACAATCGGGTACAAGATTGGCAAGGAAAAGATACTGCGGCTGGAGAAATGCGCGGAAGCGGGATACTTGTTTTTCTTCACGCCGATCTTCTCGTATAAGCTTAAAGACAAGTCGCAATACCCCCGCAAGGCGTACGCAGGGGATGCGGGTTTCTTTTACAGCACGACTGGGAAACTGGATTTGGGCCGCATCTACGAAAACATTGCGTTTCTTGAGCTCAAGCGCAGGACGCAAGGGCAAAACGAGTTGTGCTACTGGCGGAACAAGCAAGGCTTCGAAACCGATGTGATAGTGCGGCAAGGCACTACGGTCAATTATGCAATTCAAGTCGTTTACTCCCTTGAAAACGAAAAGACGCTTGACCGCGAGTTGCGCGGCTTGGCAGAGTGCGCCAAGGAACTAAAGCCTGCCAAAGCCTTGCTGATAACTCGAGACAAAGCCGGGGCGAAAACCGTTGACGGCGTGAAAATAAGGCTAGTGCCGTTGGTCGACTGGCTTCAGGAATAGTTGCTGCAGATGCGCAAACGCTTTCACCAACGACCACGGGTTCGCGGGTGCCCGCAACTTTAGGCAGGCCCTGCCACTTGCAGCACGAACGGCACTGCCACGCCCGGGCTTGCCACGCAGTCGGCGCTTATGAACAGCGTGCCTATATATTTGCCTTCCTGCGGCGGGGGCGTGATTTTCATCGGCATCACTAACTCTTGGCTTGCAGGAATGGCGGTTGTCTCGACGCCCGAAGCGTCTTTCGGCCAGTCTATGAATATGCACGCACTGGCGTCCTGCCCGCATCCTGCTGCAGTCTCCACATCAGTAACCTGCACGCGGCGGGAAAGCCCCGTTACCGGCGTCTTGCCGTCGTTGCGCAGCCTGAACGTCATCGTCTGCTCTTCACCCGCCGATATTTCCGACGGGCTGGCTTGCAACACCGGCCGTGGCTTCAAGTAAAAATTGCTTTCCACTTTCGTTTGCGTCTTGCGCAACCTCAACGCGAAACTTTGTTCCGCAGCCTCCTCCCCCTCTCGCCCTGCGCCCGCGGACAACGTCGCGTTAACTTCAACCGCCGTCTTCGCCGGAACGATTATAGGCTCGCCGACTGCCACTTGCACACTGTCAGTGTTCGACTCTACCACCAACTGGGCTTCCTGCTCGTTCTCCCCCCGGTTTGTTACGACCAACCCCAAGGGCAGCGTGCAGTGTTCAGTCACCGTTGCCAGCCGCGCCCTCGTCCCTTCCGTAAAGTAGAGCTCGAGCCCCAAATCGCGGCCAAGCTTGAGCACGGCGTTATCAGAACCGCCCGACTGGAGGTTCACCCCCACCCTAGCCCCGCCGTAACCCGGCAGCACATCCACAGTCGCCAGCGTCAGTTGCGTTGCTGACGGCACGTTCGCGAAATCCGCCTGCCCGTTCGCGTCAGTAATCTGGCTCTCGCCCACCAGGTTGCCTTGCGCGTCTGAAAGCGCGAGTTCAATGCTCGGCAAGGGCTTTCCCGAATCCAACTCTTCAACCGTCACGCTCACCTTGCCGGGCTTGGGCGCGCCCACGTAGTAAAGCACGCCTAGTGCGAGCACAACTACCACTACCAATGCGGGAAGAATCCGCATAGCCTTGCTCTTGGCGTCATCAACGTCAAAATCCATTTCCATTTGCAAATATCCCCTAGCTCGGAAGCTTACTTGTTAGATGCGGGAGGGTGTGCCTCAATCCGCTTGCCTAGTTTTGTAAGCTTGTAGTGGCGCCCGGTATTTCAAGCTTCCGTGCGGCGTGTTATTGCGCGCTCCCAACCAGTTTGCCTTAGCTGAGGACAATCTCCGTTGTACTGAGAGCTATCCTTAAGCGCAGTTGAATAGATTATTGACGCGGCAATCCGGCCGGGTTATGCCGCCACCAAGACTGGCGCATTACGGCTTCTTTTTGCCGCGGCACAACTCTCCAAGCTCTGCCGCGTCGATGTTGAGCCGGTGTTCGCGCATCACGGCCGCGGCGTCAAAACCCTTTTCCGCAGCAATCTTCTTGAGGGCTGCTGCACTGAATTTTTCGAGCTTGCTGCGCGCGAGGCACTCGCCGGCAGTGCCGTCCGACTCGCACATTGCCTTCAACAACTCGCCGACCGCCTGCCGCGTTGCGCGGCCTTGCGCGTGAAGCATCAGCGCGCCCGCCACCCTGTCTGGAGTCAGCTTTTCGACGTTCTTGCCTTCGCGCTTGAGTGCCTTTATTGTTTGCAGCAGCGTGACTGCGGCAAGCCGCGCGTCTGCACCCCGCGCCACGACGCCTTCGAAAACGGGGTTGGCCGCGTCTAGCGCAATGCCTTCGGCCAATTCGTGCGCGAGACCCAGCTTTGCATAGCGCGCGACGCGGTCGTCCGGCTTTTCAATCGCTTCCGCAGAATCGAGCAGTTGTTTGGTTACCTTGACTGGCGGCACGTCAGTCTCGGGGTACATGCGCGCCGAGCCCGGCAGCGGGCGCATGAAGCGGCTCAATTCGCCGTCGGCGCGCCGCGTTTCTTTAGGCACTACGCCTTCGAAAAGCATTTCCCCCCGTCCCACCGCCGCGTCAAGCGCCTTTTCCGCAACGCCGCGTTCGGCGACGCACGCCGCCCACGCGTCGCCCTCATCGCACCCAGTTGCCTTGGCAACCGCGTCAGCCATTTCCGGCGTTATCCCGCACTTGGCAAGCCCTTCATCACTGTGCATTATTCCCGCCACGCCGGCTGCGGCGCGCGCGTAATCGCTGAGTTCGGTTCCCACGCGGTGGTTTGCCGAGAGCTCGGCTCCAAGCACGCCCTTCAAGTGCGGCAGTCTTACTGCGAGCGCGGAGTTGCCTTGCGCAATTGACTTGCCGACGAAGCTGCCTGCGCCCGCGAGTGCGCGCGAGACGTCCGCGGGTTTGCCGCGCGAGAATTTCTTTCCGTCAAGCGCCCGCATCACTTCGAGCAGTTTCCTCTGGCGCAGCACCTCGTTCTCAACCAGCTTCGCCATTCCCGCGAGTTCCTGCACGCCTTTTATCTCGACGCGCGCGCCCCCGTCAATGGAAACATTCACATCTTGCCTGATGCTGCCTATCCCCCGTTGGACGCGGTTGGTGGCGCGCAAGAGCCTGCCAATCGCGCCTGCCACTTGCGCGGCGTGCTCGCCGTTCTTTATCGAAGGGTCGGTCGCAATTTCCACGAGGGGCACGCCCAGCCTGTCGAGGTCGTAACGCGAAACGCCGCATTCCCTGCCGTTTATGCCTGCGCTTTCCTCCTCAATGCACACGGTAGGGATGCCTACCGTGCCCAGCGGCGTCTCGAGCTTGCCTTCCACCGCTACGAGCGCAGTGCGTTGAAAACCGCCTACTGCCGACCCGTCCACCACCGTCTTGCGCATCACGTGAATCTCGTCGAGGGGCGCGGCCTTCAACGCGAGCGCAACGGAGAACGTGGTCTGCAATGCTTCTGCATTCAGCGCGTGCGGCGGCTCCTCATCCGTCTCGACGAGGCACGCGCTCGCCTCGTCAACAGAATACTCCATTTCGAATGCCTTGCGCGCCTCGAACGCCGCCGCAGGGTCGGTCGAGCCCATCTCGCCAGTGACTGCGCGCAGCCTCCGCCTCAACAGCACGCTCACCTTGCCCCTGCCTGCCGCGGCATCGTTGTAATAACAATTGCAGAAGAGCTTTTTCGACTCGAGCCGCTGATGTATCTCGATGCCTATCTTCACGCCAGTCCAGTCCATTTCAAACCCCGAACAAATCCTGCGTAATCCTGTCGCCGTACTCGCCCGCGACGTTCGCGAGCATGAACGCCATCACTTTTTCACGCTTCTTCTCGCGGCCGAGCGCGCAGCCCAGCTTGACGAACGCGGTTTCAGTCAGCATATCTTCCAAGTGCACAGCGCCAGTTGCGGCCAACAGCCTCAAGTTGCGGTAGACGAACGGGTTGACGCGGCCGTAAACGCATTGCGACGTTACGCCTACGAACACGCCCCCATCAACCGCCCGCTTGACTGCAGGAATCCAACTCATCTTCTTGTCAAGCGTTTCCGTGGGCACGTGGCCCAATCCCGTGGCTTCCACAATGATTCCCTTGTACTTGCGTTCAGTGAAGTAATCCACGATGCCGGGATCCGCCCCCGGGAATGGTTTTACTATTGCCACCTTGTCCTCGAAGCGATCGTCCACCATCATCTTTCCCGCGTGCCCCTCGCTCACGTCCGCAAGCCTTTCCAACTTGCCGTCAGCCCATATCTTCGCCAGCGGCCTTGAGTTTATCGTTTGGAACGCGTCCCTGCGCGAGGTGTGCATCTTGCGCACTTTCGTACCGGGGTGGGCGTAGCAATAGTCGTCGCTGCTCGAGCCGTGCATCACAACTGCAACGCGCGGGATGCCGCTTACCGCGTAACGCGCGGCGCACACGAGGTTGAGCCGGCCGTCAAAGCTGGCGCGGTCAGGCGACCTTTGCGCGCCCACCACTGCAACTGGCTTGCCGAGGTTCGTCAGCATGAATGAGAGCGCTGCCGCCGTGTAGTGCAGTATGTCGGTGCCGTGCGTTATCACCGCGCCTACGCAGCCTTCGTCAAGCCGCTTGGCAACTGTGCGCGCGATTTCCCCCCATTCTTTCGGCGCCATGTCCTCGCTCGCGATGCGGAACGGGCTGTCGATTGCCGCGATGTTGGCGAACGACGCCAACTCTGGCGCAGTGGCCAGTATATCGCGCGGGTCGAGAGTCATGAACACGCCGCCAGTGCGGTAGTCCACGCGCGTGCTTATCGTGCCGCCAGTGGCAACCACTGCGACCTTGGGTTTCGACGCGTCGAACTCGAGCCTTGGCACTTTCGTTTCAGTTTCCTGCTTGTTCGATACTTTGCGGATGCTCTGGCAGCTGTCCACGCTCACACCGGCGTTATAGCCGCTGTCGAGCTTGACTATCAGCACGTCGGCGTCGCCAGCCTCGATGCGCGGCATCAGCGTGCCTTCAAGCTGCTTGCCGAACGCAACGAGGCCTATGCGGTCGCCCTCGCGAATGCCACGCTTGCCCAATTCCTTGAGTGCCTTCGCAGAGTACATCGTTACCGCCGTTGATCTGTTACGCCTGTTAGTGGCTTTGATATTATCCCGCAATGTTTAAAGAACCCGCCTCGCCCCATTTGGCTATTCCTTGAGCACCCAGTCCTTGAGCGGCAGGAGCGGCGATTCCTTGGGCGTGTTGAACGCATTTAACGTCATAGTGCGGTTTATGCCGTCCACCTCGCGCACGCGCTCTATCGCGTACTCGCCAAGCTCGTGAATGTTGCGCGCCCTTACCTTAACGATGAGGTCATACTGGCCAGTTACTATTTGAATTTCTTGAACCAAAGGCAGCCTTGCAATTTGCGCTGCAACCGCCGCAGGGGACACGTGCTTGCCAGCCATATTGTGCGTGTCCAAGTTGACGAGTATGTACGCCGTCACCGCGAGCCCAACTTTTTCCGGGTCGATTTCGGCGTGGTATCCTTTCACAACGCCTTCCGCCTCGAGCTTGCGAACCTTTTCGTGCACCGTGCTCATTGGCATGCCCAACTTCTTCGAAATGTCTTTCAAGCTCTGCTTGCAGTCCGCCTGCAGCATCGCCAGCAGCCTAAGCTCCCTATCCCCAAGCTTCACTCGCACCACCCGTAATAATTCCGGCTTTATGCCGCGTAATTCGTAAAAACAAGCAATATTTACAGTTTAGTTAGGAAAAGCTTTTAAAACAACCAGTCGCAAGCCGTATTAAGAAGGGGCGAAGGCAACCCCAAGGAGGCTGTCTTAAAGGCCAGCGAAAGCTGGCATCCCCTATTTCCGTTCACTAAACGTTCTTGCTAACATAAGCGCCGTCTGCTTGAAAGCCTTTTCGGTAGTAGTACTCCCGGCAGCCCACGCCGCTCGTCACGCACAACTTGTTGCAACCCCACTTCCGCGCGACCTCTTCCGCGCGCCCCAACAATTTGCTTCCATAGCGTTTGTGCTGGAACGCCGCTGCGCTGCGTTCGCCAATGCCCACTAGCTCGCCAAGCACGCGCAGTTCGCGCACGCCCGCCGCGCCCGCAGTTATCTCGCGGCGAAACGGGGCGAAGGGTTTGCGCAGCCGCAGGTAGCCCACAAGGCCGCCGTCCTTCGCGTCGAGGCTGATGAAAACCTCTTTGCCGCCCGACGCGTCGTACTCAAGCTCGTTCATCTCCACGCTTCCCGGCAGCGTCCCGCGCAACCCCACCTCGCGCGCCCTGATGTCGCGGCACTCCCAACCGTTGCGATCCATTTCTTCCTGCACGAGTTCGCGCAAGTTAGTTTTCTTCACGCCTGCCGCAATCCTGTTGGACGGAATGTCCCTATCCACCCGCATTACCCGCACGTACTCCGGGGTGTGGCGCAGCATCCTCGCCACCGCAACTGCCGCTTCTTCAGTAGAGTACGGCTCGAATTTTCCTTCCTTCCACCACTCCCACAACCGCGTGCCTTCCATCACGAGCGCCGGGTATATCTTCAGCATGTCTGGCTTGAACCGTTCGTCGGAAAACATTTGCTTAAACATGCGCTCGTCCTTCGCGGGAGTGGCGAAAAGGCCGGGCATCACGTGGTAGCCTACCTTGAGGAACGCGTCCTTGCACGCGGCCGTTGCCGCAGCGGTTTCAGCAACGCCGTGCCCGCGGTTGACTTTGCGCAGCACGTTGTCGTCAAGGCTCTGCACGCCAAGTTCAATGCGCGTTGCACCCCTGTCAACGAGGCGGGAAACCTGCGCGGGCGTCATGGCGCAATCCGGCCGCGTTTCGAACGTGATGCCGATCACCCTGTGGCGGCAGGTTTCATTCGCCTTCATCGCTTCCTCCCAGTTGCGCGCTTTCTTTCCGTTAAACGCCTCCAACGCGGCCTTAAGGAACTCCTGCTGGTAGGCTTCAGGCTGCACGTTGAACGTGCCGCCCATCACGACGAGCTCGCATTTTTGCGGGTCGTGCCCCGCCGCCTCAAGCTGCCTCAAACGCGAGGAGACTTGCCTGCCGGCATCGAAATTGTTTTGCCTCGCGCGCAACGCGGCCGGCTCGAATCCAGTATAGCTCTTCGCCGCGATTTCGCTAGTCGGGCAGTAGGCGCAGTCGTACGGGCAGCCTCCCGGCCGCGTCATCACCGCAATCACGCAAATGCCGCTAGCCGAACGAACTGCCGACTTGCGCAGCGCCCTCCGCAAGACGACGTCACTGCACTCGGCAATCAACTCCGAGTTCTTCAACATGCTTTTCAAGCCTTGCAGCCGCGAGTGCTTGCGCTTGAGGGCTTCAACATCCCCTCGCCCGCCGCCTTCGAGTTCCGCCAGCACCCCTGCAGCAGCCTGTTTTCTAGAGTCAACGGCACGCGTTGCATTGGGAGTGCACGCATCGGCGTCATTGCGAGCCTTGCGCCCGAATTTTCTTATAGCCATATGGTAACAACCCGCATTGTGCACTTGCCGGTTTGGCAGCAGGCGCTTCAGGCAAGCAACGCTGCCAGCAGCGCGGCCAGCGCGTAGGCAATGCCTTGCGGCGTCGGGAACAACAGCACACCGCGCGCCGCGGCCTTCGCGTCGGAAACGAAGCTCGTGCCCACAAACAGGCGGGCTGACGCCGCGGCCTTGAGCTCTACGCTTGACTGCGACCGCGCTTCAAACACGGGCGCGTAATCGCCCACTTCCGGCGCGGGGAACGAGAATTCCACCAGCGCCTTGCTGTTGTGCGGCACGAACACGTTCTTCGACGCGTCAAGCTCCCTCGTCAAGCCGGACATTGACACCGTGAACGCGTCGCTCGCACTCCCCGTGTTCTCGAGCTCGAGCACGTAAGACACTTGCTCGCGCGGCTCGGCTTTCACCGGCTCGCGCACCACGCCCATCATGAACACGTTGCGCGACACCGTCACGCGCGCCTTGAACTCGACCGGCGCAACTTCCTCGTACTCGTCCAGCGCGACGAGCCCCACGACGTAATCGCCGTCGGCCGCCTGCTTCGAGATTATCACGTGCGCCTTAAGCGGGTTTTCGTACTTGCGGCTGTCTTCACCCATCCACCCTTCCGGCAGTTCGTGCCGCAGCACGCGCAAGCCATCCCAATCCGCGTTGCTCAAGCTCGACGTGGAGTTGCTCATAGTAATCTCGTGCGTGTCGTTAGCAATAGCTATCTCTACAGTCTGCCCCGGCCCGACCGTGCCCAAGTCTATGACCTTGCCGTGGCCTGCCGTCGCGCGCGCCGGGCTGACTACATCAACAACCGCCGCGCCGGCAAGCGCAGCTGCGAGAGCGAACGCGAGAGCCGCAACGAAAAGTCTCATACTGGGACTACTGTAGGAAGATGGTTAAAAGAGTTGCGTGAGTGCAGAAAGTTGCCAAATAATGGTTTTCATACCACTGAACACTCTTTCGTGCGATTAGCAATGCAAACCATTGCGGCAAGCAGTCATCTCGCCGTTTTTCCTGCCGCCCGCCGCATTATGCGCCCGTATTTATTGGGCGCTTCCCTTGAGCGTCATACGCATGGATTTCCACCGGGTTTTCATCGCCGTTACCCCCCCGCCGGAAGCGCGCCAAGCCTTCGCCGCCTACGCCGCCAAAGCCGCGGCCGCCTATCCCGGCATTCGCGCGAACGACTCGCCGCACATCACGCTCATTTTCCTCGGCTTCAAGAACGACGAGCAGGTTGCCGCCGTGCGCGCCAGCCTCGCAACCATCAACGCCCCCAAGTTCACCGCCTCGCTTGAAGGCACGGGGTTCTTTCCCGACTCGCGCTTTCCCCGCGTGTTCTGGCTGGGCGTGAATTCTCCAGGCCTCGAGGAACTGCATCGAGTCGTGGCGGCCGCATTGAGCTTGCCTGAAGAAAAGTTCACCCCCCACACCACCATCGCGCGCATCCGCGATGTGCGGCAGGCGCAAGCGCTGAAAGACTCTGCGCAAGAAAACCCGTTCCAACCCGTCTCGTTCGAAATAACTTCATTCAGCCTTTTCGAGAGCTTCCTCGAGAAGGAAGGCGCGAGGCACGAGGAGCTGGCGGAATACTCGTTGCACTAACCTTGCGTTGGGCAAGCCTTTTTTCGATAACCGCTACAACCTGATGTACGCGTTGCCTATTATTGAAACCAAGCGCCTCGGCAATTTTTTCTTGCGTCAAGCCGTGGCAGCGGTGCAGCAAGAACGCCATCGCATAACGCCCGCCGTTTTTCTTGCTGATTTTGTGCGAGACTTCAAGCAGGCGCGCCGCCGCTTCCTCTGCAGCAACGTTTGTCAAGGCCGCGTTCGCAGTATCTGCCCTTGCCGGAAGCACGTCGTGCAGCGAAACGCCGTCGGTAGCCGCGTCCATGCTCCCGTGAAGCTTTTTGAGTTCCTTACTCGCAATCTGATTTAGCTTGCGTGCTATAGCCATTACTGCCAGCGTGCTGAACGCGTGCCCTCTTGCCGGATCGAAATCTCGCGCCGCCTTGGCCAACGCGTCTATAGCAGCTGCCCGCAAGGCTTCAACATCAACGCCCGGCGTGGCAGCCAACTGGGCTCGTAACGGCCTGCGGGTAAGCCCCTTGTTTTTCGTGAAAAGCGGGTTCGCGTAATCAAGCGGCTGCAGACCGCGCTCGGTTCTAGGCAAGTTACGGCTGCGGTGTGGCAGCAACCCGTCCATAGTCATTTTCGCGAGCAAGGAACGGACTTGCGAAAGCGTCAAACTCGTTTCTTCGCTTATGGCTTTAGGATTGTACCGAAGCCCCGCGTCAATATATTCTTGGGCGTGAGGCAATACTTTCGCTCGTTTTTCAGTAAGCGGCGGGTCTTCAAGGGGCTTGGCGTGCCTTGCGGCCAGCGCTTCCGCCTTGGCAAGCAACTGCCGCGCCAGCGCCAACTCCGCTCTTCCAAAACGCCCGTCCAAAGTTATTCCCCTAACGCCCGACATTTATGCTATTGCAACCCAACGTTTAAACGCTTGTCCTGCGAATTATTTTTATGATCCGCAAGCAGCCTGCCGCGCTCGAAGCGGTCTTGGAAAAGGTTTCCGCAGTCGTCACGCCCACGCGCGCCGAGGCTGATGCCGAAAAGGAATTCGCGCTCAAGATCACTTCGCTCATCGAACCCCGCCTGCCTTCGGGCGCGCGTGTCTACTTCGTCGGCTCCGCGGCGCGCGACACCGGCTTGCGCGGAGACCGCGATGTTGACTTGTTCGTGAGTTTTCCCGCCACGTTCTCACGCGAACGCATAGTTGAACTCACGGGCACCATCCTCAAAAAGTCGGTGCCCGGCAAGTGGGAGATGCATTACGCCGAACACCCTTACTACCAATCGCTGCTGCAAGGCTTCAAGGTCGAAGTAATACCGTGCTTCAAGGTCGAGCCGCACGCGCCAATAAAAAGCGCAGTCGACCGTTCGCCGCTGCACATGGATTACTTGCAAAAGCGTCTCAACCCCTCGCAAAAGCGGGACGTGCGGTGCCTCAAGCAGTTGCTGAAAACTGCCGGCATTTACGGCGCCGAGGCTAGCATAGGCGGCTTTTCAGGCTTGCTGTGCGAATACCTAGTGCTCAACTACCGTTCGCTCGAAACGCTCTTGGCAGAGGCTTCCGCCTGGACGCCGCCAGTAGCCGTGGATATAGAAAGCGCGTTTCCCGACGCGACTGCAAACGAACTCTCCGAAAAGTTTGGAGGCGCGCACCTCGTCATCATCGACGCGATTGACCACAACCGCAACGCAGCCGCGGCCGTGACGCTAGACTCGCTAGCGTCGTTCATCTCTCTCTCCCGCGCTGCCTCAACAGTGCCCAGCGCGGAATTGTTTTTCGAAAAGCCTCCCGTCGTGAAAAACTGCGTCAAGTGGGCTGCCTCGCGCAAAACATACTTCGCTTTGCTGGAATTCAACTTGCCTTCCGGCCTTGTGGAAGATGTTTTCGCGCCCCAACTGCGCAAGACCAGCCACTCGCTGGCAAACGCGTTGCGCATCGCAGGTTTTCGCATGATTGACTGCCAAGCATTCCACTCTTCCGGCCGTGCGGCAATGCTGTTCGAGAGCCTTGACGCGAAACTGCCGAAGCTGCGCGTGCGCGCCGGCCCGCCCGCGTTCCTCCACTCTCCCGCCGCCGAGTTCGTCGCACTCCACCAGCGTCCTTCGCGCGGGCCGTTCATCAAAGACGGGCGCGTCATCGTCGAGGAGCTGTGCCACGAAACCACGCTTCAGGAAGCTGTCGCCGACTTGCTCGGCTCGACGCTAGTTTCTTTCGGCTCCAACATCGAACGGCAAATCAAGCGCGCGCGCATCACCGACGCGAAGAAAGCGAGCGGCGTTAGCCGCGAGTGCCTCGCAAACTACGCCTCGCGCAAGAGCGGCTGGCTCTAGAACGTAACGGCTATAACTCGATTGCAAGGCCGCATATCATTCGCAAGTTCTTCGCGCAACTGCTCACCAATCTATCACTAGCACGTGATCGTATCCATACGAGTGCTGTAGTTTCAACGGTTCGGCCAGTCCCGGCAGGCGCAAAGAGTAATGATTGTTAACGCAGAGTTTCTGTATGCGCTTGGGTTTCAGGCCAGCGATGGCGTCCTCAATCCACTGATTATACGAGCCGGTGTGCTCCACGAGGTCAGGCCTCAAGGCTATCAGCGTCTTGCCTGAAATCCTGCGGTATTCGCCGATCGCGCCCACAACCTCCGAGAGTTTCATCCACTCGAGTGAACCGAAGTCAAGCAGCACGTTAAAGTGCTTGTCGGGAAGGCGCGTGTCGCCCGCGTGCCTAATGCAAACCGACGGCAGCCTGAAGCCTTGCCGCCTTAACGAAGCTTCTTGCGCAGGGTTAAAGTTCAGGCTGCTTGTTCTAGAGCCTTTTCCCTCGAACAGCCACAACAGTTCCCGCCGATTCAGTTCCGGATTCCCACGACCCCCTGCGTGCTCCGTGATTTTCCAATATTTCTTCAACGCGCCCCTCGTCAGTTCTTTGCCACGACCGCAATCGATGCGTCCCCGCATCTTGCTTTCCAGCTCTCGCGACTGCGCGTCTATTATCGTAACGCGACCTTTAGGCCCGCGCGCCAGAGTGCAAGCGTAAAGCACTGACGGGTCATTAACGATTCCACTGAACGCGCCCACGCACGCGACTCGGTGGTCGAGTCGGATGTGCTCGTCCAGGAGTTCTCCCAGCGTTCGCGCGGTCACGCTTCCACCTCTTCTATCGTGCTGTTGTCGCCCTTGTCCTTATCCCTTTCCACGCGGTAGAGCCTCGTGCTCGCCCCTTCCTTCAACGCCTCGTCGTGCGTAATCACGAAAACCTGTCCAATCACTTGCGGCAGGCCGTCGCGCAGCGTAGTGCACAACAATTCGACCGCGTGCGAATCTAAGTTGTGCGTCGGCTCGTCAAGCACAAGCCAATTCAAGTCCGGCGTCAGCACCGTGGCGAAAGCCGCGCGCAACGCCAACGCCGCGCAGCTCCGCTCGCCGCCCGAAGCGTTCTCGGCAGCAACCCATGCATCCCGCTTGCGCAGCTCGAGGAAATAATCATCTTCGCTCGCCGAGAGCCTCGCGCCCGAATAATCGCGGTAGGGATACACCTGCGGCCAAAACTCTTCCAACGAAGCGTTAATCGCGCCCAACAGTTCGTTGCGCATAGCCGCCTGCGTCTCTACGAGCGCGTTGGAAAACTTTGCCATCCCTTCCACGCGCTTTTCCAAAAGTTGCTTGCGCGCCTCCTGCTCGCGCACGAGGCCAAGTTGCTTGTCCACCTCGGCGAGCCTCGCGCGCTTCTCCGCCCCAGCCACAGCCAGCGCAGCAGCCTTTTCCTTCAACACCGCCGCGTCAGTCGTTGCATCCGCGCCCTCCAGGCGTTTTTCCTTCAGCCCTCCCGGCTGGAAAGCCAGTTTTGCAAACGCCTCTTGAACTCCCATCGTCTTCGCTTGCAAGCTTTTCTTCTGCAGTTCCACTCCTGCCAGTTCCTCAGCGTCTTCCGCAGCGTCCAACTGCGTTTGAAGCCCTTCCAACTCTTGCGGCGTCGCCTTGCCGCACGCCTTCAACTTTTCTTCAGCATCAACGCGCACTTTCAACGCTTGCGCCAATCGGTCTTTTGCATCAAGCCATTCTTTCGCGTCAACCGCAGCTTGCGCAACCACGGCCATTTCAGCGTTTTCCCGCTCGAGTTTTTCCAACAACCCCCGCACGCGCGCCTCCGCACCGTTCGCTTCCGCCGAAGCTTTCGCCAAATCTCCGGCGCTCGCCAACCCTGAAGCTTCAGCATTGAGCGAATCCGCTTTGCTCGCAAGAACGTTCGCGTTGCGCTTGATTTCATCCGTACGCCCTCTGACGTCGAGCGCTTCCTTAAGCGTTTTCTCGCGCTCCTCCAGCTCGAGCGCTGCGGCATTGATTTCAGTTTGCTTCCTGCCGGCTAGCTCGGCGACTTTCGTGCCGTCAAGCGCGCTCTCGCACACTGGGCACGCGGCAGTAGTGCCTTCAAGCAGGCGCGCCGCTTCCCTTGCAGAGTTGACTGTTGCTGCAGCTTCGGCAGCAGCCTTCTCGCACGCTGGAACGTCGGTTGCAGGCAGGGCTTTCAACGCCGCTTGCGCCTCGGTCAACTGCGCAGTTATGCTTGCGAGTTCTTTCTCCACACGTTCCTTGCGCACTGCCGCCTGCTTAGCTTCGGCCGCCCTTGTCTTCAATTCCGATACGCGCGCGTTGGTTTCCTGCAGTTCGCTCCGCGTTCGCAGGATGCCTACCTCGACAACCGTTTTCTTTGCGTTCGCCTCTTCAAGCGACAGGCTCGGCTTGCGTTCGAGCTGCTGTTGCAAAAGCGTTGCTTGGGCGGCAGCTGCTTCCAACTGTCCCGACAGGCGCTGGCCTTCAGCAAGCGCTGCTTTGCAAGCAGCAATTTCCTTCTGCAGCCTTGCCTTGAGCGCGGCAGCTTCCGCCGCCTCCAACCGTTGCGGGTTGCGCTTCAAAACTTCCGCGAGCCTTGCTTCCACCTGCCCCGCGAGCGCGTTCGCCGCTTGAAGCTCGCCTTGAAGCTTGTTGAACACTCCCTCCTGCCGTTCCAATTCAGCAACCGCCGCCGCGAGGCTGCGCGCTTTTTCTTCGGCAATCTTTCTTTTCGACTCGCACTCGGACGCCTCGCGTTCAGCCGCGTCAACGGCCGCCTTCAACTCACGCGCATCTTTCTCCAGTTCCGCGGCGTTAGCCCCGGCGATGAAAGACTCGGCTTGCGCCTTGAGTGCCTTGAGCTTGTTCACCACCGTCGTCGCGTTCGAGCGAGCGGTCTCGAACTCGGCTATGCCCAACAGCTCGTCCGTCTGCTTCTTCCGCTCGGATTTGCCTAATTCGAGGAAGTAGTCTATCTTGTTCTGCTCGGAGTAAACGGCGCGCACGAAAAGCTCGTAATCGACTTGCAGCAGGCGTTCGACGCTCTCGGTAACGCGCTGCGGCCCGCTTTCAATAACCTTGCCTTCCTCGCGCAAGTGTGCCACGCTGGGGCTCTTGGCGTTTATCGTCCTCTCGACGGAATAGTTTTTGCCGCCTGCGTCGAACCACACTTCCACCGACGCTTCCTCAAACTTGTGGGGCGAGTTCATTACGAGTTCTTCAAGCTTCACGCGCCGCGACTTGACTTGCGGCGTGGTGCCGTAAAAGGCGAAGCACATTCCTTCCAAAATGCAGCTTTTGCCGGCGCCCATCGGCCCGATTATCACGCTAGTGCCCTTGCCGAAGCTGGCTTCCGAATACTCGTGGCTCTTCCACCGCTTGAGGCGCACG
The DNA here is from genome assembly GCA_038046065.1 of Microcaldota archaeon. GTDB lineage: Archaea > Micrarchaeota > Micrarchaeia > Norongarragalinales > UBA97 > JBBSWX01. The sequence continues at coordinate 25,073 of JBBSWX010000030.1, read as the reverse complement.
GCGCGAATCATGGCAAGCTTATCGCCAGCAACAGTTAATTTGCTTGCGCTTGAGCGCCCGGCTCAGCTCACGAGGCCGACTTCGTCAACCTGCACTTCGCTCACGCCCGCGATTTTCTTCACTTCCTCCTCGAAATCGCGGTTCTCGCCGTCCTCGCACACGAACGAAGCCTTCACTATCTTAGTGCCGAAAACGTAATCCTCAACCTTGCTCGTGTTGCAGCCTTCCACCGCCTTCACTCGCTCGGCCAGCTCGGCAGCATCCTGCCCTTCAACGGGGAACACGCGCATTGCCACGAGAACCTTTCCCATCATTCAACACCCTCGTATCAACACTGTGAGTAATGCCCTTTCTTTCCGCGCTTCAACAACGCGTTCCTATACCGCGCGCGTTTGAAGGCAGGCGCGCGAACCACGCGGCACCGCACGCCCCTTTCTTTCAATGCTTTCTCCAAGCGCTTTCCGTCAACCTTCTGGTCGTGGCCCAGCACGACGACGTCCGGCTTGGCCTTCACCACAGCATCAAGATAATCTTGTTTGCTGCCGAGGAACGCTTTTGAAACGAACTTGATTGCCGAGACGAGCGAGAGCCTTTCCTTCTCGTTGAAGAACGTCTTGCTTCCCTTCGTTTTCAGCACGTTCCCATCGCGGGCGACTGCAACCGAAAGCTTGCCTTGGCGCGCCGCGTGCTTGAGGAACGCAACGTGCCCCGGGTGGAGCCCGTCGAACGTCCCAGCCGCGAAAGCCCTGCGCATTGACCGGGCACCTACGGTCCGGTAAAACCGCATTTATCGCACGAGTACTTGTTTTCGTTGCGCCTGCACGCCGCGCAGCGCACGATGCGCCCGTCGCAACCCGCGCCGGGGCACTGGAGCACCACGAAGTCGGCATCATTGCGGCCGCAACTAGAGCAAACAGCCATTTCCACCATAACCTCCCAGAAAGCGAGAACGCCAGCGTAAAGCGCGCCAGCCTGTAGGCTATTAGTGCCTCGGCTTGTTTTTATATCTTCTGAACCGTAAATACTACCGTCCGGCGTTGCGTTTGGGCCCTTCGGCTAGCTTGGATAGGCTGGGAGCTTGCGGAAAACGCGGCTGCAAGAATTAAAGCGTGTTTGCAGACAGCTCCAGACCGGGGTTCAAATCCCCGAGGGCCCGCTGCCCAAGCCGCGGGGGGAACCCGAGGTTCCCCCGGCTCTGGGCGTCCGCCGACCCCCTCCTTGCGGCGAACGAATCGTTGCGAGTCTTTTTTGGTGCAGCTTTTCGAGAAGTGCAGGCTAATGCCTTGCGGTCGCATTCGGAATAAAAAAGAATTAGCCGGGGGCTTGCACCCTCCCCCTTCTTAACGAGTTTCCAGTCGCTTCAGGCGCTCTTCGCCATTTCGTAAAGCGACTTTATCGCCACCACCGCAGCTGCGGGTGCGACGAACGCGCCGGCGTACACGAACACGCTGACGAGGTAGTCACCAGCGCCCGTGTTTAGCTGGCGCGCCACGTCGGCGAGGTTGTTGGCTGCTACGTTGAACGCTATCGCAGCGACGAGGAACGCCATCGTTTCTTTTTCGCCGATGTTCACGAGACCCACTATCACGCCGATCACGCCCAGCAGCAGGGGTACCCACCCTTGGCCGGACCACACGAAGCCCGCCACTAGCGCTACCACTAGGCCGATGACAAACAGCCACGCGCCCACTACGGGCATAATGTTCGCTTGTTTCTTAACCATTTTTTTTGCACCTCTTAATGCGCATTAATACGTTTAAAGCAAGGGTGTAGCTGCTTGCTTAAAAAATTGCGTTGTCGCGCCTATTGCGGCGGCTGGGCTTCCTGGGGCTGGCCCACCGGCACTTCGACAAAGCGGATTTGGTCATCGCCTGCCGTGTATATAACGCGGATGACTCCGTTGATGAGCTGCGCTTCGTTAAGCTTGTCCAGGAACGCGAGCGTAGTGTCCTCCTTGACGCCCACCGCCCCCTCGAAAACCGCGTCTACCGGCGAGAAGCCGTTGTCCTTGAGCGCCTTTATAGTCTTTTGGATCTCTTCGGAAACCTTCATTGCCATAAGCGCACCACCCGACTTAGCTAGTTCCACTCATTAACCCTTTTCAGTATATAAATGCGTGGCAACTGCCTTGCCGGGCCGCGGCCGCTCACCAGCCCGCCAAAGAAACTTATTTAAACTTACTGCGGCTGATTACAGATTGCCCCTTTATGCTGTGGGGTCGAAAGGTGGTATTTCATGGTCAAGTACGCTATAGCCAAACAACTCGCAGGCAAGTCGATAATAACGACCGACGGTGAAGAGCTCGGCCGCGTGGTGGACTTGTACCTGAACGAGCTTAACGGCAAGATTGAGCGCGTGCTCATCGAGCCGAACCCCGACTCGACGCTGGCAGAGCGCGCGGAAAAGGAAGGCGCCGGTTTGATAACCATACCTTACTCGGCCGTCCTCGACGTGAAGGACGTGATGGTCGTCGACAGGCGCAACCTCGTCGTTTAACTGCCGCCGAAAGGTTTCAAAAGCATTTAGCCCGCAGCTTTGTTTTTCTCTCGCAAGGCCTTCTTAGCTTGCGCGACGGCAATGTTTTCCAGCGCGACTTGCACGAGCTCTAGGTACGGGTGGCTCGCAGGCACCACTCGCCGAAGCACCGGCTGCAATCTTTTCAAGTAATCTCGCGTAGTTGCGCCGCAGTTTGTGAAGTACGCGCCGAATTGCCGCACGGTCGTTCTCTTCGGGTTGAAGGCGCGCAGCTTTTGAAACACGTTATAACAATGTCCTTCCGCTAGGCGGAACACGCCGCTGAGTGCGACGAAATCACTGTGATCCATTTTAAGCATAGTCCTGACGCCGTTTTCAGTTGGTTCTATCATTCCGTTCGCGATACGCGCGAGCCGCGCGAACTCCGGGTTTGCTTCCCGCGCTTCAGTATTCAGCCTTGTTCGCATCATTCTCGCGTCGGGCGTGGTTTGGGCAGGAACTCCCGAGCGGATGACTCTGGTTACAGCCTGGCGGGTAGCGTCCGGACTCTGCTTGAAGCGCGGGTCGAGGCCGCGCACGAGGAACGCCACGAGCCGGTCGTAAGGCAACCTTGTTTCTTCCAACAGTTTTTTCGCATCTTTAGCCGGGTCGGGCAGGTTATGGATAATATCTTCAGAACCAGTACGGTATGTAAGCGTAGCGCCTTTACCGCTGCGTGTTACTGCCGAGACGCGCCCCACGGGCTCCCAAGCTCTGATAACGTCTTGTTCGATCGCCTTCCCTTCAGCGAAGCGGGCGACCAACTCGTGCCGCGCGACTGCCGCGTTCAACGAGTCTAGCTTTTCAAGCGCCTTGCGTGTGCGCCGGTGCGCCTGGATGTTTTCGCGGTTTGCTCCAAGCCGCTTTCGTTCTTCAGGCGACAACGTTGCAATCGCGTCAAACACGCTGCGCGCAGCTTCAACAACCTTCGGCACGTTTTCAGGCGAGTGAAGCGCCTTCGAAGCGCGCGCGCCCGCATCGTCCCCAAAGTGCCGCTCCAACAGTTGCTTGGCGCGAGGGTGGCGTGCGAGCGCCGCGGTAACTTCAGGGCTTGCGTGCAGCATCACAACTCCGTTTTACCCGTTGCAGTTTATATGAATAGCGCCGCGCGTGGTGTCGTAAAAGTGCCGCATGGCGCCAGTAGTCGGATGCGGTTCCAACCAGTTTGCCATACTGGCGGGCTAGCGGTATGCCGCATCGCGCTTCTTCAGCTTGATCAGTTCAACGAAGCCTTCGTGTTCGTTAATCCGGTAAATGATGCGATATTTCAGGAAGCGTTCGCGAAGGCACCCGGCCAACGGGCCGGTCAGCCGCTTATTGCTGTCAGGGCGCTCGAGAATCTTCCGGATGACTTTCACCGCGATTTCCTTCGCCGGCGCGTCAAGCTTGCGCAAATCCTCAACGAACTCTTGCGAGTAGCGGGCTTG